>JBIIPQ010000462.1:0-3607 GCA_044342535.1 Burkholderiaceae bacterium
GGCATCGGTCCGGAGATCACCGTGCAGGCGGTGCGTGTCATCGAGGCCCTGGGTCTGGGCATCTCCATGGCCGAGGGCGCGGTCGGCGGCGCCGGCTACGACGCCGCGGGCGACCCGCTGCCGGCGGCCACGCTCGCGCTGTGCGAGGCCTCGGACGCCATCCTCTTCGGCGCCGTCGGCGGCCCGAAGTACGACGCGCTGCCGCGCGCCATGCGCCCCGAGCAGGGCCTGCTGCGCCTGCGCAAGCACTTCGACCTGTACGCGAACCTGCGCCCCGCGATCGTCTACCCCGAGCTCGCCCACGCCTCCTCGCTCAAGGCCGAGGTCGTCGCCGGCCTGGACCTGCTGATCCTGCGCGAGCTGACCAGCGACATCTACTTCGGCCAGCCGCGCGGCGTGCGCATCAACGAGGCTGGCGAGCGCGAGGGCTTCGACACCATGCGCTACACCGAGTCCGAGATCCGCCGGATCGCGAAGACCGCGTTCGAGGCGGCCCGCAAGCGCTCGCGCCGCGTGTGCTCGGTCGACAAGGCCAACGTGCTGGAAACCACGCAGCTCTGGCGCGACGTCGTCATCGAGGTCCACGAGGACTACGCCGACATCGAGCTCTCGCACATGTATGTCGACAACGCGGCCATGCAGCTCGTGCGCAACCCGAAGCAGTTCGACGTGATCGTCACCGGCAACATGTTCGGCGACATCCTGTCCGACGAGGCCTCGATGCTCACCGGCTCCATCGGCATGCTGCCGTCCGCCTCGCTGAACGCGAAGTCCTTCGGCATGTACGAGCCGATCCACGGCTCGGCGCCTGACATCACGGGCAAGGGCATCGCCAACCCATTGGCGACGATCCTCTCCGCGGCCATGCTGCTGCGCTACTCGCTGGGCGAGGAAGCGGCCGCCGGTCGCATCGAGGCCGCCGTACGGAAGGTGCTTGCACAGGGGTACCGCACGGCTGATATTACGGAGCCGGGTTGCAGGCAGGTGGGCACCGTCGCCATGGGCGACGCCGTGCTCGCCGCACTCTGATCCACGAATCGAGCAGGCTGGGAAGGACATGATGAAGGTCGGGATGGTCGGTTGGCGCGGGATGGTCGGTTCCGTGCTGATGCAGCGGATGCGCGAGGAGAACGACTTCGCGCACATCGAGCCGGTGTTCTTCAGCACCTCGAACGCCGGGGGCGATGCGCCGATCGGCGGGGGCAGGCTGCTGCACGCCGACGACATCGACGCGCTGCGCAAGATGGACGTCGTCATCAGCTGCCAGGGCGGAGACTGGACCCGCGCCGTCTTCCCGAAGCTGCGGGCCTCCGGCTGGAGTGGCTACTGGATCGACGCCGCCTCGACGCTGCGCATGGCCGACGACGCCGTCATCATCCTGGACCCGGTCAACCGCAAGGTCATCGACGCCGCGCTCGCCGCGGGCACGAAGAACTACATCGGCGGCAACTGCACGGTCAGCCTGATGATGATGGCGATGGGTGGGCTCTTCGAGCACGACCTCGTCGAGTGGGTCTCGGCGATGACCTACCAGGCGGCCAGCGGCGCCGGCGCCCAGAACATGCGCGAGCTGCTGCTCCAGATGGGCGCGGTGCATGACGCCGTCGCGGCCGAGCTCGCCGACCCGGCGGGCGCGATCCTCGACATCGACCGCAAGGTGGCGGACGCGCTGCGCTCGCCCGCGATGCCGGTGTCGGCCTTTCGCGGCGTGCCGCTCGCGGGCAGCCTGATCCCCTGGATCGACGTGCCGGTCGAGGATGGCCAGAGCAAGGAAGAGTGGAAGGGCGGGGCCGAGTGCAACAAGATCCTCGGCCGTCCGGCGTTTCGCTCCCCGGGCAGCATCCCGATCGACGGACTCTGCGTGCGGGTCGGTGCGATGCGCTGCCACAGCCAGGGCCTGACCGTGAAACTGCGCCGCGACGTGCCGATGGCCGACGTCGAGGCGATCCTGGCCGGCGCCAACGACTGGGTCGAAGTGGTGCCGAACGAACGCGAGGCGTCAGAGCGGCGCCTGTCGCCAGCGGCGGTCACCGGATCGCTGAAGGTGCCGGTGGGGCGGCTTCACAAACTCGCGATGGGGTCGGAGTACCTCGGTGCGTTCACTGTCGGCGATCAGCTCCTGTGGGGGGCCGCCGAGCCGCTGCGTCGGATGCTCCGCATCCTTCTGGAGCGCTGAAACTGTTGCATCCGTACTTCCCGCCGAGTGTCAGCTTGCCCGTGCAAGTCACTGATGTTACGCTCGAAATTGACCGATAAACCGGGGGAATAGCCGTGACTTCACGGGCCTCGCGCGATAAGAAGACCTACCCGATGATCCCTCGGACTCTCGCTTCCGCCGTCGTTCTCGCCCTCGCTTCGCTGTCCGCGAACGTAGACGCTGCGGGTCTCGGACGGCTCAACGTGCAAAGCGGTCTCGGTCAGCCTCTGCGCGCCGAGGTCGAGGTGACCTCGCTGACCCGCGAGGAGGGCCAGACCCTCAGCGCGAAGCTCGCGCCCCCCGAGGCGTTCCGCCAGGCCGGTCTCGAGTACAACGCGGCGCTGGCCGCGCTGCGCTTCGCGATCGAGCCGCGCGGAGGCCGCACCTTCGTGCGGATCACTTCCACGCAGCCGATCAACGAGCCCTTCGTCGATCTGCTGCTCGAACTGAACTGGGCGACCGGCAAGTTCGTCCGCGAGTACACCTTCCTGCTGGATCCGCCGGAGCTGCGCGCCAACCGCGAGCCGGCCGATGCCGCCGCTGCCGCGCCCACCGCGCCCGCCACCGCGGCGCCTGCGGCGACGCCGGTGCAGGTGCCCGCGCCCGCCGCCGCGGCGCCCGCGCCCGTTGCCGCCGCGCCCGCACCCCAGCCCGCCGCCGCACCGGCGCCGCGCCCCCAGGCCGAGGCGCCCGCAGCCCGTCCGGCCCGTCCGGCCGCCGCCCCCACGGCGAGTGCCGGCTCGGTCGAAGTCAAGCGTGGCGACACGCTCGGCAACATCGCGCGCAGCGCCAAGCCCGAGGGCGTGAGCCTCGACCAGGCGATGGTCGCGATCTTCCGCGCCAACCCGTCGGCCTTCATCGACAACAACCTCAACCTGGTCCGCGAAGGGGCCCGGCTGTCCATCCCCGACGCCGGCTCGATGGCCGCGCTCGATCCGGCCGAAGCCGGTCGCGAGGTCAAGCTGCAGGCCGCCAACTTCTCGGCTTACCGCCAGAAGCTCGCAGGGGCCGCGCGGCCGATGGATGCGCCGCGCTCCGGCCAGACTGCGGCGGGCAGCGTCGGCGCGCGCGCCGAAGACCGCTCGGGTTCGGCCCAGGGCGACCAGCTCCGGCTGTCGCGTCCGGGCAGCGGCGCCGCCTCGCAGGGCGGGGCGGTCGGCTCGCAGACGAGCCGTGCCGGTGCCGGCGAGCAGGACGTCGCACGCAGCGCCGCGCTGCGCGAGGCCGGCTCGCGGATCAACGAGCTCGAGAAGAACGTCACCGACCTGCAGAAGCTGCTCGAGCTGAAGAACCGCTCGCTGGCCGACGTGCAGAAGCAGCTCGACGACGCGCGCGCCTCGTCCAAGGCCGTCACCGGCCAGGTCGGCACGCCTGCGCCCGCCGCCAAGACCGAGGCGCCCAAGGCCGTCG
>JBIIPQ010000463.1:0-3605 GCA_044342535.1 Burkholderiaceae bacterium
GACGGGGAACGGCCGCGCCCGGCGGGCGCCGAGGCCTGTGCTACCTTCGAGCGCGTTGCCCGATGCCCCGATGCGATGAGCGCTCCGACGTCCGCTTCCGCTGTCCACCCCCGTGATGCGCTCCACGCGCCGGGCCGAAGGCTGCCGGTGATCGCGCCGTGCGAGCACATCGCCGGCAACGAGAAGATGATCGCCAAGGCGATCGCGCTGCAGCGCGAGCTGCGCGGCGCCTTCGATCTCACCTGCGACTGCGAGGACGGGGCGACCGTCGGCGCCGAGCGCGAGCATGCGACGATGGTCGCACGGGTGCTGGCGGGCACGTCGGACGCGGGCGGGCGCATCGGCGTGCGCGTGCACGACGTCACGCATCCGCACTGGCGCGATGACGTCGAGATCCTGCTGGCCGGGGCCGGTGAGCGCATCGCCTACCTGACGCTGCCCAAGCCCGAGGGCGTGGCCGACGTCGCGCGGATGCTCGACTTCATCGAGCGGCGCTCGGCGCTCGCCGGCTGCGCGGCCCCGCCGGTGCACGTGCTGATCGAGACCCACGGGGCGCTGGAGCAGGCCGGCGCGATCGCGGCGCTCGCCGAGGTCGAGACGCTCGACTTCGGCGTGATGGACTTCGTCAGCGCCCACCACGGCGCGCTCGGCTTCGACGCGATGCGCTCGCCGGCGCAGTTCGAACATCCGCTGCTGGTCCGCGCCAAGACCGCGCTGGTGTCGGCCGCGCTGGCGCATGCGGTCGTGCCTGCGCACAACGTGTCGCTGGCGTTGCGCGACCCGGAGTCGGTGCGCTCGGACGCGCGGATCGCCCGCGAGCGCTTCGGCTTCCTGCGCATGTGGAGCATCCATCCGTCGCAGATCGCGCCGATCGTCGAGGCGATGAGCCCGGGGCATGCCGAGGTCGAGCGGGCCGGGCGCATCCTGCTCGCTGCGCAGGCCGCGGGCTGGGGCCCGATCGACTTCGCCGGCGATCTGCACGACCGCGCGTCGTACCGTCACTGCTGGACCGTGGTGCAGCGCGCGTACGCGGCGGGCATGCCGCTCGAGGCTGCGGTCGCGCACGCCTTCTTCTGAGACGACGCGCGCCCGCCGCGGGCCGACGCGACGCCCATCCGACCCGAGACACGGAGACTCCCCGATGACCGCCTCGTCCTCGTCCTCGTCCTTATCCCGCACCGCCGAGCCGATCTGGCGTCCGTCGCCCGAGCGCATCGCGCGCGCGACGCTGACCCGCTACACCGACTGGCTGCGCCGCGAGCGCGGTCTCGACTTTCCGGACTACGAGTCGCTGTGGCAATGGTCGGTCGACGAGACCGAGGCGTTCTGGACGTCGATCTGGACCTTCTGCGGGATGCGCGCGTTCACGCCGTACCGCGAGGTACTGCGCGAGGCGAAGATGCCGGGCGCGGTCTGGTTCGACGGCGCGACCGTCAACTACGCCGACCAGATGCTGTGGCGCGCCGCCGAGCCGGGCTGGGCCGAACGCACCGCGATCGTGTTCTCGTCCGAGATCGTCGCGCGGCGCGAGGTGAGCTGGGGCACGCTCGCCGCCGAGACGGGCGCGCTGGCCGCGACGATGGCGCGGCTCGGCGTGGGCTTCGGCGACCGTGCGGTGTCGTACATGCCGAACATCCCGGAGTCGATGACCGCGGTGCTCGCGAGCACCTCGCGCGGCGCGATCTGGTCGAGCTGCGCGCCCGACATGGGGGCCGCGGGCGTGCTCGACCGCTTCCGGCAGATCGAGCCCCGGCTGCTGTTCGCGGTCGACGGCTACCGCTACGGCGGCAAGGACTTCGACCGGCTCGACACGGTGCGCGAGCTGGTCGCGCAGCTGCCCTCGGTCGAGGCGGTGGTGCTGGTGCCGTATCTCGATCCGCAGGCCTCGCTCGGCGACGCGATCGAGGTGCCGGCGCGCGATGGCGCGCCCGCCCGCCGCGTGCCGGTGGTGCGCTGGGCCGATGCGCTCGCGCAGCCCGCGCGCTTCGTCCCGCAGCCGGTGCCCTTCGACCATCCGCTGTGGATCGTCTACTCGTCGGGCACCACCGGCATGCCCAAGCCGATCGTCCACGGCCACGGCGGCACGACGCTCGAGTACCTCAAGGCGATGCTGATCCACAGCGACCTCGGGGAGGACGACGCGTTCTTCTGGTTCACGTCGACCAACTGGATCATGTGGAACATGACGGTGTCGGCCCTCATCCCGGGCAGCACCGTGCTGCTCTACGACGGCAATCCCGGCTACCCCGATCTGGGAACGCTGTGGCGCTTCGCCGAACGCGAGCGCGCGACCTTCTTCGGGCTGTCTCCCGCGTTCGTGCAGCTCAACGTCAAGCACGGCGCGAGCCCGCGCGAGCGCTTCGACCTGTCGTCGCTGCGTACCGTCGGCGCGACCGGCTCGCCGCTCACCGAGGACGGCTACCGCTGGATCTACGGGCACGTCCACCCCGACGTGCTGCTCGCCTCCATCAGCGGCGGCACCGACCCGAACACCGCTTTCCTGGGCACCTGCCCGACCGCGCCCATCTACGCGGGCGAGATGCAGGCGCGCGGGCTGGGTGCGGCCGTCTATGCCTACGACGACGCGGGCCGGGCGGTCTACGGCGAGGTGGGCGAGCTGGTGTGCGCCAAGCCGATGCCGTCGATGCCGCTGCGCTTCTGGGGCGATGAGGGGGGCAAGCGCTACTTCGACAGCTACTTCGACGTCTTTCCCGGCGTCTGGCGGCACGGTGACTGGCTCAAGCTCGAGCGCCGGCCCGAGACGGTCACCGGCGTGATCTACGGCCGCTCCGACTCGACGATCAACCGGCACGGCATCCGCATGGGCACGAGCGAGCTCTATCGGGTCGTCGAGGGCTTCGACGAGGTGGCCGACTCGCTGGTCATCGACCTCGAGTACCTCGGGCGCGAGTCGTTCATGGCGCTGTTCGTGGTGCCCCGCGCCCCGTACCCGCTGACCGATGCGCTCAAGCGCCGGCTGCTCGACGCGATCCGCACGCAGCTCTCGGCGCGTCACGTGCCGAACGACGTGTTCGAGATCCCGGAGGTGCCGCGGACGATCTCGGGCAAGAAGCTCGAGGTGCCGGTCAAGAAGATCCTGCTCGGACAGCCGCCGGAGCGCGCCTGCAACCGCTCGGCGATGTCCAACCCCGGTTCGATCGACTGGTTCGTCGCGTTCGCGTCGGCGCGGGCCTCAGCCGGCTGAGGGCGGCCGGTCGGTCGCGTCCCGGGACTGCGACTGCGCGGTCTGCAGGCCGAAACGTGATGCTTGCGCTCGTGCATCCCCGAGGTCCGGGTTCGACGTGACGGCCGAAGTCTCTGCCCCTGACTCCAGTGTGGACGTTGGAGAAAGGGCACGGCCTCGTCGTGTCTCGATCGACCGCTCGTCCCGGACGAGCGGCACGTCGAACAGGCTTCGCGCCGAGGGGCCGGTGTCGTCCTTCGGATGACGTCGTGTCGGGGTTTCCCTACAGGAATGGGATCGAAAAGGGTCGCTCCGAGCCGTCGCCGCTCGGCGTCCAGCTGCCCGACGAACGGACGTCCCTCACCAGGAGCGTTCGAACAACACTGAGGAAACCCCGCACATCGTCGTCGGCGGCAGACGA
>JBIIPQ010000464.1:0-3593 GCA_044342535.1 Burkholderiaceae bacterium
GATGCGTCTCGCCTTCTTGCACGTCGGGCTGCTGCTCGAGCCCTCGGGCGCGGTCGGCCTGGCGGCGCTCGTCGCGCACCGCGCGCGCTTCGAGGGCACGCGCTGCGCGACGGTGCTGTGCGGGGGAAACCTCGCCGACGCCGATCGGGCGGCGCTGCTCGCGGGGGCGGACGGGCGCTGACCCGGGCGGGCCTCAGCCCTTCCAAGCTTGCGGGTTGACCATCGACTTCGGCGGCTCGCCACGTGCGAACGCGGCCACGCAGCCCAGCCCCTCGCGCGCGATCGCGTCGAAGCACTCGTCGGTCCAGCACAGCGCGTGCGGCGTGACGATCACGTTGTCCATCGACAGCAGCGGGTTCGCCGGATCGACGGGCTCCTGCTCGAACACGTCCAGGCCGGCGCCGGCGATCGTGCCCGCGCGCAGCGCCTCGATCAGCGCACGCTCGTCGACCACCGGACCGCGTGCGAGGTTGACGAAGAAGGCCTCGCGCTTCATCAGCGCGAAACGCGCCGCGTTCATGAGATGCCGCGTCTCGTCGTTCAGGATGCAGACCGACACGACGAAGTCGCACTGCGGCAGCATCTCGTCGAGCGGCAAACGCGTCGCGCCGAAGCCGGCGATCGTCGCGGCGGGCACATAGGGGTCGGCCGCGAGCATGCGCCAGCCGAACGGCCGCGCGAGCGTCAGCAGTTCGGCGCCGATGCCGCCCACGCCGATCACGCCGAGCGTGCGGGAGGTGAGGCCCAGCCCCATGTGGCCGGTGCGCTCGTTCCAGCGGCCGGCACGCGTCAGCCGGTCCTTGGCGAAGAGCCGCCCGGCGAACGCGAACAGCATCGTCAGCACCGCCACCGATACCGGCCGGCGGATCGCCACCGGCGTGTTGGTCACCACGACGCCGGCCTCGGTCATCGCCGGCACGTCGACCGAGTCGTAGCCCACGCCGTGCCGCGCGATCAGCCGCACGCGGCGGTCGGCGCGCGACACCGACTCGCGGGTGACCGGCAGCGAGTTCACGTAGAGCAGGTCGTAGCGGGCGGCGATGTCGGGCGTGATCGAGGTGGCCGACTCGGGGATGAACTCCCAGTCGATCGACGGCTCGGCGTCGAGCAGCGCGAGCGGGCCGCGGCCGAACGAGGGGTCGCCGGACGGGGTCAGCAGGTCGCGGGTGAGACCGACCTTGAGCTTCGGGCGGGCGCTCACGGGCGGGCTCCGACGAGGCCGGTCAGCTGCTTCGCACCGGCCACCATCAGGCCGAAGTCGGTGCCGACCGCGATCATCGTGTAGCCCCAGGCCTGCACGCGCTCGATCCAGCGCGCATCGGTCGCCATGAAGCCGAGCGCCTTGCCGTGGGCGTGCGCGGCGGCGGCCACCCGCTTCATCGCGGCCTCGAAGCGCGCGTCGTCGAAGGCGCCGGGGATGCCCATGAAGTTGGTCAGGTCGAAATGGCCGACCCACAGCACGTCGATGCCGTCGACCGCCGCGATCGCATCGACCTCGGCGAGGCCGCGCTCGGTCTCGATCTGCGCGATCAGCAGCGTGCGGGCGCGCAGCCGCGGCATCTTCGCGGCCGGCGGGCCGGTGTCGAAGTCGTCGTGCGCGAAGCCGAAGGCCGCGCCGCGCCGCCCGTGCGGCGGGTACCACGCGCATTCGACGATGTGCCGCGCCTGCTCGGCGGACTCGACCATCGGCACCATCACGCCGGTGGCGCCGACGTCGAGCGCCCGCGCGATGTAGGTGTACTCGCCGCGCGGCACCCGCACCATCGGCTCGATCGCGAGGCCGCGGTGGGTCGCGTACAGCCACTTGAGCGTCTCGAACGAGAGCCCGGTGTGCTCCATGTCGTAGATCGCGTAGCGGCAGCCGGCCTGCGCGAGCAGCGTCGCGATGCCGGGCGTGAAGAACTCGAAGACCATCGCGCCGGCGACCGGCTCGCCGGCCAGCACCGCCGGGCGGACGGGGTTGTCTCTCATGACTGTCTCCCTATGGGGCCGGCGCGGTCGCGGGGCGCCGCGCGGCGCGGATGATCCGTCCGCGGATGGTAGCAGCGGCCCCACGGTGCCACGGCCGGCGTTCCGTTTCGCGCGGCCGCGCGCCGGGGTCGCGGTACCATCGGTCGCCCGCGCCCTGCGCCGGGCCCTCGATGACACGCCAACTGCGCCTCTTCCTCGTCGCCGTCCAGTTCTACAGCCGCATCCCCGTCACCGGTCGCCTCGCCGCGTGGATGGGCTGGGACGAGGCATGGCTGGGTCGCGCCACACGCTACTTCCCGCTGGTGGGCCTGCTGGTGGCGCTTGGCCAGTCGCTGGTCTACGTCGCGGCGAGCACCGTGCTGCCGCATCCGGTCTCGGTGCTGCTCGCACTGGCCGCCGGGCTGCTGCTGACCGGCGCCTTCCACGAGGACGGCTGGGCGGACTTCTGCGACGGCTTCGGCGGCGAGAACGACCGCGCGCGCACGCTGGAGATCATGCGCGACTCGCGGATCGGCGCGTACGGCGCGATCGGCGTCGGTACGCTGCTGCTGCTGCGCTTCGAGACGCTGGCGCACGTCGACACCGACTGGGTCGTGGTGACGCTGCTCTGCGCGGCGGCGGTCTCGCGCGGCTGCGCGGTGCTGGTGATGGCGAGCCTGCGCTACGCCCGCGAGGAGGACGACGCCAAGGCCAAGCCGGTCGCCCGGAACCTGACGGCCTTCGACACGCTCGTGGCGCTCGCGATCGCAGCCGCGCCCGGAGTCGTGCTCAGCCTGTGGACGGAGGACGCGACGCCGGTGGCGGTCGCGGCCGCGCTCGCGCTGCTCGCGACCGCGCTCATGCGCCGGATGATCGCCAAGCGGCTCGCCGGCTACACCGGCGACTGCCTGGGCGCAGTCCAGCAGGTGGCGGAGGTCGCCTTCCTGATCGGCATGCTCACCGTGCTCGACCTGCATCCGACGGTCGAGCCGGCCTTCGACCCGGACGACACCGAGGAGGAGCAATGAGCCACGGGCAGACGACGGCGAGGCTGTGGCTGGTCCGGCATCCGAAGCCGGACGTGCCGCCGGGCCACTGCTACGGCGCCAGCGACGTGCCGATCGTCGATGCGCACCTCGAGGAACTGCTCGGGCTGCTGCCGCTGCGCCTGCCGCGCCACGCGCCGGTCTACAGCAGCCCGCTGACGCGCTGCCTGCGGCTGGCGCGCGGGCTCGAGGCAGCGGGGTTCGCTGCGCCGCGCGTCGACGAGAGGCTGCGCGAGATGGACTTCGGCCACTGGGAGGGCGGGACCTGGTCGGAGGTGCCGCGCGACCAGATCGACGCCTGGCGCGACGACATCGTGCGCTACGTGCCGCCGGGGGGCGAGTCGCTGGCCGCGGTGGCCGAGCGCGGCACGGCCTTCGTCGAGACGCTGCCGGCGCACGGCGACGTCATCGTGGTCACGCATGCCGGCGTCATCCAGGTGCTGACCCGCACGCTGCGCGGCCTGGCGTTGTCGGGGTTCGGGGCGACCAAGTTCGACTACGGCGAGGTCGTGGTGCTGACCCGCGGCGCGGACGGCTGGGCACTGGGGGAGCGCTGACGGGGGACGGCGCACCTGGGCACTGTAACGGTCCGTCGCC
>JBIIPQ010000465.1:0-3586 GCA_044342535.1 Burkholderiaceae bacterium
GCACCGCCTCGGCCGCGTCGACGACACCGTAGCCGTACTTGTGGCTGAACGCGCGGGTCTGGTTGTCGGAGCGCCTGGACGGCAGCGCACTCGACTCCCAGCTCGTATCGTTCGTGTTCGTGCGGCGCGCCGTGCTGGCCAGCAGCAGGCGCACGTCGCGCCAGGTGAGGTTCGGATTCGCCGCGAGCATCAGCGCGACCACGCCCGAGACCATCGGCGCGGACGCCGACGTGCCGCTGAAGTCGTTGCGCGTGCCCCCGAGCAGCGAGGTGGTGACGACGTTCGGGGTGCCGTTCCCCGACGAGGGCGCGCAGACCGTGAGGTTCGCGCCGGGCTCCGAGTAGGTGGCCACCGCGCCCGCCTTGTCGACCGCGCAGACCGCGATCACCCCGAGCGCGTTCACGAAGCCGTCGTAGTTCGAGTTGTCGACCTGGCAGGCACCGTCCACCCGCAGGAAGCATCCGCCGTTGCCGGCGGAGAAGACGTAGACCGAGCCCTTGCCGCCGCGGCCGGTGTCGATGCCCCGGCGCAGCGCCGCGGTGAACAGCGCGTCGGGCGCGTGCAGCGAGCCGTCGTCCGGCGAGCCCCAGCTGTTGTGGTAGATGCCGACCGCGGCCGCGTCGCGATTGAGCGCGTCGGCGATGTCGACGTCGGTGCCGCTCACCAGCGCGTCGTACCCGACCAGCGAAGCCCGCGGCGCCACGCCCGCGCCCGCGACCGCGTTGCCGTCTCGGGCCGCAGCCAGCCCCGCGACCGCGGTGCCGTGGCCCTCGATCGGTCCGTTCGCGTCGCTGGCGGTGGAGCACGGCAGTGGCCAGGGGCTGCCGAAGTTGGTCGGCCGGTAGCTGTAGCTTCCGCCCTCGACCACGTTGGGCCGAAGGTCCGGATGGGTGACCTCGATCGCATCGTCGATGACCGCGATCCGCGCGCCCGTGCCCTTGGTGATCGCCCAGGCCTCGAACACGCGCAGGTCCTCGCCGAACACGCCGCCGTTCTGCCCGGTGTTCGTCAGGTGCCACTGCTGCGCCAGCAGCGGATCGATGCCCGAGAGCACGGCGGGCGCGACGATGGAGTACTCGACGCAGCCGGGTCCGACTGCGACCTTCGTGGTGATCGGCGGCGGGGGCGGCGGGGGCGCCGGCGCGGGGCTGCCGCCGCCACCGCCGCAGCCTGAGAGGCCGGTGAGCGCTACGGCGAGCAACAGGGCGGGCGCCAGGCGCAGGGAAGAGGTCGTGCTGAGCAGAGGTGCGCGCATGAAGGGTCGGGGTCGAAGGCAGTCGCCGCCCGGAGCGGGCACAGCGCTCGGCGTCGTCTGCCCACAGTATCTGCCGGCGAGCAAACCTTACTGCCCAGGTCGGCGACGGACGGACAGGATGGCTGGCGTGCCGGCGCGCGGGCCTGCGCCCCCGCCGCGTCCGGGCGGAAACGGAACGGTCCGGCGCGGGGCGGCACCGGGACGTCCGTGGGAGAATCGGACCCTTCCCGCGCGACCGCCCCAGGCCCCCGAATGATCCGCTCGCCCGACACGTTCCGCCCGGCGCTCGACGTCGCGCTGCACGACGACGCCATCGTCCATCTGTTCGCGCGCGATGCGCTCGTGCAGCCGCTCGACGAGCCGCGCCCGATGCGCTGGCGCACGCTGCGGATGTTCGGCTTCGAGGCGGCGCGCGTGCAGCCGATCGGACGGCACGAGGGCGTCGACCACCTGGCGGTCGCGCTGCCCGACGACCATCCGGCCGACCGGATGCCCGACGGCTGGCGTGCGGCCGGGCTGCGCAACTGGTTCGGCATGCTCGACGACGCGACGCTGTCGATCGCGATGCGCGGCGTGCAGATGCTGGAGTGGGACCGCACCCACCGGTTCTGCGGCGCCTGCGGCACGCCGACCGAGCAGGCCGCGGGCGAGCGCGCCAAGCGATGCCCGTCCTGCGGCCTGACCGTCTACCCGCGGATCTCGCCGGCGATGATGGTGCTGGTGACGCGCGGCGACGAGCTGCTGCTCGGGCGCGGCGTGAACTTCCCGCCCGGTCGCTACAGTGCGCTGGCCGGCTTCCTCGAGGCCGGAGAGACCATCGAGGCGTGCGTGGCGCGCGAGGTGATGGAGGAGACCAACGTCGAGGTACGCGACCTGCGCTACTTCGGCAGCCAGAGCTGGCCCTTCCCGAACTCGCTGATGATCGCCTTCACCGCCGAATACGCCGGCGGCGAGCTGCGTCACGATCCGGCCGAACTGGCCGACGCGCAGTGGTTCCCGCTCGACGCACTGCCGCACATGCCGCCCAGCCTGAGCATCGCGCGGGCGCTGATCGACGCCACGGTCACGAGGATGCGGCGCGGCTGAGCGCCCGCCTTCACGCGTCCGCCAGGCAGCGCTCGGCACGCCAGCCGTACAGCCACTCGAGCGCGTCGTAGAAGCGCTCCGGCGCGCGACCGGCCCAGAGGTCGTTGCGCACCAGCCGCTCGACCCCCTTGGCGTGGTAGAGCCGCCCCATCTCGCGGGCTGACAGCACCACGCGCGCGGTCCGCGCGATGCGCGCGCGCTCGTAGCGCGAGAAGGCGGCCTCCAGATCCTCGCCGTGAGCTCGCACCGCCTCGCCGAGCGTCACCGCGTCCTCGAGCGCCATGCACGCGCCCTGCGCGATGTACTGCAGCATCGGATGCGCGGCATCGCCCAGCAGCGTCGCGCGCCCGTAGGTCCAGCGGCCGATCGGCTCGCGATCCGCGGTCGCCCAGCGCTTCCAGTTCCTCGGCAGGTCGATCAGCTGGCGCGGCTGCGGCAGGATGCCGTCGAAGTACGAGCGGACCTCCTCGCGGCTGCCCTCGCGCACGCCCCATTCCTCGTGCTCGCGGCTGTGGAAGGTGACGACGACGTTGTACTGCTCGCCGCCGCGCAGCGGATAGTGGACCAGGTGGCAGTCGGGGCCCGACCAGACCACCGGCGCGTTCCAGCGCAGGTCGGCGGGGAAGTCGGCGGCCTCGACCACCGCGCGGTAGACCACGTGGCCGGAGACGCGCACCGGGTCGCCGACGTACTGCGCGCGGACCGCCGAACGCACGCCGTCGCAGGCGACGAGCGCCGCGCCCGCGTGGCGCGTGCCGTGCTGGTCGACGACCACGACGCGGCCCTCGGACTGCTCGACCCGCTCGATGCGCGTGGAGGTCAGCAGTTCGATGTCGCCGCGTGTGCGCACGCCATCGAGCAGCGCCCCGTGCGCGTCGGCGCGGTGGATCACCGCATACGGGTTGCCGAAGCGCGCGCGGAACGCATCGCCCACCGGCAACGATGCGACCGTGGCGCCGTCGACCGCGTCCATCATCGCCATGCGCTCGACGTAGACCGCGCGCGAGCGGGCGATCGTGCCGACGCCGAGCGCATCGAACGCATTGAACGCGTTCGGTCCGAGCTGGATGCCGGCGCCGATCTCGCCGATCTCGGCGGCCTGCTCGAGCACCGCGACCCGCCGGCCGGCACGTGCGAGCGCGAGCGCCGCCGCCAGGCCGCCGATGCCGCCGCCCGCGACCAGGATGCGCTCGCCGTGCCCCTCGCCGTGCCCCGCGCCGTGCCCCGCGCCGTGCCCCTCGCCGT
>JBIIPQ010000466.1:0-3570 GCA_044342535.1 Burkholderiaceae bacterium
ATTACAAGGGCACCGAAGGCTTTGGCGCGATTCCCTTCGACGGCGTGATCCTCGCCCACTCGAACGAGAGCGAGTGGCAGGCCTTCCGCAACAACAAGAACAACGAGGCGTTCCTCGACCGCATCTACATCGTCAAGGTGCCCTACTGCCTGCGCGTCACCGAGGAGGTGAAGATCTACGACAAGCTGATGGAGTCCAGCTCGCTGTCGCAGGCGCCCTGCGCCCCCGGCACGCTGAAGATGATGGCGCAGTTCGCGATCCTCACGCGGCTGCGCGAGCCGGAGAACTCCAGCCTGTTCTCCAAGATGCGCATCTACGACGGCGAGAACCTCAAGGACGTCGACCCCAAGGCCAAGTCGCTGCAGGAATACCGCGACTTCGCCGGTGTCGACGAGGGCATGAGCGGGCTGTCGACGCGCTTCGCCTACAAGGTGCTGTCGAAGGTCTTCAACTTCGACCACGGCGAGGTCGCCGCGAACCCGGTGCACCTGCTGTACGTGCTCGAGCAGCAGATCGAGCGCGAGCAGTTCGCGCCCGAGGTCGAGAAGAAGTATCTCGCCTTCATCAAGGAGCACCTCTCGCACCCCTATGCCGAGTTCATCGGCAAGGAGATCCAGACCGCGTACCTCGAGTCCTATTCCGAGTACGGTCAGAACGTCTTCGACCGCTACGTGACCTTCGCCGACTTCTGGATCCAGGACCAGGAGTTCCGTGACCCGAACACCGGCGAGATGCTCGACCGCAACCAGCTCAACGACGAGCTCGAGAAGATCGAGAAACCGGCGGGCATCGCCAACCCGAAGGACTTCCGGCACGAGATCGTCAACTTCGTGCTGCGGGCGCGCGCCAACGCAGGCGGCAAGAACCCGCCGTGGACGAGCTACGAGAAGCTGCGCGGCGTGATCGAGAAGAAGATGTTCTCGACCACCGAGGACCTGCTGCCGGTGATCTCGTTCAACGCGAAAGCCTCGGCCGACGAGCAGCACAAGCACCAGAACTTCGTCGATCGCATGGTCGAGAAGGGCTACACGCCCAAGCAGGTCCGCCTGCTGGTGGAGTGGTACCTGCGCGTGCGCAAGTCGTCCTGACGCCGGCCGCCGACCGGGAGGAGGCGCGGCATGTCCGAGATCATCGACAGACGGGCGAACGGCCGGCGCAAGAGCGCCGGCAACCAGCAGCGCTTCCTCAAGCGCTACAAGGCGCAGGTCCGCGAGGCGGTGGCGCGCGCAGTCGGGCAGAGGAAGATCGCCGAGACCGACCGCGGCGGCAACGTCACGATCCCTTCGCGTGACCTGAACGAGCCGAACTTCTCGCTCGGCCCGGGCGGGCGCCGCGAGCGGGTGCTGCCGGGCAACAAGGAATTCACCACCGGCGACAAGATCCCGCGGCCGCAAGGCGGCGGAGGCGGCACTGGCTCGGGCAAGGCGGGCGACTCCGGCGAGGGAGAGGACGCCTTCACCTTTGCGCTCACCCGCGAGGAGTTCCTCGAGTTCTTCTTCGAGGACATGGAGCTGCCCGACCTGGTGAAGACCCAGCTCGCGCAGATCCCGCAGACGAAGCTGCGCCGCGGCGGCTACCGCAGCGACGGCACGCCGTCGAACCTCTCGATCATGCGCACCATGCGCGAATCGCTCGCGCGCCGCATCGCGCTCGCCGCGCCCTACCGGGCCCAGCTGCGCGACATCGACGACCTGATCGCCGGCGAACGGCGCCGGCTCGCGGCGACCACGCCGATCGCACCACCCGTGCAGGACGACTCGCCCGAGGCCCTGCCTGGCGATGCGGCGCTGCAGGCACTGCTCGCCGAACGCGACCGGCTGCTCGGGCGCATCGCCCGCGTGCCCTTCATCGACGAGTTCGACCTGCGCTACAACAACCGCGTGCAGCAGCCCAAGCCGGTGTCGCAGGCGGTGATGCTGTGCGTGATGGACGTCTCGGGCTCGATGGACGAGAACCGCAAGGACCTCGCCAAGCGCTTCTTCATCCTGCTGCATCTGTTCCTCACCCGGCACTACGAGCGCATCGAGATCGTCTTCATCCGCCACCACACGACGGCCGCGGTGGTGGACGAGGAGGGCTTCTTCCATTCGCGCGAGTCGGGCGGCACCCTGGTCTCGAGCGCGCTGGAGCTCGCGGTCGAGACGATCAAGGAACGCTTCCCGCTCGACCAGTGGAACGTCTACGTCGCCCAGGCCTCCGACGGCGACAACTGGGAGAGCGACTGCCCGAAGTGCCACGAGCTGCTGGTCACCGAACTGCTGCCGCGGGTGCAGTACTACTGCTACATCGAGATCGACGCCGCGCAGCCGCAGTCGCTGTGGGAGCAGTTCGAGCTGGCGCGCGCCGGTGCCCGCAACCTGGCGATGGGGCGCATCATGGGCCGGGCCGACGTCTACCCGGTACTGCGCGAGCTGTTCGCGCGCAAGCAGAAGATGGCCGCCTGAAGGACATGGAGGGACCCGTCCCGATGACCGATCCAGACGCCTCGCCGACCCCGGCCGAGCCGCTGCCCGACATGGCCTCCGATGCCTCGGCCGCACACGGTCACGCGGCTGCGATGGCCGGCCCCGCGCTCGCCGTGTCGCGTGCCGACCGCCTGCTGCCCGGCGGCTCGGAGTGGACCTTCGAGCTGATCGGGCGCTACGACCGAGAGATCGCCCGGATCGCGCGCGACTACGGGCTCGACACCTATCCGAACCAGATCGAGGTCATCACCGCCGAGCAGATGATGGACGCGTACGCGTCCCACGGGATGCCGGTGGGCTACACGCACTGGTCCTATGGCAAGCACTACCTGTCGACCGAGCAGACCTACCGGCGCGGTCACATGGGGCTGGCCTACGAGATCGTCATCAACTCGGACCCGTGCATCGCCTACCTGATGGAGGAGAACACGATGCCGATGCAGGCGCTGGTGATCGCGCACGCCTGTTACGGCCACAACTCCTTCTTCAAGGGCAACTACCTGTTCCGCACCTGGACGCACGCGGACTCGATCATCGACTACCTGGTGTTCGCCAAGCGCTTCGTCGCCGAATGCGAGCAGCGCCACGGCGAGCTCGAGGTCGAGCGCGTGCTCGACGCCTGCCACGCGCTGGCCAATCACGGCGTCGACCGCTACAAGCGCCCGAACAAGCGCTCGCTCGCGCAGGAGCAGGCGCGGCTCGAGGAGCGCGAGGTACACATGCAGCAGCAGGTCAACGACCTGTGGCGCACGCTGCCGAGCCGCCCGAGCGACGAGGCCGGCGAGGCGCGGCACCGCAGCTTCCCCGCCGAGCCGCAGGAGAACCTGCTGTACTTCGTCGAGAAGCATGCGCCGCTGCTCGAGCCCTGGCAGCGCGAGCTCGTCCGGATCGTTCGCAAGATCTCGCAGTACTTCTATCCGCAGCGCCAGACGCAGGTGATGAACGAGGGCTGGGCCACGTTCTGGCACTACACCATCCTGCAGACGATGTACGACGAGGGCCTGGTGTCGGACGCGTTCATGCTGGAGGTGCTGACCTCGCACACCAACGTGCTCACGCAGCCCGGCTTCGACAGCCAGCGCTACAGCGGCATCAATCCCTACAC
>JBIIPQ010000467.1:0-3565 GCA_044342535.1 Burkholderiaceae bacterium
GCACGCCGAAGAGCGCCATGTGGCCCAGCATGCCGAGCGCCAGCAGCTCGCCCGCCTCGCGGGTGTCGGTGGCGAGCACGTTGCGGATCATCGACGGGTCGATCACCACGCCGTAGCGCTTGGCGTGGTAGCCGGCCGCGGCCGCCGCCAGCAGCAGCAGCGCCAGCAGCGGGCGCAGCAGCGTGCGGTGCCCGAGCAGCGCCGGCAGCACGAAGTGCATCGACACCAGCATCGCGGCGCTGGCCGCGACAATCGCCCAGGTGCCCGAGGCGCCCGGATCGCGATCGGCCAGCAGGCCTTGCCAGAATGCGCCGTTCGCGGTCGCGGCGATGAACGCGGAGACCGCGAGGATCAGCCATTCGGCGGCGATCTCCGGTCGCCGCGCCGGGCGCTGCCCCGAGGCCGCGTTCATGCCGGCTGCGTCGCCGACGCGGCGAACGCCGGCGGTGCCTTGGGGTGGGCGAGCGCGAAGATCACCATCGCGACGGTCCACACGAAGAAGGCCGACCACAGGGTGTGGCTGAGGAAGTGCGCGCCCTGCACCATGCGCACCGCGCTGAACGCGACGCCGGCCCCCGAGCCTGCCACGAGGCCGACGCGCCGCAGCCGCGGGTCGGCGAGCATGACGCCGGCGAAGTAGATCGCCAGCAGCGAGAAGCCGCCCGAGGCGTGTCCCCCGGGAAAGCACCGGCCGGCTTCGACGCCGCGGACCAGCCAGTCCGATGTCGCCACCGCGGTGCCGCCGAACTCGGCCAGGTCCCACGGGCAGCGCGGGCCGGTGAACAGCTTGAGCGTCGAGACGAGCGCCGGGCCGGCCGCCATCGCGGCCGTGGTCGCCCACAGCACGCGGCGCCAGGGTGCGAGCGAGGCCAGCCGCAGCGACGCGATCGAGGCCGCGAAGAGGACGAACCATATGATCCAGACGGCCGACTTGGCGAGCTGGTGACCGACGAGGCCGAGCAGTCTCCAGTCCCGAGCGGGGAAGGTCCGCTGGACGGGGTCGAAGGCGGCCTGGGCCAGCAGGTGGTCGAGATCGGTGGCGTGAGCGATCCAGGCGAGCAGCGCGAGCAGCACCGCGACGAGGAGGTGGGCACTCAGCGGGTAGGGCGCGGGTACGGCGAGGTCTGCGTCGGTCGGCATCTGCCGGCGAGTCTGCCGGTGCCGATGTCGAAATCCCGTCGAAGTCGGACGGGGGCCGGCCGGGAGGGCAGGCTCCGCCGCCCCGGGGGGCTTACGACCGGCCGTGCCGTGTCATGTGGGTTCGCCGAAGGACAGCGTGAATCGCACGCCCCGGCCGATACGCGGCTCGGCCTCGAGGGTCCAGCCGTTGAGCTCGGCGAGCTGCCGGGCGATCGCCAGCCCGAGGCCGCGGTCCGCCTGCGCAGGTCGGGACGGTCCCCGGTCGGACGCGCCGGCCGCGTCATCGGCCGCTGCCGACCCGCCCCGGTCGACGCGCGGACCGCGCCAGGCGCGCTCGAACACGTGCGGCAGATCCGACTCGGCGATGCCCGGGCCGTCGTCCTCGATCGTCAGCGAGCGGGCGTCGCCGGCGACCACGCAGCGCGCGGGCGCGGCATGCTCGGCCGCGTTCTGCAGCAGGTTGCGCACGATCGTGAGCAGCGCGTGCCGGTCGGCGACGACCGAGACGCCGGGCGAGACCCGGTTCTCCAGCGTCAGCGCGGCCCGTGCCGCGGCGGCGTGCACGGTGAGCCAGGCGTCGTCGACGCAGCGCGCGAGCGCCACCGGCGCCGCGTGTTCGCGCGCCCGTCCGGACAGTGCACGCGCCGACTCGATCGCGTCGGCCAGCGCGTCGACGGTCGAGGTCATCCGGTGCAGGCGTGTGCGCTCGGCCTCGCCCAGCGTCGCCGAGTCGCCGAGCATCTCGAGGTCGCTGCGCAGCACCGCCAGCGGGGTGCGCAGCTCGTGACCGAGGTTCGCGCCGAACTCGCGTTCGCGCGCGATCGCGTGCTCGAAGCGCTTTTGCACGCGCTCGAACGCCGAGACCAGGCGTGCCTCCTCGTCCGAGGCGCCGCGCGGAGCGTTCTCGGCGCCGTCCGGCACCCAGTTCGACAGGCGGAGCGTCAGGCGCTCCATCGGCGCCAGCACGAACCGCGCGAGACGCCGGGCGAGCGCGAGTGCCGTCGCGATGCACAGCGCACCCAGCCCGATCAGGTAGAGCCCGTACTGGTGGACCTGGTCCTCGTTGCGCTGGGCGTCGTAGGCGACGATCAGCCGGCCGGCGGCGGTCGGGGTCGCGACGATGTGCAGGTGCTGGCCCGCCTCGACGACCCGATGGGGGCCGTCGGACAGCGTCGCCAGCCGCACGGGCAGGCCCGTCGGCACGGTGCTGCCGTCGCCGCGAACCAGCCAGGCCGAGAGATCTGCGCCGCGGTCGAGGATGTCGACGGCGCGCGGCCCGTCGAGGTCGCCCCGATCGGCATAGGCGGCGAGCTGGCGGGCCTCGGCCAGCACCAGCTCGTCGGCGATCCGGTCCTCCTGCTCCTCGAGCGACAGGTAGGCGAGCGTGCCCTGGGCGACGACGAAGACTGTGACCAGGGCGGCGAGTGCGCTCGAGACTCGGTATTGCAGCTTCATGGCGCGGGCGGCATGGCGATCCGCCAGCCGACGCCGTGCACGGTCTCGAGGCCGTGGAAGCCCGCCGCGGCGAGCGCACGCCGCAGCAGGTGCACCTGCCCGCGCAGCGGGTCGCCGTCGGGCAGGTCGTCCGGCCACAGGGCCGCCTCGAGCTCGGCCCTCGGCACGACGCGGCCCGGCTCGCGCATCAGCCGCTCGAGCAGGCGCATCGACATCGGCATGAGCCGCAGCGCACGCTCGCCGACCGTCACCGCATGGTGGTGACGGTCGAGCCGCAGCGGCCCGGCGACGCGCTCGTCGTCGACCACCTCGCCGCGGGCGCGCCGATGCAGGGCAGCCAGGCGTGCGGCGACCTCGGCGAGCGCGACCGGCTTCACGAGATAGTCATCGGCCCCGAGCCCGAGCGCATCGAGCTTGTCGCCGATCGCATCGCGTGCGGTCAGCACGAGCACCGGTGCGGCCACGCCGAGCGAGCGGCGCAGCGCGTCGAGCACCTGCATGCCGCTGCGCCGCGGCAGGCCGAGGTCGAGCACCACCGCATCGACCGGCTGCGACTGCAGCCGCACGAGGGCCGCGTCGCCGTCGTGCGCGAGATCGACCTCGAAGCCGCGCCGCGACAGGAACGCGTGCAGGTTGGCCGCCAGCGTCGGCTCGTCCTCGACGATCAGCACCCGGCAGCCTGCGCCCAGCGCACGGTCCGCTGTGGCCCGGCTCGCCGTCGGGACCTCGGGTTCGGTCGCCGCCGCCATCAACCGCGCGGCCAGACCTGCGGGAACAGCGGGTCGTCCATCGGGGCCCCGGCGGGCAGGCGCGCGGCCAGTCCCTCGAAGGGGGGCGAGGTCCGCCAGGTCCGCGGTGCGTGGACGGCGTCGTCGCCCAGGTAGCGTGCGCTGAACACCCGCCGCCGCCGGCCCGGGCCGGTGCCGGCCGAGGCATGCAGCGCGAGCATGTGGAAGGCCACGCAGTCGCC
>JBIIPQ010000468.1:0-3564 GCA_044342535.1 Burkholderiaceae bacterium
CGGCCCGATGCTGGCTGCCCGAGCGGCGCTCGGCGCCGCGCTCGCGGCCGGCACCGTCGCGCTGATCGGACGCGACTGGCCGTGGCGGATGGGGATGTTCGCGGCGATCGCGGCGGGCATCGCGGCAGCGGTCGTGCTGTCGCGGCGCCCGCCGTCTCCGTCCCCTTCCCCGTCCCCTTCCCCGCCCGCGGACGTCGGGGGCGGGCGATGACGATGCCCGACGGCTACGCCTGGGCGGCGATCGCCGGGCTGGTGCTCGTCGTGTTCGTCACGCGCAACGCCTTCATGGCGCTGCCCAGGCGCTTCCAGCCCACGGGGACGTTCGAGCGTGCGCTGCGCTTCGCGCCGCTGGCCGCGCTGGTGGCGCTGACGGTGCCGACCGCGGCCGAGGCCTGGCTGGTGCCGGGCGCCGGCTGGCTCGATGCCTGGCACGACGGCCGGCTGCCGGCGGCGGTCGCGACCGTGGCGGTCGCGCGCATCGCCCGCTCGCCGTTCGCCGGGCTGGCGGCAGGCGTCGTCGTGCTGCTGGCCGTCGGAGGGCTCGGGTGAGCGCCGCCGCCGAGCCGCCCGCCGGCGCGCCGCAGGCGCGGCCCCGGCCGGCGTCGCTGACCGAGCTGTTCCTGGTCTTCAGCGCGCTTGCGCTGCGCGGCTTCGGCGGCGTGCTGCCCTGGGCGCAGCGGGTGCTGGTCGACGACCGCGGCTGGCTGACCCGCGAGGAGTTCGTCGAGATGCTCGCCTTCGGCCAGATGCTGCCGGGCCCGAACGTCTGCAACGTGGCGTTGATGGTCGGTGACCGCTGGTTCGGCTGGCGCGGCGCGGTGGCCGCGCTGGGCGGCATGCTCGCGGCCCCCTGCGTGGTGGTGCTCTCGCTCGCGGTGCTCTACGGGCAGGTCGCCGACGATCCGGTCGTGCGGCGGGCACTGATCGGCATGGGCGCGGTCGCCGGCGGCATGATCCTCGGTACCGCGCTGCGGCTGGCCACGACGCAGCGCGGGCGTGCGCCCTGGCTCGTGTTCGGCTCGCTCGCGTTCACCGGCGTCGCGCTGCTGCGCATCGAGCTGGCGTGGGTCGTGCTGGCCCTCGGGCCGGTCGCGGTGCTCGCCGCCTGGCTCGCGAACCGGCGGCGCGGCGGCGGGGCGGCGCGATGAGCGGCGCCGGCCTGCTCGACCTCTTCGTGCATTTCGCGGCGCTGTCGCTGCTGGCGATCGGCGGCGCGCTCGCGGTGTCCCCGGAGATGCACCGCTACCTCGTCGGCGAGCGCGGCTGGCTGTCGACGCCCCAGTTCAACGATGCGATCGCGATCGCGCAGGCCGCGCCCGGCCCGAACATCCTCTTCGTCACGCTGCTCGGCTGGCAGGTGGGCGGCATGGCGGGCGCGCTCGCCGCCACCGTCGGGCAGCTCCTGCCCTCGAGCCTGGTGACCCTCGCCTGCTGGCGCTGGAAGAGCGCCCGCGAGGACGCGCCCCTGGTCGCCGCGATCCGCCTCGGGCTGTCGCCGATCGCGATCGGCCTGACCGCATCGGCCGGCTGGGTCATCGCCTCCGGCGCCAGCGGCACCGATCCGGCACTGTGGGCGATGACCGCGGTCGCCGCGCTCGTCGTCTGGCGCACGCGCGTGAACCTGCTGTGGCTGGTCGGCGCGGGGGCGCTCCTCGGGGCGCTCGGGGTCGTGGGATGAGGCGCGGAGAGGTGAAGCGAGGCCCGGCGCGCGCGCAGCGCCGCAGCGTGATGGCATCATGAAGGTCCCGCCGCACCCACACTCCACGGAGCGCTCATGAACCCGGTCTTCGTCGATGGCCAGGAAGGCACCACCGGCCTGCAGATCCGCGATCGGCTCGCATCGCACGGCGGCGTGCGCGTGCTCGAGATCGAGCCGGATCGCCGCAAGGACGCCGTGCGCCGCGCGGAGCTGATCAACCAGGCCGACGTGGTGTTCCTGTGCCTGCCGGACGCGGCCGCACGTGAAGCGGTCGCCCTGATCGAGCCCGGCAACACCCGCACCCGCGTGATCGACGCGAGCACCGCGCATCGCGTCGCCGACGGCTGGACCTTCGGGCTGCCGGAACTCGGCCACGAGCAGCGTGCCGCGGTCGCCGGGGCGCGCCGTGTGGCCAATCCGGGCTGCCATGCCGCGGGCTTCATCCTGGCGCTCGCGCCCCTGGTGGCCAACGGGCTGGTGCCGCGCGACTATCCGGTCACCTGCCATTCCCTGACCGGCTACTCGGGCGGCGGCAAGTCCATGATCGCCGAGTACGAGGCGGCCCGCGAGACGCGCACGCTCGACGCCGCGCGGATGTACGGCCTGGGCTTGGTGCACAAGCACCTGCCCGAGATGCGGGTCTACACCGGCCTCGCCCACGCGCCGGTCTTCGTGCCGATCGTCGACAACTTCTACAAGGGCATGGCGGTCGCGGTGCCGCTGCACCTGCGGCTGCTCGCACCGGGCACGACCCGCGCGCGCATCCACGAGACGCTCGCCGCGCACTACGCGGGCGAGCGCTTCGTGCGGGTGCCGCCGCTCGACGACGAGGCGGGCACCGACCGCGGCTTCTTCGACGCGCTGGCCGCCAACGGCACGAACCGCAACGACGTGGTGGTGTTCGGCAACGACGAGCGCGTCGTGGTGGTCTCGCGCCTCGACAACCTCGGCAAGGGCGCCTCGGGCTCGGCGGTCCAGTGCATGAACCTGATGCTCGGGTTCGACGAGGGCACCGCGCTGACGGCCTAGTCCGCCCCGAGCACCGTCTCCCACAGCGCCCGCACCGCCTCGCGCTGCGCGGCCACCGAGGCCGGCTCCACCCGCGCGTAGCGCGCATCGTTGAGCCGCAGCACGTGCTGCAGCCGGCGGAAGTCGCGGTAGGCCTGTGCGACGTCGGCCGCCGACTGCGGATCGAGCAGCCCGGCGCGCGCGGCGCGCTCGAGCAGCGCGATGTTGCCCGCATCGTCGATCAGCAGCGGATGCGCGTTCGCGTGCGCGAGCACGAGGTACTGCACCAGGAACTCGATGTCGACCATGCCGCCCGGATCGTGCTTGACGTCGAAGAGCTCGCTGCGGTTCGGATGGCCGTCGAGCATCTTGCGCCGCATCGTGCGCACCTCGGCGGCGAGCGCCACCGGATCGCGCGGCTGCGCGAGGATGTCCCGGCGCAGCGCCTCGAAGCGCGCGCCGAGTGCCGCATCGCCGGCAGCGAAGCGCGCGCGCGTGAGCGCCTGGTGCTCCCAGACCCAGGCCGATTCGCGCTGGTAGGTCTCGAAGGCGCGCAGGCTGGTCACCGTCAGCCCGGCGTTGCCGTTGGGCCGCAGCCTCAGGTCGATCTCGTACAGCAGGCCCGCCGCGGTGCGCGTCGACAGCCACACCGACAGGCGCTGGGCGAGCTGCGCGTAGGCGGGCTGCGCGCCCTCGTCGTCGTCCTCGTACACGAAGACGAGGTCGAGGTCCGACGCGTAGCCGAGCTCCTTGCCGCCATGCTTGCCGTAGGCGATGACGGCGAATGCCGGCGCCTCCCGGTGGCGCCCGCGGACCAGTGCCCAGCCGAGGTCGAGCACGATCGCGAGCACCCGGTC
>JBIIPQ010000113.1:0-11122 GCA_044342535.1 Burkholderiaceae bacterium
GCTGGCCGTGGGTGCGAGGTTCAGCGGGCAGGCCTCCTTGTCGACGCGGGCGTCGAGGTGCGCGTCGGCCTCGCGGGCGAGCGGCGAGTCGGGGTCGCCGGTCATGGCGACCAGCTTGGCGCCCTGGCGCTTGACCGGCACGATGATCGCCAGCAGTTCCTCGGTGCGCCCGGAGTTGGACAGCGCGACGAACACGTCGTCGCGGGTGACCATGCCGAGGTCGCCGTGGCTGGCCTCGGCCGGATGCACGAAGAAGGCCGGCGTGCCGGTGGAGGCGAGGGTGGCGGCGAGCTTGCGCGCGACATGTCCGGACTTGCCGATCCCGCTGACGACGACGCGCCCGCGGCAGCCTAGAATCAGCCTGCAGGCCTCGACGAACCCGGGCCCGATGCGGGCTCCGAGCGCCCCGACCGCCTCGGCCTCGATGCGCAGCACCTCTCTCGCCTGCGCGACGAGGCGGTCCGCGTCGGCCGGCGTGGCTACAATCGGGTCGGTCATCGGTCGAGTATAGCGTGCCACCCTGTGCGGCTCCGCGCTGCGCCGACCCCCGCCTCCTCCGGAAAACCCCCGCCATGCCCGCCTCGCGCCGCCGATGCTGACGGCCCTCGAAGTCACCTTGCTGCTGCTCGCGGCGAGCATCGTCGCGGTGCTGCTGCTGCGCGCGCTCGGCATGCCGGCGCTGGTCGCCTACCTGCTCGTGGGCGTCGTGCTCGGCCCGTACGCGGGCAACCTCGCGGCCAACACGGAGGCGGTCCACACGCTCGCCGAGCTCGGTGTCGTGTTCCTGATGTTTACGCTGGGCCTGGAGTTCAACCTCGCCAAGCTCTCCGCGATGCGCCGCTTCGTGCTCGGGCTCGGCTCGGCGCAGGTCTTCGCGACCATCGGCGCGGTGGTGCTCGCGTCGGTGGCGCTGCCCGCGGCGTGGCTCGCCTGGGCGCTGCCTGGCGGGCTCGACTGGCGCGGCGCGCTGGCGCTGGGCGGGGCGGTCGCGATGTCCTCGACCGCCCTGGTGAGCAAGCTGCTGGCCGAGCGCCACGCGCTCGAGACCGACCACGGCCGGCGGGTCTTCGCGGTGCTGCTGTTTCAGGACCTCGCGCTGATCCCGCTGCTGATCGTCATCCCCGCGCTCGGCGGCGGGCAGGCCGACTGGTGGACGCCGGTCGGCTTCGCGCTCGCGAAGGCGGCGCTCCTGCTGGTCGTGCTCCTGCGATTCGGCCCGCCCCTGATGCACCAGTGGTTCCTGCGCGTCGCGCGGCAGCGTTCGCACGAGCTGTTCACGCTCAACATCCTGCTGGCGGCGCTGTTCTTCGCCTGGCTGACCAAGAAGGCCGGCCTGTCGATGGAGCTGGGCGCCTTCGTCGCCGGCATGCTGATCTCTGAGACCGAGTACCGCCACCAGGTCGAGGAGGACATCAAGCCGTTCCGAGACATCCTGCTCGGCCTGTTCTTCATCACCATCGGCATGAAGCTCGATCTGGCGGTAGTGCTGCAGTCCTGGCCGCTGGTGCTCTTCTGCACGACGCTGCCGATCCTGCTGAAGTTCGGGCTGGTGGTCGCGATCTCGCGGGCGATGGGCGACACCGCGCCGGTCGCCATCCGCACCGGGGTATGGCTCGCCCAGGCCGGCGAGTTCGGGTTCGTGCTGCTGGCGCTCGCCTCCGACTCGTTGCTGCTGGCGCCGGACGCGCTGCAGCCGATGCTCGCGGCGATGCTGCTGTCGATGCTCGCGAGCCCCTGGCTGATCGGACGCGCCGACTGGCTCGCGCTGCGGGTCTCGCAGCAGGAATGGCTGCAGCGCTCGCTGCAGCTGCAGACCATCGCCGCCCGCAGCCTGTCGCGAGATCGGCACATCCTGATCTGCGGCTACGGGCGGAGCGGCCAGAGCCTGGCCCACGTCCTGGAGGCCGAGCGCGTGCCTTTCGTCGCGCTCGACCTCGATCCCGACCGGGTCCGCGAGGCGGCCTCGGCAGGCGAATCGGTGGTCTACGGCGACTCGACGCGCCGCGAGACGCTGCTGGCCGCCGGCGTGCACCGGGCCTCGGTCCTGGTGGTGACCTACGACGACACGGCGGCCGCGCTGCGGCTGCTGCGCGTGGTGCGCGAGCTCGCGCCGCAGTTGCCGGTGGTGGTGCGCACCGCCACCGACGTCGACCTCGAGCGCCTGCGCGAGGCCGGTGCCACCGAGGTCGTGCCCGAGGTGGTCGAGGGCAGCCTGATGCTCGCCTCGCACGCGCTGGCGCTCAACGGCGTGCCGCTGGCCCGCGTGCTGCGCCGGATCCGTTCCATCCGCGAAGACCGGTACAGCCTGCTGCGCGGCTACTTCCACGGCGCCGACGACCAGGAGGCCGAGACCATCGAGGCCGACCACCTGCGGCTGCACGCGGTGACCCTGGCCGCCGGCGCGGCGGCCGTCGGCCAGCCGCTCTCGGCACTGCCGCTGGAAGGCTGCTCCATCAGCGCGCTGGTACGGGGCGGCCGCCGCCGCCTGGAATGGCCGGCCGACCTCGCGGTCGAGGCCGGCGACACCCTGGTGCTGTCCGGCACGGTCGAGCAGGTCGGCTCGGCCGAGGCCCGACTGCTGCGCATGGGCGCTCCGGGGCGAACGTGACTGCCTTGCTACACTGCGCGCTTACCGATGCCAGGGCCGCCAGGAATCTCTCGGCGGCCGCACCCTTGCCCGATACCCCGCCCTTCGTTTCGTTCGAGGCCCTGCATTTCGGCTATGCCGGGCGTCCGCTGCTGCGCGACGTCACGCTGCATGCGCGGCGCGGCGAGGTCGTCGCGCTGATGGGGGGCTCGGGCTCGGGCAAGACGACACTGCTGCGGCTGCTGGGCGGGCAGCTCCGCGCGAACGCCGGCCGGGTGTGCTTCGACGGCCAGGACGTCGGTGCGCTCGGGCGCGAGGCGCTCTACCGGCTGCGGCGGCGCATGGGCATGCTGTTCCAGTTCGGCGCGCTGTTCACCGACCTGTCGGTCTTCGAGAACGTGGCTTTCCCGCTGCGCGAGCATACCCGGCTGCCCGAGTCGATGATCCGCGACCTGGTGCTGATGAAGCTCGACGCGGTCGGCCTGCGCGGCGCGGCCGCACTCCTGCCTTCGCAGGTCTCGGGCGGCATGGCGCGCCGGGTGGCGCTCGCCCGTGCGATCGCACTCGACCCGCCGCTGCTGATGTACGACGAGCCCTTCGCCGGCCTCGACCCGATCTCGCTCGGCACCATCGCCCACCTGATCCGCGCGCTGAACGACGCGCTCGGCGCGACCTCGATCGTCGTCACCCACGACGTGCCCGAGACCTTCGCCATCGCCGACCGGGTCTACCTGCTCGGCGACGGGCGCATCGTCGCGTCCGGCACGCCCGACGCGCTGCGCGCCTCGTCCGATCCGTACGTGCTCCAGTTCCTGCACGGCTCGCGCGACGGCCCGGTGCAGTTCCACCGCCCTGCGCCCCCGATCGCCGACGACCTGGGGCTGCCCCGGTGAGCGCCGTGGCGGCGCGGCTCGGTGCCTGGGTGCTCGATCGGCTGGCCGGCATCGGGCATGGCGCCCGCTTCTTCATTCGTCTGCTGGCCCTGCTGCCCGGCGCGCTCGGGCGGCCGCGGCTGGTCATCGACCAGCTCCACTTCATCGGCAACCGCTCGCTGTCGATCATCCTGGTGTCGGGGCTGTTCGTCGGCTTCGTGCTCGGTTTCCAGGGCTACTACATCCTGCAGCGCTACGGTTCGGCCGAGGCGCTCGGCCTGATGGTGGCGCTGTCGCTGCTGCGCGAGCTCGGGCCGGTGGTCGCGGCGCTGCTCTTCGCCGGCCGCGCCGGCACCTCGCTCACCGCCGAGATCGGCCTGATGAAGGCCGGCGAGCAGCTCTCGGCGATGGAAATGATGGCCGTCGACCCGATGGCGCGGGTGCTCGCGCCGCGCTTCGCCGCCGCGGTGATCGCGATGCCGGTGCTGGCGACGCTGTTCTCGGCGGTCGGCGTGATCGGCGGCTGGGGCGTGGGCGTGCTGCTGATCGGCGTGGACGCGGGCGGCTTCTGGTCCCAGATGCAGGCCGGCGTCGATGTCTTCGGCGACCTCGGCAACGGCGTCATCAAGAGCGTGGTGTTCGGCTTCGTCTGCGCGTTCACCGCCCTGTACGTCGGGCACGAGGCGCAGCCGACCCCCGAAGGCGTGTCTCGGGCGACCACGACCACGGTCGTCGCCTCCTCGCTCGCCGTGCTCGGCTTCGACTTCATCCTCACCGCGCTGATGTTCGGCGCCGCCTGAAGGAACGATCATGACCACAGACCACCGGGCCGCCCGATGAGCACGAACCGCCGGATCGACACCCTGGTGGGCGGCTTCGTGCTGCTCGGGCTGGCGGCGCTGCTGTTCCTGGCGCTCAAGGCCGGCAATCTCGGCAGCTTCACCGGCGGCGGGACCTATGCGACGCAGGCCCGCTTCGACAACATCGGCGGGCTGAAGGTGCGCGCGCCGGTCAAGAGCGCGGGCGTCGTGGTCGGTCGGGTCGCCGCGATCGGCTTCGACGACCAGACCTACCAGGCGGTCGTGTCGCTGTCGATCGACGAGCGCTTCCGCTTTCCGAAGGACAGCTCGGCGAAGATCCTGACGTCAGGCTTGCTCGGCGAGCAGTACGTAGGACTGGAGGCCGGCGGTGACGACAAGATGCTGGCGGCCGGCGACACCATTCGCATGACCCAGTCCGCGATCGTCCTGGAGAACCTCATCGGACAGTTCCTGTTCAGCAAGGCGGCCGAGGGAGACAAGAAGCCGTGACGACCGCCTCGGACCTGCCGGCCCGCACCCGCCCGTCACGGCGGCTGCGGGTGCTCGGTGCGGTCGCCGTGCTGGCGGTGCTGCTCGCGACCGAGGGCTGTGCCGGACTGGCCGACGGGCGCGGACCCCCGGGCGCCGACGCCGCGGCCGCGGGCGCGATCGGTGCGGCCGGCGCGGTCAGCGCCGGCAGCGCGACCCGGGGCGACGCCGACTCCGGCGACGCCGACTCCGACCGGGCGCGCACCGCCGCTCTCGACCCCTTCGAGCCGCTCAACCGGGGCATCGCGCACTTCAACGACACCGCCGACCGCTGGGTGTTCCGCCCGGTGGCGGTCTTCTACGACCGGTACACCCCCGAGGTGTTCCAGATGATCGCCCGCAACGTGCTGTCGAACCTGCTCGACCCGTACATCGCGCTGAACAACTTCCTGCAGGGCAAGCCGGGCGCGGGCTTCAACGACCTCGGCCGCTTCGCGTTCAACACGACCTTCGGCTTCTTCGGTTTCGCCGACCCCGCCTCGTATGCGGGCATGCCGAAGCACCGCGAGGACTTCGGTCAGACTCTCGGCGTCTGGGGTGTCGAGACCGGGCCCTACCTGGTGCTGCCGCTCTTCGGTCCGTCCAACCTTCGCGACGGGTTCGGATTCGGCGTCGATGCGTACGCCGCCCTGATCAACCGCTTCGACAACGTGTGGTTCCGCAACACCGTGGCCGGGGTGCAGTTCGTCGACGTCCGGGCGCAGCTGCTGCCCGCCGATCGTCTGCTGAACGACGCCCTCGACCGTTACACCCTGATGCGCGACACCTATCTCCAGAGGCGCCGCAATCTCGTGTTCGACGGCAACCCGCCCGACGACGAGTGACTCCCGGACTCCCGAACATGACCCGATTCCTGCTGGCGGCACTTGCAGCCTGGCTGGTCGCACTGGCTCCCGCCGGCCCCGCCCTGGCGCAGGCCGCGGTGGCGCCCGACGAGCAGATCCGCGCGATGAGCACGCAGATCCTCGATCGCATCAAGGCCGACCGCGACCTGCAGGCCGGCGACCTGCGCAAGCTGTCGCAGTTCGTCGACGAGACGATCATGCCGAGCGTGAACTTCGAGCGGATGACCGCGCTCTCGGTCGGCCGCGGCTGGCGCCAGGCTACGCCCGAGCAGCAGAAGCAGCTGATGGTCGAGTTCCGCGCGCTGCTGCTGCGGACCTATGCCGGTGCGCTGTCGGCAGTGAAGGACCAGACGGTGCGGGTCAAGCCGCTGCGGGCCGGGCCGGACGACGCCGAGGTGATCGTGCGCAGCGAGATCGTGCAGAGCCGCGGCGACCCCATCCAGCTCGACTACCGGATGGAGAAGGCCGGTACCGCATGGCGGATCTACGACCTGAACGTGCTCGGGGTCTGGCTGGTCGAGACCTACCGCAACCAGTTCACCCAGGAGATCAACGCGCGCGGGATCGACGGGCTGATCAAGAGCCTGGCCGACCGCAACCGTGCGTTCGCCCAGGGCACCAAGGGCTGAGGCGAGGTGCCCGCCTTCCCGGCAGAGATCCTGATGGACGGGGCGCCGGCCGCGCTGCAGGCGGCGCGCGAGGCGCTCTCGGCGGGCGGCGGCCTCGACCTGGCGCCGCTGGCGCGCTTCGATTCCTCGGCGGTCGCCGTCCTGGTGGCGCTGCGGCGCGAGGCCGGTTCCGGCGTCGTCTTCCGGAACCCCCCGCCGAACTTGCGTAAACTCGCCACCCTCTACGGCGTCGATGCGGCGCTGTTCGGCCCGTCGGCACGCTGACCGGGCCGGGCGCCGCCCGACCCGTTCCGTCCTGCCTCGCCCATGCCCGCCGTCATCGACATCGCCTCGGTCCACAAGCGCTACGGCGCGTTCGAGGCGCTGCGCGGCGTGTCGCTGCAGGTCGAGGCGGGCGAGTTCTTCGGGCTGCTCGGCCCCAACGGCGCCGGCAAGACCTCGCTGATCTCGATCGTCGCCGGCCTGAACCGGCCGAGCTCGGGGTCGGTCCGGGTGATGGGCCACGACGTCGTCACCGACTACCGGGCGGCGCGACGCGCGCTCGGCGTGGTGCCTCAGGAGCTGGTCTTCGACCCCTTTTTCACGGTCCGCGAGACGCTGCGACTGACCTCGGGCTACTACGGCCTGAAGCACAACGACGCCTGGATCGACGAGATCCTGCACCACCTGGACCTGACGTCGAAGGCCGACGCGAACATGCGCGCCCTGTCCGGCGGCATGAAGCGCCGGGTGCTGGTCGCGCAGGCACTGGTGCACCGGCCACCGGTGATCGTGCTGGACGAGCCGACCGCGGGGGTCGACGTCGAGCTTCGCCAGACCCTGTGGAAGTTCGTGCGCGGGCTCAATCGAGACGGCCACACCATCGTCCTCACCACGCACTACCTGGAGGAGGCGCAGGAGCTGTGCGGCCGGATCGCGATGCTCAAGGCGGGCCGGGTGGTCGCGCTCGAGCGCACGGCCGATCTGCTCGGACGCTTCGGCGGCGGCACCGTGTCGCTGAGGCTCTCGGGCGCGCCGCTGCCGCCCGCGCTGCGCCCGCTGCTGCAGGGCGAGCCGGCCGCGGACGGGCGGATCGCGCTGCGCCTGGAGGACTGGCAGCGGCTCGAGCCGATCCTCGCCGCGCTGCGCGAGGCCGGCTGCCGGATCGAGGAGATGGAACTCGCGCACACCGACCTGGAGGACGTGTTCCTGAAGATCATGGCGGCGGAGCCTGGGTTTCAGCCGGCACGGCCGGCTGCAGGCGGAGCGGGCGCTGCATGCTTGCAGCGCACTGCCGCTCCCGAGAACGTGAACCCGCCGGGAGGCGGCACTTCGAGATGACCGGCTTCCGAACCCTTCTCCACAAGGAGATCCTGCGCTTCTGGAAGGTCGCCGTGCAGACCGTGGCCGCGCCCGTGCTCACCGCGATGCTCTACCTGCTGGTGTTCTCGCAGGCGCTCGCCGACCACGTCCAGGTCTACCCCGGCGTGCCGTACGTGAACTTCCTGGTGCCCGGGCTGGTGATGATGTCAGTGCTGCAGAACGCGTTCGCCAACGCGTCCTCGTCGCTGATCCAGTCGAAGGTCACCGGCAACCTGGTGTTCGTGCTGCTGCCGCCGCTGTCGCCGCTGGAGCTCTTCGGCGCCTACGTGCTGGCGGCTGTCGTGCGCGGACTGATGGTGGGCACCGGGGTGTTCCTGGTGACCGCCTGGTTCGCGCCGCCGATGTTCGCCGCCCCCGTCTGGATCCTGGTCTTCGCGGTCCTGGGCAGCGCGATTCTCGGTACAATGGGCCTGATCGGCGGGATCTGGGCCGAGAAGTTCGACCAGATCGCGATGTTCCAGAACTTCCTGATCATGCCGGCGACCTTTCTCGCAGGTGTCTTCTACTCCGTGCATTCGCTGCCGGCGTTCTGGCAGACGGTGTCGCACCTGAACCCGTTCTTCTACATGGTCGACGGCTTCCGCTACGGCTTCTTCGGGCACTCCGACGTGCCGCCCGCCGTCAGCCTCGCGATCGTCCTCGCGACGCTGGCCGTCGTGGCCGGCGTGGCGCTGCGGATGCTGCACACCGGCTGGCGGATCCGCCACTGACGCCCCCCCCCGGCGCGGGCCTCCCGCGCGCGCCACCACGCCGTCCCCGACGCACCATGACCACCCCCGACGCCATCCACCGGTACATCACCGACGGCCTGCCGTGCGAGCACCTGCACGTCGACGGCGACGGCCGCCACTTCGAGGCGACGATCGTCTCGGCGCTGTTCGCGGGCAAGCGTCCGATCCAGCGCCACCAGATGGTCTACGCGGTGCTGGGCGACCGGATGCGCGAAGAGATCCACGCGCTGTCGATGACCACGCTGACGCCCGAGGAATGGGCGGCACAGCGAACGAAGTAGGGCCGAGATGGACAAGCTGCTGATCCACGGCGGCCGCCGCCTGCAGGGCGAGGTCCGCATCTCGGGCGCCAAGAACGCGGCGCTGCCCATCCTGTGCGCGGGGCTGCTGGTGCCCGGCACGCTCGAGCTCTCGAACGTGCCGCAGCTGCAAGATGTCGGCACGACGCTCAAGCTGCTCGACCGGATGGGCGTGAAGTCCACTCGCGACGCCGCGGCCGGCACGGTCACGCTCGACGGCTCCTCGGTCACCAGCACCGAGGCTGCCTACGACCTCGTCAAGACGATGCGCGCATCGATCCTCGTGCTCGGCCCGCTCGTCGCGCGGTTCGGCGAGGCAAGGGTGTCGCTGCCGGGCGGCTGTGCGATCGGCCAGCGCCCGGTCGACCAGCACATCAAGGGCCTGCAGGCGCTCGGTGCCCGCATCGACATCGAGCACGGCTACGTGGTCGCGCGCGCCTCGCGCCTGCGGGGCACGCGGATCGTGACCGACATGGTGACCGTCACCGGCACCGAGAACCTGATGATGGCCGCGACGCTCGCCGAGGGCGAGACGGTCATCGAGAACGCGGCCCGCGAGCCCGAGGTGGTCGACCTCGCGCGCGCGCTGATCGCGCTCGGCGCGCGGATCCGCGGCGCGGGCACCGACCGCATCGTGATCGAGGGCGTCGACGCGCTGCATGGCGGCGCGCACCGCGTGATGTCCGACCGCATCGAGACCGGTACCTTCCTGTGTGCCGTGGCGGCAGCCGGCGGCGACCTGCGGCTGACCCACTGCGAGCCCGACACCCTCGACGCGACGCTCGACAAGCTGCGCGAGGCGGGCCTGCGCATCGAGTCCGGTCCCGACTGGATCCGCGGCACGATGGACGGCCGTCCGAAGTCGGTCAACGTGCGCACGGCGCCCTATCCGGGCTTCGCCACCGACATGCAGGCGCAGATGATGGCGGTGAACTGCGTGGCCGACGGCACCGGCGTGATCACCGAGACCATCTTCGAGAACCGGTTCATGCACGTTCAGGAGCTGCGGCGGCTGGGGGCCGAGATCGACACCGAGGGCACCACCGCCGTGGTCCGCGGCAAGCGCGGGCTGTCGGGCGCGATCGTGATGGCGACCGACCTGCGGGCCTCCGCGGGCCTGGTCATCGCCGGGCTGGTCGCCGACGGCGACACCCTGGTCGACCGCGTCTATCACCTCGATCGCGGCTACGACCGCATGGAGCGCAAGCTCGCCGCCGTCGGCGCGAGCATCGAGCGCGTGCGCACGGTGGACGACGCATGATCACGCTCGCACTGTCCAAGGGGCGGATCCTCGACGACACGCTGCCGCTGCTGAAGTCGATCGGCATCGACATCGATCCGGCCGTGCTCGACTCGCGCAGGCTGATCCTGCCCACCGCCGATCCGGACCTGCGGCTGATCATCGTGCGCGCCTCCGACGTGCCGACCTACGTGCAGTACGGCGCGGCGGATCTCGGCGTCGCTGGCAAGGACGTGCTGCTCGAGCACGGCGGCGACGGGCTCTACCTGCCGATCGACCTCGGCATCGGGCGCTGCCGGATGTGCGTGGCCACGAAGCGCGGCTTCGACTACGCCGCCGCGGTGCGCCGCGGCGCCCGGCTGCGGGTGGCCACCAAGTACGTGACCATCGCCCGCGAGCACTTCGCCGCCAAGGGCGTGCACGTCGACCCGATCAAGCTGTACGGCTCGATGGAACTCGCGCCGCTGGTGGGGCTCGCCGACGCGATCGTCGACGTGGTGTCCACCGGCAGCACGCTCCGCGCCAACGACCTGGTCGAGGTCGAGGAGATCATGCAGATCTCCTCTCGGCTGATCGTCAACCAGGCCTCGCTCAAGACCCGGCACGCTGCGCTCGCGCCGCTCCTCGATCGGCTGGCGCGCGCGGTCGGTGCGGAGTCCCCGGCATGAACGCGTCCGGGCCCGACATCCATCGCCTCGACAGCACCGAGCCCGGCTTCGATGCGCGCCTGTCGGCGCTGCTCGCCTGGGAGTCGGGCCAGGACGCCGAGATCGAGCGCGCGGCCGCCGACATCCTGCGCGACGTGCGGGCCCGCGGCGACGCGGCCGTGCTCGAGTACACCCGCCGCTTCGACCGGGTCGAGGCCGCCGACGCCCGCGCGCTCGAGCTGCCGCGCGCCGAGCTCGAGGCCGCGCTCGCCGGCCTCGCGCCCGCCCGGCGCGCGGCGCTCGAGGCCGCTGCCGCACGGGTGCGCGACTACCACCGCCACCAGCTCGCCCAGTCCTGGTCCTACGTCGATGCCGATGGCACGCGCCTCGGCCAGAAAGTCGGTCCGCTCGACCGCGTGGGCCTGTACGTGCCGGGCGGCAAGGCCGCCTACCCGTCGTCGGTGCTGATGAACGCGATCCCGGCCAAGGTCGCCGGCGTCCCCGAGCTGGTGATGGTCACGCCCACGCCCGGCGGCGTGCGCAACCCGCTGGTGCTGGCGG
>JBIIPQ010000114.1:0-11115 GCA_044342535.1 Burkholderiaceae bacterium
ACCAGTACGCTCCAGGAGCGGCTTGAAAGGTATGCGCGGTGACGCGCAGGTTTCAGAAGCACATCCCAAGGCGCTATCGCGCGTATCCTCAGCAGCGCAGGATTTTGCCGCCACAGTGTTGAACAAGGCGTCAACTGAGCACGAGAGAGATGCCGGTCTTGCAGCGTCCACAGCTCTCAATCTACTGTCCGCCTCCGTCGGCCGGCACAACCTCGTCGCGTATGAGAAAGGTCATCACGTCCCCGCAGGAAAGACAGTCGCGTACTGGTTTCCGCGGACGCGGACCTAACCGCTCGTTCAAGCGTAGCGCCAACGGCAGGCTACCAGCGCCCGGACTGTGGTACGCGGTACATCTGCACCGTCCGGGCGCTGGCGGCCTGCCGTCTTCGCCCGCTTAGCCCGAACGTTAGGCAGCATCTTACTTCGCTCGACATGAACCCCGATTTCAGCGCGGTTGAGATTGATCCGGCGAAGATTGCTGACTATCTCTTGTCGTCGAGCCACCCAACCGGGCGATTCAAGGCCCACGTGTTTCGCGTGCTTGGGTACAGCCCAGAGCAGTGGCAGCGCTTGGATGCCGACCTACACCAGCTTGCCCGCAGCGGCGCTTGCGCGCCGGGAAAGCCCACCGCCTATGGCCAGAAGTGGGAGGTCAGTGGTAGCGTAATCGGACCATCCGGCAGGAGCGCGCGGCTCGTCACAGTCTGGCTCGTCGCGCCGCGCAGCGACCTGCCTCGCCTCATCACAGCGTTTCCGGGGTAAGCAATGCATCAGATCTTGGATACGGTAGCCCTCACTCACGACATCGCAGTGGAGGGCTTACGCGCTGGCGACATCGGGGCGATCGTCGAGGTCTACGCGCCTGATGTATTCGAGGTTGAGTTCGTCGCGGCATCAGGACGTACGCAGGCTCTACTGACGTTGACGTCATCGGACTTGCGATCGCTGGGTGATGACGACCTCTTATCAGCGAGGTCGCTCCATCGTTCTGTTGCCTAAATGCAGCTGCGCCGGACGCGCCACAGCAGGGCCCTTTGGGCCGGTCGGCGAGCCTTCGAACCATCTTCGCCAACCGGCCCAGAGGGCTCTGCTGCGGCGCGCCGGTGAGCGCGAAGTTGCGCAGACATTCAGTGCGTTTCCTGATCACCGGTGCGTCAGGTTCGGGGACGTCAACGCTCGGAAGGGTACGGAGACGGCGGGCTGGATCATCCCTTGAAGGGGGCTCGGCTCAGCAGGCCAGGAACGTTTGAACGTCGCTCGTGAGCACCGCGCTTCGAATCGCCTGACTGCGCGCGAGCCCAGTAGTCAATAGCCCATATCGATGGTCTTGCCGCCGCTGCCACTGCCGTTCAGGGCGCGAAGATTCCCATCTCCACTTTTGGCCGGGTCGTCACCGTCACCGACAGCAGCGGATGGTCGAGCAGCGTCACGAGCTGCAGGCTATCGCTCAGTCCATAGTGGACGCCCGGCACGGTCGCCGTTCCATTGAAGGTCATGTCCGTCGGCCACTCGGCGAGCGCGCCAGTCGCCCGGAACACATGCGTGCGGCCCGTGTCGTCCGTCGCGGTCATCGAGGCGGTGAGCGGACCTTCGTCGGTGGTCGCCCCGACGATCGTCCGGACCGAGCCCACTGCGGCAGGGCGGGCGACGGCGCGCAGACCGATCCAGAACGCCGACTTGTTGTCGGCGGACCGCTCCGACTGCAGATAGACGAACGCATCGCCGATCCGCGCGATGCGGAAGCGCAGCGTGGACCGGTCAGGAGCGACCCCGAGGATCTCGCCGGCGTCCATGGACAGATCGTAAGTGATGATCGAGGCCAGCGGGCAGTCGTCCATCGACTCCTGGTACATCGACACGCAGAGCTGCATCCTGCCGCCGCCGAAGCGTGCGGAACGCACCGCATAGAGGGGTGCGAAGCGCCCGATGATCGAGATATCCCCCGTCGGCAGCTCGCCGATCGTTTCGACGAACCGGCGCACGCCCACGAACGGCACGATCTCCCCGTCGCTCCGGGTGAGGCTGCCGGCGACGAGATCGGGTCCCAGCCGAAGGCGAAGCTTCGATGGCGATGCCGACTCCGGGCCCGTCGGAATCCTGGCGACTCTGGTGCCATCCATCTCGCCTTGAAGGACGGCCGACTCCGCCAATCCCTCACCGCTCAGTGTGTACCTGAACACGTCCCGATCCAGGTCCAGCGTGTACTGTCGCGCGTCGGTGCCGAACAGCGTGAACCGACCTGACCACGGGCTGCCGACGACGGTGAACACCCGAGCGGCATCGTTGTCCGTCCGCGGGTCGCCGGCGGTGCTCGACGCGATGTGGACCGACACATCTCTGGTCGGGCTCGGCGGCCACGACACGTGGAACGTCATCGTGAACGACAGCGTGCCTCCGGGGGGCAGCGACGGGATCGTCATCCTCATCGCGACCGAGGCGGGACACGCTGCACCGCCAGACGCGGCGCAGGCGAAGGACGGGGTGCCGGTGCTCCCATTCACGGTCAAAGCGACCGGAACGTCTGTCGCGGTCGCCGAGCCGACGTTCGTCACGCTCGCCACGTAGCGGCCGCCGGTCCCCCCGGTGACTTCGGACGGCCCTTCGACTTTCACCGAGATATCCGCTTGCCCGACGGAGGCGGCCGGTGCCGCAGCCGGTGTGGGCGAGCCGCCACCGCCGCATCCCTGGGCGAGCACCGCGCCGATGAGTGCGATCGCGAGGCTCCATGAAGTCTTCATCGGGTTCTCCATGTCGGGGCGGCACGGCGCTCTCTGCGCTAATTGTCCAGACGCCATTGCAAGCGTTCGGCGCCGTTCTGCCAGCGCGGCTCCGGTCGGGCGGACATTTTCGCCGTACCGACGGCAGGCAACACGGGGCGCGTTGCGAATCCGACACGACCCGTGTGGGCTAAGGAAGTCTTGACCGGAGGCTTAGGCTAGGTAAGGCGCGAGCGACGACTCCGAATGCTGCGCCTACCCTCCCGGCGAATCAGCCTGCATTGATCGCCGAGATCCGCTGTCCATTGGTTTGGGCGTGTGACCGCCCATTGTGGTTATATGACTCAGGGAGAAGGGCTAGTAGAGTCCTGTGAACGGAATGCACATCAAGAGGATTGCGCATGCCTAAGCGACTGCTTCTTGCATCGACCCTTCTTGCTCCAGCTTTGGCGGCTGCTGGCGACATATCGGATTTTGATATCGCCACCTACTCACTGGACGGTAAGGACGGGCAGCCCAGCGGCATAGAGATGCGCTTGTCCAAGGTCAATGGGAAATGGGTTATGGAGGGAAAGGAGGGGGGCGCGTCTCCGTGGAAGAGCATCAGCTGCGACGCTGGCTGTGAGTACAGAGCATCGACAGATTCAGAGCGAGGGGAATACCTGGCCTCTTTTCCGGGCGATATGCCAAGACAGTTCGACATTGCTTGCATTCAGAATATGGTCAATGCCTTCTGCCGGCTCACAATGAAGAGTGACGCGTCAAAAGGGGGCTATGCACTCGTCGGTTTGGTCACGGTAGAGCCAGCGCCGATGTCCTTGCGGCGCCTTACCACGCCCTATTCTCCTAACACGGCAGTCAATACGGACGCTACGCGATAAGGCCGCGCAGCCCCTGTCGGTTCTACGTTCGACCTCAACATGCACCCGCTACTTGCTCGTCCGAAAGCGCTGTAGTTCGGTTTGTCGTTTCGGCCGGCCCATTCGAGCCGCCGTTCGGGGCGGCGTTAGGAAAATTCATGGCGCTTTCTGACGTTGTCTTTAGTGCGATAGCAGACCTTACTGGCGCTGCAATCAATGCAATCGCCAAGAGATTCGGCAAGTCCGAGGTGCAGGTCAAGCACATTGAGCGCTACTTGTTTTGGCTTGTTTTTTGGGCTTTCATGTCGGTTCCCATCTATCTGACACTCAAGTACAGCTAGGGCTTTATGGTCATCGCTGCGCACATTCAGGGAACACCTTTTTCCGGTCAGCTTGACCCATCATGCAAGCGGGGCGCGCTGAAGCGAATCCATCAAGAGAAACCTGGGGCTGCACAAGGCCCGATCATTCGACGGACAGGACCACTATGAAGGCGCGCTCCTTCCTCGCTTCAGTGCTGATGAGTTTGCTCTTCATCTCGCTCTCGTTCGCACAGCAACCCACGACGCCGCAGTCGCTCATCGGTGAGTGGATGGTCTCCGCAAAACACACCAGCGGTGCGACGATCACGACTTCCATCCGGCTGACCCAAGACTCGAAGTTCACAGCGACGACCACGGTGAACGAGCAGCCATTCATGGTGGCCTCCGGTACCTGGTCGCTTTCGGGATCGACGCTGGAGTGGCGCTACGAACGATCATCGCAGCCTGGCATTCAGCCGGGCTTTGTCGATATTGACGAAGTCCTCGGTGCAAACGAGTCCGAGCTGAGGCTTACGTCCAAGCGTTCTGGCAAGACCCATCTCTACAAGCGGGTGCACTAGCATCATGTTTCAAGGGTGCGGCATCGCCTTGCGCTCGACCGGACGAACCAATTCGTGCCACGGCCGGCGGTCGTCTCATGCGCGGCGTGCCGCGCCAAACCGTGGCTCGCCGGTTCGCTTCAGCGTCAGCGCCCGATGGTGATCAAAAGATACCTCGCACTTGGTGCCGCACATGGCGTCGGAGTGGCCATTGGCGGCTGGGCATTCTCGCGCTCGATCCCTCGATCCTTTCTCGCGGTCACGGAGTGCTCGGGTTCGTGCTACCGGCCGATTGATCTGGTCGGGCTACGCGCTTCCGCAGGAATTCAGCAGGCCTCGCCGGTCATTCCGGCTGTGGGTGATTCGAACGAATGCATTGCCATTCGCCATCCGATGCCGGAAGGGGGTGTCATGTCATTGCGGAGTAGCGCGAGGTCCAACCATAGGTTGGCGCGGACGGCATGAACGGGCCGGCGCGCCGCCGCCTGCGAATGGCCCGCTCCGCGCCGGCCCATGGAAGCCGTCGTTCATGGTCAGCGCTAGGCTGCGCGGTCACCAAGAGCGTCGACTCCGCACAATCCACTCTCATCGGAAGGCACACATGGGACTACTCGACGGAATGCTTGGCAACGCCTCGAAGATCGACGCTGAGAAGATCCAAGCGGAGTTCAGCAAGATTCTCGCTCCAAGCGAGAAGGTGGAGCATGCCTACCAACTCATCCGTGATTACTTCGTCTTCACCGACAAGCGCTTCGTGCTCGTCGACAAGCAAGGGATCACGGGCAGCAAGGTCGAGTACCACTCGATCCCCTACAAGAGCATTACGCACTTCAGCATCGAGACTGCGGGTACGTTCGACCTTGATGGGGAACTGAAGATCTGGATTTCCGGCACCGCAGCGCCGATTCAGAAGCAGTTCAACAAGAAGCTGAGCATCTATGAGGTCCAGTCCGTACTGGCCAGCTACGTGCTGCGGTAGGCCGGTGCAGCGTGGTTCGCCCTCCGACACGCTTTGGCGGTGCTCGCGCCGTACTGGTTCGGCGAGCCTTGGCGAAGACTTGCATTGCATGGATGCACGCCGCCGCTCAATGTAACGCCACGCCCGAGGACTGACCGTGCCATTCACCCCGTTCCACATGGGGCCCGGCCTGCTGGTGAAGGCGCTTCTCCAGGGAAGCTTCTCGCTCATGGTGTTCGGGTGGGCTCAGATCATCATGGATCTCCAACCTCTGGTCGTTCTGCTCACCGGCGAGGGGCACCTGCATGGCTTCACGCATACCTACATCGGCGCGACCCTCATCGGCATCGGATCTGGACTGACCGGCAAGTACGCTACGGAGTTCGGTCTGCGCTTCATCGGTCAGGTACACCATCTGCCGATCAGCTGGCCCGTCGCAATGACGAGTGCCTTCATCGGTTCGTTCAGTCACGTGCTGCTCGACAGCATCATGCACGGCGATGTCGAGCCGTTTGCGCCGGTCGCGCTCGACAATCCGTTCCTCGGCGTCATCTCCGTCAGTGCGCTGCACAAGCTCTGTCTCTACAGCGGGCTCCTGGGGACCTGCCTGTATTTCGTCGTGGCGTATTGGCTGAGCAGGCGCACGCCATCATCCGAACGGGATGTGTGAACGACAACTCCGTTCCCCCACCACACCCCACCCCCATGAACCCCAAGCTCTACGAAGGCGGCTGCCTCTGTGGCGCCATCCGCTTCCGCGCGACCGGCGCACCCGGCAAGCCCCACACCTGCTCCTGCGCCACGTGCCGCCGACACTCCGGCGCCCTGACGCTCGCCTGGGTCGAGTTCCCGAGCGATGCGGTCGAGTGGACGGGCCCCGGCGGGCGGCCTTCGGTCTGGCGGTCGTCACCGTATTCGAGCCGCGCGTTCTGCAGCGTCTGCGGCAGCACCCTCGGCGCCATCGACGATGCGCCTACGGTCGCCCTCGCCACGGGGATCTTCGACAAGCCGCACCTGGAGGACTTGGCACCTACGGCCCATTCGTACGTGTCGCGCAGGCCGAGGTGGTGGCATGTGCAGTCCGACCACGAGCCGGGCTGACCGGCCGGCCGTCCTTCGCGGCACCGCGCAAGCCCCACGGTGCGCCTTCCGATTCCGAGGTGCGAGTTGCCCGAGCCGACACCGATGTATGCCCCGACCGTCGACGGCTTCTCGATCCGTGGATCGGCCGTGCGCTACACCGAATCGCCGCCCACCGACGACCTGTCCGAAGTGGTTCACTGCTTCTGGGAGCTGCGGACGCTCGCCACGCTGCCGGATGACTTCCACTATCACGCGCTACCCGACGCGTGCGTGAACCTCCTGTTCAACCTCGTCGACCCCGAGATCGCCGGAGTCACTGCGCTCCATACGCAAGCGACGACGCTCAACCTCGGCAGGTCGTTCCACTACGCCGGGGTCCAGTTCTATCCAGGCGCCTGGCAGGGAGACCGCACCGAGATCCTGGACAGGTATGTCGGAACGCCGTACGTGGGCGGGCTGCCGCTGGTGCAGACGTGTCGGCGGCTCGTGGGTCTCGAGTTCCTGGACATGACGACTGTGCTGGCCGAGCTGGTGCGCTGGTGCATGTCCCATGGTCATGCCCGAGCGAATGTGATCACCGCGCGAATCCTGTCGAATCTCGATGCCATCCGGTCTGTCGCCGACATGGCGGCGCTGGTGGGGCTGTCCACCCGGCAGTTGCAGCGCACGTTGCAGCGACTCACGGGCTTCGCGCCGCATGACCTGCTCAAGGTGCTCCGAGTGCAGCAGTCGTTCCGGAAGCACTACCTCGATCTCTACGCCGACCAGGCCCACTTCACCCATGCATTCCGGCACGCCACCGGCTACACGCCAGAGCAATACCGGAAGCGCTTCCGTGTCTGATCCATACAAGACGGCCCCGTTCCAGGCCGCTAACGTCACGGCTCTGCTTTCAAAAACGGAGCTTGCGATGGAAAAGACGAACGCAATCGGCTGGTTCGATTTGCACGTGCACGACATGGCCCGCGCTGCGGACTTCTACGAGGCGGTACTGGCGTGCCGACTGGAGTCGATCGAGGATCCGACCGGTGAGACCCTCATGCGGGGCTTTCCGGCGAACATGAGCGCCTACGGCGCCGCGGGCGCACTCGTGAAGTCTCCTCAGAGTCGTCCGGGGCCGGGCGGCACCATGGTCTACTTCAGCGTGGCCGACTGCGCCGTGGAGCAGGCGCGCGTCGTGGCGGCCGGCGGCACGGTCATGCGGCCCAAGTTCTCGATCGGCCAGTTCGGTTGGGTCGCGCTGTGCAGGGATACCGAGGGCAACGTCTTCGGACTGAACTCGATGCAGTAGGTGCAGCGCCACGGGCGAGGCCCGACCACTCGCTCGACCGGACGCGCCGCAGTTGCCCGCCGATTGGCGCGGCCGTCAAGCCTCTGACGTCGTCGCGGGTCTCGCATCGTCGAGCGACGACGGCATGGCGGAGCCGAGCAATGGTTGACTGCCATGCCCGAACCGGCCCAGCCGGCCCGCATGCCGGGAGTCCGAGTCATGGCCGCCCTGATCCGATCGTCGCTGGCCTGCGTTACGCGTTAAGCAACTCCCCACTCTCAACCCGCGCCGCACCCGCCTTCAGCAGCCCCGCAATCGCCCACTCGGTCAGCGCATCCGCCTCCATCCCGATGTACCGCGCATTCGCATTCGTCGTCAGCGGAATCGACGACAGCAGCGCCCCCACGCCCTCGAGCGGCACGCGCTCGTGCTCGAGCAGCAGGAACTTGAGCAGCACCTTCACCGCCTGCAGCGCGTTGCGCTGCGGGTCGGCCGACAGGTACTCGAGCCGCTCGCGCGCGGTGCGCAGCGCGCCGCGCACGTCGGTGAACATCGGGCCGTGGCCGGGGATCACGACGGCGACGTCGAGGCCCTCGATGCGCTCGAGGATGGCGCGCTGCTCGGTGAAGCCGGACTCGCCCTCGAGCTCGGGGAAGATCACGCCGAAGCCGTTGCCCCACAGCGCGTCGGCGGAGATCAGCACGCGCTCGGCGGCGCAGTGGAGGATCAGCGCCTGGGGGTCGTGGCCGGGGGCGGCGATGGACTGCCAGGACAGGCCGCCCAGCTCGATCGTCTGGCCGTCGTCGAGTGCGCCGTCGCAGACGAAGCGCGCGCAGCGCTGGCCGGTGGCGGCGAAGGTGAGGGCGTCCTCGTCCCAGGCGCGGACCGCGTCGACGCTCGCTGCGGGCACGAGGGTGCGCACGCCGTAGTACGCCTGCAGGATGGCGTTGCCGCCGCAGTGGTCGCTGTGCAGATGGGTGTTGAGCAACAGGTCGAGCGGGCGCTCGCCGAGCGCGCGGCGCACGACGGCGAGGGTGAGGTCCTGGTGCTTGACGTAGCCGGTGTCGACGAGTGCGGTGCGCGTGCCGTCGTCGAACAGGATGCCGTTGGCGGACAGCCAGTCGCGCTCGATGAAGCGCATCGAGGCGGGCAGGCGCGGTGCGGTGCTCACCGCAGCTCCTCGAGCGGTGCGGTCAGCAGGCGCACCACCTCGCGGAAGGCGGCGTCGAGCTGCGCGTCGCCGCTGTAGAAGACGCGGGCGCGGCCCAGGCCGGTCGAGACGATCAGGCGCGGCGACATCGGCATCGGCACGTAGCGGATCCGCTGCACCTCGGCCCAGGTGGTCTCGCGGCCCAGCCAGCCGCCCTGCCGGATGCCGGTTGCGTCGATGACGGTGCGCCCGGCGAGGATCGAGGGCATGGGCCATAGCAGCGCGATCACGATGATCGCGGAGGCGCCGATGCGCGGCCAGTCGATCGGGGTGCCCAGGTCGCTGACCAGGCCCACGCCCCCCCAGACGAAGAGGCCGGCGACCAGCGCCACCGCGAGGAGGCGGGTCACCGGACGGTAGGCGGGACCGGAGACCGGGGTCGCGAAGGTCCGCGCGAGCGCCTCGTGACGCGGGTTCAACGCGGCACCCGCGTCACGCCATCGGGCAGCGCGCCCGCGCGCGTCATCAGCGGCGAGGCGAAGATCGGGTCGCCGCCCAGGTACGCGATGGCCGCGTCGGTCATGTCGAAGCCCCAGAAGTGCTGGTCGTCGACGGCCAGGGTCGGCACGCCGAACAGGCCCTCGGCGATCGCGCGCTCGGTATTCCGGCGCAGCGTGTCCTTGACCTCGGGCCGCGCGGTGGCTTCGGCGGGGTCGTCGACGCCGAGACGCCGGCACAGCTGGCCCCAAGGCGCGGCGTCGGTGGGCAGGTGGCCGTCGACCCAGACGTGGCGGAACAGCGCCTGCACGGCCTCGGGCGTGTTGCCCAGCGCGATCGACAGCCGCAGCATCGGGAGCGGGTTGAACGGGTGGGCGGCGGGCAGCGCGAGCGGGATGCCGTGCCGGTGGGCGAGCCAGACCACCTGGCGGAAGGTGTGGACCTTCTTCGGTGCGATCTCGGCAGGGCCCTTGTGTTCGTGGTGCTGCAGCAGGCCGGCGAAGAGGATGGGCACGGGCTCGATGCGGGCGTGGGGCGCGATCCGGTCGAGCACCGCGCTCTGCAGGTACGCGTACGGCGAGATGAAATCGAAGTACCAGCGGACGGTCTTCATCGCATCGACCGGCTCAGCGCGCGCCGGCCTCGCGCCGCTCGACGATGCGGGCCCAGACCTCGAGACGCGCGGCATCGGCCATCGAGCCCCAGTCGCCGATCTCGTCGAGGGTGCGCTGGCAGCCGGTGCACAGGCCACTCTTGGCATCGATGCGGCAGATCGACACGCAGGGCGAGCGCACGGGGCGCGTGGTGTCGCCGGGGGCGGGCGGCTCGGCGCGGACGGGACGGGAGGCGGCTTTCATCGCGGCGCAGTGTACAAGACCGGTCCGGGGCGGCCGCAGGCGGCCCGGGGCCGCGTGAGGCTACCGGGCGGGGCGGTGCCTCGGCCGAGGTTCCGCTCGCGCGTGGGGCGTGTCAGGATCATGACCATGCACCGCGACCCCTCGCCCGTGAACGGCGCCGGCCCAACGCCCCGTGCGGCGTCCGGTCCGCGCCGCAGGGTGCTGATGGGCGCGGGGCTCGTGCTCGCGGGCTGCGCGGGCGGGCGCACGGGGCCGGCGTCACCGGTGCCGGCTTCTGCATCGACCCCGCCCCGTCCCCGTGCCCCCGACCCCGCCGCCCTCCGCGAACTCGCCCCCACCGGCCGCCTGCGCGCGGCCATCGCGGTGGGTCCGAGCGGCAGCACCTTCCGTGGGACGCTCGATGCGCCGGGCGGGCGGCCCAAGGGCGTGCCCGCCGACCTCGCGGTCGCGTTCGGTGCGCGCATCGGCCTGCCGGTCGAGCTCGTGCCCTACGGCAACTATCCGGACCTGCTGGACGCCGGCGCACGCGGCGACTGGGACGTGACCTTCCTGCCCTACGACGACGCCCGCACCCGAGTGATCGACTACGGTCCGTCCTACTACGACCAGTCGTACACCTACCTCGTGCGCGCCGGCGTGCCGATCGCCCGCGTCGCCGACCTCGACCGCGCCGGCATCCGCCTCGCGGTGGCCGACGGCTCGGTGACCGCACGCAACCGCGAGGGCGTGATCAAGGCCGCGACGATCGTGCGCTTCCGGACCCTCGACCAGATCCGCGAGCAGTTGCGCACCGGCACGGTGGATGCAGCCGGCGCGGGCCGCGAGACGCTGCTGGGGCTGGCCGCGCAGGTGCCGGGCTC
>JBIIPQ010000469.1:0-3546 GCA_044342535.1 Burkholderiaceae bacterium
TCGGTGATCATCCCGATCACCGTCGCGGCGATCTTCTTCCTGCTGTTCCTGCTGTTCCGCTCGGTGAAGACCGCGACGCTGATCATCCTGGTGCTGCCGTTCGCCTCGCTCGGCGGCATCGTGGCGATGTTCATCAGCGGCGAGTACCTGTCGGTGCCGGCCTCGGTCGGGTTCATCGCGCTCTGGGGCATCGCGGTGCTCAACGGCGTGGTGCTGGTCAGCTACATCCGCGATCTGCGGGCGCGCGGCATGTCGGTCGCCGAGGCGGTCATCGAGGGCGCGAAGCTGCGTTTCCGGCCGGTGATGATGACCGCGACCGTGGCCGCGCTCGCGCTGATCCCGTTCCTGTTCGCCACCGGGCCGGGCTCGGAGGTGCAGCGTCCGCTGGCGATCGTGGTGATCGGTGGGCTGATCAGCTGCACGCTGCTCACGCTCGTGGTGCTGCCGGCGATCTACCGCTGGTTCGACGACGTACGCGTGGAGGAGGTATGACTATGATGACCCTAACCGACGGACGGCCCGGGGAGGGCATGCGATGAAGGAGATCAAGGCGGTAATCGGTACCCGGGCGCTCGCGTCGCTGCATGCCTCGCTGCGCGCCATCCCGGGCTTTCCGGGCATGACCGTGTCGAAGGCCGAGCGCTACGGGCGCGCGGTCGGGTCGGACGGCCTGCCGCACACGATCCGCGAGGAGCTGACCGATCACGTCGCGCGCTTCCGGCTCGAGATGGTGGTACCCGACGAGGCGGCCGGGGCGCTCTTCGACGCGGTGGTCGCCTGCCTGTCGAGCGGCGCGCCGGGCGACGGCGTGGTGTGGATCACCGACGTCGAGCGCGCGTCGTTCGTGCACAAGACCCGCTAGCCGGCCGGAGCGGGGGCGGTCCCGGTCCGGCCGCGCCCGGTCGCGTCAGAGCACCCGGCCGTACCAGGCGACCGACAGGCCGGCGCCGAGCAGGGCGAGCAGCGCCGCGCCGGCGGCGAAGAGGGCGCCGACCTCCAGCTCCTTCTTTTCCATGACGAAGCGGCTGCTCATCGACTGGTAGATGCGCTTGAGCTCGGCCGCGCTGTCGGCGAGGAAGTGCTCGCCGCGGGTCAGGTCTGCGACCGTCTTCAGGCCCGCCTCGTCGAGCGACACCCGCATCGACCAGCCGTCGGTGCGCAGCACCTCGCCCTTGGCCGTGCCGATGCCCACCGTGTAGATCCGCTCGCCGCGCTCGGCCGCGAGCCGGGCCGCGGCCACCGGATCGGGGCCGGTGGTCGACTGCCCGTCCGACAGCAGCACGATCACCGCCGATTCGAACGAGCCGGCGGGCACCGGCTCGAAGGGCTTGTCCTGGGCCGCACCCGGGGCCATGCCGCCGGGACCGGGGCCGGCGCGTGCGGCATCGCGGCGCTGCTCGCGGTTGCCGTCGGCACCGCCCTCGCGACGCCCGACCATCCGCAGGTCGATGCCCGTCCCGGGGAAGATCGTGGCCAGCGAGACCACGATCGCGCTGCCGATGGCGGTACCGCGCTGCGGCTGGAGCCGCTCGATCGCCTGCGCGACATCCTCGCGGTTCTCGGTCGGCGGTTGCACCAGGGACGCGGTGCCAGCGAAGGTCACGATGCCGATCCGGGTGCTGCGCGGCTGCGCATCGACGAAGGCACGGGCGGCGGTCTGCGAGGCGGCCAGCCGCGTCGGCTTGACGTCGGTGGCGCGCATGCTGCCGGAGACGTCGATCGCGAGGATCACCGTCTCGTGCTGCGCGGGCAGCGTGAGCACCGCGGCCGGACGGCCCACCGACAGCAGCAGCAGCGTGATCGCGAGCAGGAAGAGCGCGGGCGGCAGGTGCCGCCAGGCGCCCCGGCCGGGCCCGGCCGACAGCGACAGCCCGCCGAACGTGGTGCGCGCCGCGCCCCGCCGCCGCGTCCATGCGACGTAGGCGGCGGCCAGCAGCGGCACCGCGAGCAGCGCCCAGAGCATCTGCGGCCAGACGAAGGTCATCGCGGCCGCCCCATCGCCGACAGGTGCGAGGGCAGGGCGCCGCCCGACAGCCGGCTGCGCTGCTTGCGCAGATCCGCGAAGCGCATGATCGCGCCGGCCAGCGGGTCGGCGGTGGACACCTCGAGCGTGTCGACCCCGACCTGCGCGAACGAGCGGCGCAACGAGGCCTCACGCCGCGCGGCGGCCTCGGCGAAGCGCCGCCGGAACGCGCGGTCGTGGGTGTCGACGAAGAGCTGCTCGCCGGTCTCGGCATCCTGCATCGTCACAAGGCCCAGGTCCGGGAGCGTCGACTCGAGCGGGTCGTGGACGCGGATCGCGACCACCTCGTGGCGCTGCGCGAGGCGTGCGAGCGGGCGCTCCCAGCCGGGCTCGCTGATGAAATCGGAGATCACGAAGACCAGCGAGCGGCGCTTGACGGCCTCGGCCGCCGCGACCAGCAGCGTGCCGAGCTCGGTGCCGCGGGCGGCGAGCGGCACGCCCTCGGGCCGCTGCTCGATCCGCGACAGGATGTGCAGCAGGTGGCGGCGGCCGGTGCGCGCCGGGATCACGGTATCGACCCGGTCGCCGTAGACCATCGCGCCGACGGCGTTGCCGTGCCGGCTCAGCAGGCGCGCCACCACGCCGACGAAGTCGGTCGCCACCATCCGCTTGGTCTGCTCGCCCGAGCCGAAGCCGACCGAGCCGCTCAGGTCGACCAGGAACCAGGCCGACACCTCGCGGTCCTCGTGGTACTCGCGCACGTACGGCGTCTGCAGCCGCGCGGTGACGTTCCAGTCGATGCGCCGCACGTCGTCGTGAAACTGGTACTCGCGCAGGTCGGCGAGGTCCAGCCCGAAGCCGCGGAACAGCGTCCGGTAGTCGCCGTGCAGCTGGCCGTCGAGCCGACGGATCACCGTCCACTCGAGGCGGCGCAGCAGCGCCTCAGGGTCGCGGGTCGATGTCGACATGAGTCTGCAGCGGACGGGCCGGCTGGGGCACGGCCTGCATGATGCGCTGGACGATCCGGTCGGCCGACAGGCCCTCGGCGAGCGCCTCGTAGGACAGCACCAGCCGGTGACGCAGCACGTCGGGGGCGATGTCGGCGACGTCCTCGGGCAGCGCGTAGCGGCGCCCGCGCAGGAAGGCGAGCGCACGTGCGCCTTCGACCAGCGCGATGGACGCCCGCGGGCTCGCGCCGTAGGTGAGGAACTTGCCGAGCTCGCCGAGTCCGTGGCGGGCCGGGTCGCGCGTGGCGGACACCAGCTTGACCGCGTACTGCATCAGCGACGGATCGACGTAGCCGCGTCGGCATTCGCGCTGCAGCACGCTCAGCTGCTCGGTGCTGGCCACCGAGGAGACCGACACCGGCGCGCCGGTGACACGCTCGACGATCACGAACTCCTCATCCTCGCTCGGGTAGCCGACCAGCACCTTCATCATGAACCGGTCGACCTGCGCCTCGGGCAGCGGATAGGTGCCCTCGGTCTCGATCGGGTTCTGCGTCGCCATCACGAGGAACGGATCCGGCACCCGATGGGTCTCGCCGGCGATCGTCACCTGGCGCTCCTGCATGACCTCGAGCA
>JBIIPQ010000470.1:0-3541 GCA_044342535.1 Burkholderiaceae bacterium
CACGCCTACAGCCACCTCTTCGGGCTGCCGACGACGGGCCTTCGATTCTTCACGGTCTACGGGCCATGGGGACGACCGGACATGGCTGCCTTCCTGTTCGTCGACGCTATCCTCTCGGGGCGTCCGATCGAGGTATTCAACCACGGTGAGATGAAGCGTGACTTCACGTACGTGGACGACATCGTGGAAGGCGTGGTGCGGGTGCTCGACCACATACCGGTGCGATATCGGGTGCTGAACATCGGCAATTCGGATCCGGTGGTGCTCGGGGACTTCATCGCGGCGATCGAGGCGGCGCTGGGCATGAAGGCGACGCAGCGGATGCTGCCGATTCAGCCGGGCGACGTGCCGGCGACCTGTGCGGACGTCTCGGCGCTGAGCGAGCTGATCGCCTTCACGCCGCGCACGGACGTTCGCGACGGGGTGCGTCGCTTCGTGGACTGGTACCGGGCGTACTACGGCCGCTGACGGACCGCGATCGGTCGCTGTGCGTCAGCGCGCCGCCCAGGCGCCACCCGGATCTCGCCCAGGTCCACGTCGACCAGATGCTCGACGTCGCTCAACCGGGGGTCCGAGGCGAGTCGCTCGAGGCAGCGCATGCGGCCGATGGCGAGTCGCTGGGTACTGGAGGTGGACGCCAGCGCCCGTCGCCCCAGCCTCTCGAACTCGAAACCGGGGCGCTCGCCACGTAACGCCTCGAGTTGCGCGACGGTGTCGTCGCTGCTGCCGCACTCGACGACCAGCCACCGCACCTGCTCGAATGCCGACAGCGCATCGGCGGTCCGATCGACCGCGGCCCGCAGGGTGGCGGCGCAGTCTGAGGCGACGGCGAAGCACAGCACGGTGCCAGCCCGGCGGGCCGTCTCGGTATGGGCAACCGGCGGCCTCGGTGTGGCGCTCCGGGGGGCGTGCAAGGCGAACTGCAGGGTCATCGTGAGGGAGCCGAATTCGGAGCATGGATGGAGCGGGTGCCAGACGGTTCGCGCGAGCGGATGGCACGGCGGCTCACGGAACCGCGGGTCCGCGCAACGCACTATGGGTGCGAGTCGCCGACCCCGACAGGAACTGTGTCACCCCGTTCGGGATTGCCCGGGCACGACGCCGGGCCCACACTGCGCGCTTGGATGAACTCGACCCCCTGTCTCCTGTTCCCGCCTGTGTCCGCTCAAGCAAGCGTCGATGCGAGGGTCACTCGCCGCCGTCTGCTCGTTGCGGGCGCCGCGCTCTCTGCTGCTTGGCCGGGGCGCTCGGCACGGGCGCTGATGGCCGGCCTGCCGCCGGACAGCCCTGCCGCTCGAGTCGACGGGAACTTGCGGTCCTCGCCCTGGGCGGGGGTGGTGAGCGTGCGCATCGACAGCGGGGTGTATAGCGGCGCGCTGGTGCACCGCAGACTGGTCCTCACCGCGGCGCACGTGGCGGCCGGGCATCTGCCCTCTGCGATCTCAGTGCAGCTCAACGCCGGCGAGCCGCAGCCGCTGGGCGTGGCGCGGGTGCGCGTGCATCCGGGCTGGAAGGGCTTCACCAAGCCGTTCGCCTTCGACGACGTGGCGCTGCTCGAGCTCGAGGCCGACGCGCCCGACGGCGTTCCGGTCTACACGCCGTACTACGGGCCGATGCCGCGGGGCACGGTTATGGCCTTCGTGGGCTACGGCGCGAGCGGGCACGGCGATCGGGCGCCGAGCGTTGGAGCTGATCCGGCGGTCAAGCGAGTCGGCGCCAACCGCGTGGACAGGGTGGTCGCGCGGCCCGGGCAGCCCGAGGTCCCGGCGCTCTTCCTCTACGACTTCGACGGGCCGGATGGCTCGAGCGACGCCTTCGGCGGCCCCACGCTCGGCAACGCGGTAGAGACCTCGGCGGCCGGCGGCGACTCGGGGGCGCCGGCCTTCGTCCGTCGCGGAGAGTTCCCGCGGATCGCCGCGGTGCTGAGCTTCGTGGCTGACCTCAACAAGGTCGGCACGCCGCACTCGACCTTCGGCGCCTCGGGCGGTGGCGTGCTGCTGTCGGGCGTGCGGGCGTGGCTCGACGTGCGGATGGCGGCGGTCTGACGCGCACCGAGACCCCAAGCGAAACGGCCACCCGAAGGTGGCCGGCCGTTGCCTGTCTGCCGCTCGAACTCAGGCGGTGGCGCCCATCGGCGGGGCGTCCGACGACGCTTCGCCGCGACGGCGCACGGCCCATGCCACCAGCCCGAGGCCTGCGAGCATCATCGCCCACTCGTGCGGCTCGGGGACGGCAGCGACCGAGATGTTGTCGAGCGCGGGACCGAAACTCGAGACGGGGCCGGTCGACGCGAACATGATGCTCGCGGACATGTTGGGGCCGGCCGTGAAGGTGTAGGCCCCGCGCATGAAGCTGCCGGTGCCGTTGGAGAAGGTGCCGGATGACGCGCCGTTCACGTTGACGGTGAACCCGGGCGACGTCGCCGCGCCGCCGCCAATGTTCGCGGCGTAGTCGAAGCTGACTTGGTACTCCTGACCTGAGGTCAGATTGCCGACGTAGCGGGTGATCGTGCCCGCCGAGGCGGTACCGTTCAGGTCGAGCCAATAATTGCCGTGCTGCGCCACGCTGTTGCTAGGCAGACCCGCGATGCTGACGACGTCGACGGTGGTCGAGCCGCCGATGAGCCAGTTCGGCACGAAGCTGCCGATCGGGGTCAGGGCACCGGAGAACTCGGTGTAGGTGGCCGTCGTCGTGTAGTTCTCGAAGTTCTCGATGAAGATCGCGGCATGCGCCGAGGTGCCGGACATCAGCGAGGCGGCGATCGCGAGGCGCAGGGTGTGGGTCAAGGCAGGCTCCGGAAACTGCAGGTGCGTGCCCGAATGAATCGGGCTGTGGCACAAAGTATACCGACGGGGCGGGGCAATCGCCAATTCCCGCATGAGTCGTCTCTGGATTCGAGTGCCTGATCGAGCGAAAGTGACCAACTGACACATTCGTGTGCCCACATCGGCGCTCATGGACCAAGCCCCCGGACGGAAACCGCACGCTGTCGCGGGCGTCCGGGGTTCAGGCGCCCTGCGCGTCGCCTCAGAACGTGTGAAGCAATCGGCTCGTTGAAGGGATAATCGGTGCATGAGCACCGAGCCCCTTGAACGAGAAAGTGCCGGCCAGACTGCGGCGTTGTTCGACGACGGCGAACTGGCGGTGTCGGCCCGCGCCGCTGGAGGGCGCACGGTGCGGCCCGGGCGTGCGCGCGTGATGTGTGCGCAGCGCGATCAGGTCGAGCTGCGGGCGTGCGATCTGGACGGGCTGCTGGGGGTCGATCATCCGGTGCGCTCGGTGTGGGCGTTCGTGGAGTCGCTCGATCTGGCGGCCTTGCATGCGCGGATCAAGTCGGTGGAGGGCGCCGCGGGGCGCCCGGCGATCGACCCGGCGATCCTGGTGGCGCTGTGGCTGTGGGCGACCATCGACGGCGTGGGCTCGGCGCGCGAGCTCGATCGGCTGTGCGAGCGCGACGACGCGTACCGCTGGATCTGCGGCGGCGTGGGGGTGAATTACCACACGCTGGCGGACTTCCGTGTGAGCCATGGCGCGTGGCTCG
>JBIIPQ010000115.1:0-11083 GCA_044342535.1 Burkholderiaceae bacterium
GGGCGGGGCGTAGTTGAGCGGCGCCGGGACCGTCTTCTGCTCGTTCACCATGTACTCGTGGCACAGCGCGTCGAGCTGGCCCGTGGTGACGCCGGGCTTCACGTGCGGCGCGATGAAGTCCAGCACTTCGGACGCCAGGCGCCCGGCCAGGCGCATCGCGGCGATCTCGGCCTCGGTCTTGATGACGATCGACATCGAACTTGTCGGTAACTCGTTGTTCGGGCTATGATTATAGGCTTGCCTGAATTCAGGTGCCCGTCCTTTCTCGGAAGTTCTCCGAATGGCGGGCGCTGCGGGTCCGGTCAAGCCAATCCACCGCAGCCTTCGCAGCGAGCCCGTCACGACCTCCTCACGGAGCGTACCGGGACGCCGCGGACGACTCAAGGTCCTGTCTGGAGCCCCCTGGGGTGCACGGTTCGTCCGTGTCGGGGGTCTCCCGGGCTGCGGACAAAGCAACCCTCGCGCAACCTGGAAGGAGCGCACTCATGACGACCATGCGTCAGATGCTGGAAGCCGGTGTCCATTTCGGTCACCAGACCCGATTCTGGAATCCCAAGATGGCCCCGTACATCTATGGCCATCGCAACAAGATCCACATCGTCAATCTGGAAAAGACCCTGGTCATGTACCAGGACGCCATGAAGTACATGACGCAGCTCGCGTCGAACCGAGGCACCGTGCTGTTCGTCGGCACGAAGCGCCAGGCCCGCGAGATCGTCGCGCAGGAAGCCAATCGCGCCGGCATGCCCTACGTCGACGAGCGCTGGCTCGGCGGCATGCTGACCAACTTCAAGACCGTCAAGACCTCCATCAAGCGCCTGCGCGACATGGAAGCCATGCAGGCCGACGGCAGCTTCGACCGCATGTCGAAAAAAGAGGCCCTGCTGTTCTCCCGCGAGATGGAGAAGCTCAGCAAGGCCATCGGCGGCATCAAGGACATGAACGGCCTGCCGGACGCGCTGTTCGTCATCGACGTCGGGTACCACAAGATCGCCATCACCGAGGCGGTGAAGCTCGGCGTGCCGGTCGTCGGCGTGGTCGACACCAACCACTCGCCCGACGGCATCGACTACATCATTCCGGGCAATGACGACTCCGGCAAGGCGATCCAGCTTTACGCCGAAGGCGCTGCCGACGCCATTCTCGCAGGCCGCTCGGCGTCCCTGCAGGAGACGGCCAAGGGTGGCGACGAGTTCGTCGAGCTGCAGGCCGAGCAGGCCTGAGCCGGCGTGCGGAAACAGCGAACAGAGGAGTCAAGGAATGGCTGAGATCACCGCGGGCATGGTGAAGGAACTGCGCGAGAAGACCGACGCGCCGATGATGGAGTGCAAGAAGGCGCTGACCGAGGCGGGCGGCGACCTGGGCAAGGCCGAGGAGATCCTCCGGGTCAAGCTCGGCAACAAGGCCGGCAAGGCCGCCTCGCGAGTCACCGCCGAAGGCATCGTCGGGGTGTACCTGTCGGCCGACGGCAAGACCGCGTCGATGGTCGAGATCAACTGCGAGACCGACTTCGTCGCGAAGAACGACGATTTCCAGGGCTTCGCCAAGTCGATCGCGACCCTGATCGCCGAGGGTTCGCCCGCCGACGTCGCCGCGCTGTCGGCGATGCCGCTGGAAGGTGCGACCGTCGAGGCGCGCCGCACGGCGCTGATCGGCAAGATCGGCGAGAACATGACGATCCGCCGCTTCGTGCGCATCGCCGCCCAGGGCAAGGTCGCCAGCTACGTGCACGGCGGCTCGCGGATCGGCGTGCTGGTCGACGTCGAGGGCGGCGACGAGGCGCTGGCCAAGGACCTCGCGATGCAGATCGCGGCGTCCAAGCCGGTCGCGCTCGACAAGTCCGGCGTGTCAGCCGAACTGATCGAGAAGGAGCGCTCGATCGCCACCCAGAAGGCGGCCGAGTCGGGCAAGCCCGCCGAGATCGTCGCCAAGATGGTCGAGGGGACGGTGCAGAAGTACCTCAAGGAGGTCACGCTGCTCGGCCAGCCGTTCGTCAAGGACGACAAGCTGACCGTCGAGGCCCTGCTCAAGGCCCGCGGCGCGAAGGTCCACGCCTTCGTGCTGTACGTCGTGGGCGAGGGCATCGAGAAGAAGCAGTCCGACTTCGCTGCCGAGGTGGCCGCGCAGGCGGCAGCCGCAGCGGCCCGCTGAGCCGCCGGGCCCGGTCCGGAGGCGGCGCGGGCCGCGTCCGGTCGCCGGGCCCCGATCCGGCCGGGGTCCGCTGGGCGCCGGTCCGTTCCGCAGCCCCGGCGGCATGGCCCGCCAACCCGACCGTGAGCCCCCGCCCGATGACCGACACCGCCCCGACCGCTCCCCACTACCGCCGCGTGCTGCTCAAGCTGTCCGGCGAAGCCCTGATGGGCGGAGACTCCTACGGCATCAACCGCGGGACGATCGAGGGGATGGTCAGGCAGGTCTCGGGTGCGGTCGCCATGGGGGTCGAACTCGCCATCGTGATCGGTGGCGGCAACATCTTCCGCGGCGTGGCCGGCGGCGCCGCGGGCATGGATCGCGCGACCGCCGACTACATGGGCATGCTCGCGACCGTGATGAACGCGCTGGCGCTCCAGGATGCCCTGCGCGGCGCGGGCGTCGCCGCGCGCACGATGTCCGCGCTCAAGATCGAGCAGGTCGTCGAGCCGTACATCCGGCCGAAGGCGCTGCGCTATCTCGAGGAAGGTCGCGTCGTGATCTTCGCCGCCGGGACCGGCAATCCGTTCTTCACCACCGACACCGCCGCAGCCCTGCGCGGCGCCGAGATCGGCGCACAGGTCGTGCTCAAGGCGACCAAGGTGGACGGGGTGTACAGTGCCGATCCGATGAAGGACCCGACGGCGACCCGCTATCGCACGATCAGCTTCGACGAGGCGATCGGCCGCGACCTCAAGGTGATGGACGCCACTGCGTTCGCCCTGTGCCGCGACCAGAAGCTGCCGATCAAGGTGTTCTCGATCTTCAAGGAAGGTGCCCTGCGCCGGGTGCTGCTCGGCGAGGACGAGGGCACGCTGGTGCACGTCTGAACCCGGAGACCGTCATGGCCACCACCATCCCCGAGATCCGCACGTCGACCGAGCAGAAGATGCTGAAGTCGATCGAATCCCTGAAGTCGAACCTCGCCAAGGTCCGGACCGGCCGCGCGCATGCCGGCCTGCTGGATCAGGTGCACGTGGAGTACTACGGCAGCAAGGTGCCGATCAGTCAGGTCGCCAACGTGACGCTGGTCGATTCCCGCACGATCGGTGTCTCCCCCTGGGAGAAGAAGATGGGCCAGGCGATCGACAAGGCCATCCGCGAATCGGGCCTGGGCCTGAACCCCTCGATGATCGGCGAGATCATCCGCGTGCCGATGCCGCCGCTGTCCGAGGAGCGCCGCAAGGAACTCGCCAAGGTGGTCAAGGGCGAGGGCGAGGACGCGAAGGTCGCGGTCCGGAACCTGCGCCGCGACGCGAACACGCACCTGAAGGACCTGCTCAAGGCCAAGGGCATCTCCGAGGACGACGAGCGTCGCGCCCAGGACGACATCCAGAAGCTGACCGACCGTTTCGTCGTCGAGATCGACAAGCTGCTCCAGGCCAAGGAGCAGGAGATCATGACCGTCTGACGGACGGCGGGCCCGCCGACGGGCCTCTCCCCAGCATTCTCCGACCGATGACCCATGCCAGTTCGACCCTGACGGTGCCCGATGCGGGCGAGGTGCCCCGGCACGTCGCCATCATCATGGACGGCAATGGACGCTGGGCCACGTCGCGGCGGCTGCCGCGGGTCGCCGGCCACTCGAAAGGTGTCGATGCGGTGCGCGCCACCGTCGAGGCCTGTGTCTCGCGCGGGGTCGAGTTCTTGACGCTGTTCGCGTTCAGCTCCGAGAACTGGCGGCGCCCCGCCGACGAGGTGTCGCTGCTGATGCGCCTGTTCATCGCGGCGCTCGAGCGCGAGGTCGCGCAGCTGCGCGGCAACGGCATCCGGCTGCGGATCGTGGGCGACACATCGGCCTTCGAGCCGCGGCTGCAGACGCTGATCGAGCAGGCGGAGCAGCGCACCGCCCAGAACACCCGGATGACCCTCACCGTCTGCGCCAATTACGGCGGGCGCTGGGACATCCTGCAGGCGACCCGCGCGATGTTGGCGGCGCGCCCCGATCTCGCCGCCTCACCCGCGGGCATCGAGGAGTCCGACCTCGCGCCCTACCTGTCGATGCGGCACGCGCCCGAGCCGGACCTGTTCATCCGAACCGGCGGCGAGAAGCGGATCAGCAACTTCATGCTGTGGCAGCTCGCCTATACCGAGCTCTGCTTCACCGACGCCTACTGGCCCGACTTCGGCGCCGCAGAGCTCGACCGAGCCTTCGACTCTTATCGGGACCGGGAACGCCGCTTCGGGCGGACCAGCGCCCAGGTCACCGCGCCCGCCGCCGTCCCGGGCCCCTGAGGCAAGACGCCCCGTGCTCGGTCAACGGGTGCTCACGGCGCTGGTCCTGCTGGCGATCCTCATCCCGTCGATCTTCCTCGCGCCGCCTTGGGTGTGGGGCCTGGTGTCCCTCGCGCTGCTGGCGATCGCCGGCGCGGAGTGGGGCCGGCTCCTCGGCTCGGTCCGCGGCGGACGCATGCTCGGCGCCGCGCTCGCGGCGGCCGGCATCGCCTATGTCGCCTGGCGCACCGGTCGGCCGGCCGATGCGGCGCCGGTCGCGGTCGGCGTGCTCTCTGCCGCCAGCCTGCTGTTCTGGCTGTCGGTCGGTCCGGCGTCGCTGGCCCGCGTGCAGCGGGTGGGACCGGGCTGGCCCGCCGCAGCGCTGCTGCTGGCGGCCGCCTGGGTCGCGCTCTACGAGCTCCGCCTGGCGGGCGCGGCGATGCTCGTGTCATGCATGGCGATCGTCTGGCTGGCCGACATCGGTGCGTATTTCGCCGGCCGCGCGCTCGGGCGCCACAAGCTCGCGCCGCGCGTGAGCCCGGGCAAGACCTGGGAGGGCGTCGCCGGCGGCATCGCGGCGGTGCTCGGGGTGGCCGCGATCGTCGCGTTCGGCTGGCCGGCGACCGGCACCGGCGCGGACGGCGAGGCCAGCGTCTTCTCGAGCTGGGTGGCGGCCCGCGCCGGGCTCGCCGCGACCGTGGCGGTGCTGGCCGCGGTCTCGGCCCTGTCCGTCGTCGGCGACCTCTACGAGTCGCTGCTCAAGCGGCTGGCCGGTGTCAAGGACAGCGGCACGCTGCTGCCCGGCCACGGCGGCGTGCTCGACCGGATCGACGCCCTGATCCCGACGATGCCCGGCTGCCTGCTGCTGCTCCAACTGCTGCGATAATCACCGGATGCAGCGGATCACGATCCTCGGCGCGACGGGCTCGATCGGCGAAAGCACGCTCGATGTCGTCGCGCGCCACCCCGACCGCTTCGAGGTGTTCGCGCTCACCGCGCGACGCAGCCACGAGCGCCTCCTCCAGCAGTGCCTGGCCCACCGGCCGGCGTATGCGGTGCTCTCCGACCCGGCCTCGGCGGCCGAGCTGCGCGCCGCGCTGGCGACCCGTGGCAGCCGCACCGAGGTCCTCGACGGCCCCGAAGCGGCCGCGCGCGTCGCCGCCGCCTCGGAGACCGACCTGGTGATGGCCGCAATCGTCGGTGCCGCGGGCCTCGAGCCTACGCTGGCCGCGGCGCGTGCCGGCAAGACGATCCTGCTCGCCAACAAGGAAGCGATCGTCATGGCCGGCCCGGTCTTCCTCGCGGCCGTCCGCGAGGGCGGCGCCCGGGTGCTGCCGATCGACAGCGAGCACAACGCGGTGTTCCAGTGCCTGCCGGCCGACGGCGGGCGGGAAGGCGTGCGCCGGATCGTGCTGACCGCCTCGGGCGGACCGTTCCGCTCGATGGCGCTGGCGCGGATGGCCGAGGTGACGCCCGAGCAGGCCGTCGCCCACCCCAAGTGGAGCATGGGCCGAAAGATCTCGGTCGATTCCGCGACCATGATGAACAAGGGCCTCGAGCTGATCGAGGCGCACTTCCTGTTCGACATGCCCCCCGACCGGCTCGACGTCGTGATCCATCCGCAGAGCCTCGTGCATTCGATGGTCGAGTACGTCGACGGCTCGATCCTCGCGCAGCTCGGCAACCCCGACATGCGCACGCCGATCGCCCATGCGCTGGCCTGGCCGCAGCGCATCGACAGCGGCGTGTCGCTGCTCGACCTGGCCGCCCACGGGCGCCTTGACTTCGAGCGCCCCGACCCGATCCGGTTCCCCTGCCTGCGCCTGGCCCGCGAGGCCCTGGCCGTGGGGGCCGCCGCGCCCTGCGTCCTCAACGCCGCCAACGAGGTGGCCGTCGACGCTTTCCTAGAGCGCCGGATCCGCTTCACCGACATCGCCCTCATCAACGAGGCCGTCCTCGACGCGCTCGGCGCCTCGCCCGCGCCCCTCGATACCGCCGAGGTGCTCGCGCTCGATGCGCGCGCTCGGACACACGCCGGGGTTCGCCTCGCGGAGTACGCCGCATGACCACGCTCGTCGCCTTCCTCTTCGCGCTCGCACTGCTGATCTTCGTCCACGAGCTCGGCCACTACTCGGTCGCCCGCTGGTGCGGCGTGAAGGTGCTGCGCTTCTCGATCGGATTCGGCAAGCCGCTGCTTCGCTTCAGCGTCGGCGCCGACCGGACCGAGTGGACGATCTCGCCGATCCCGCTCGGCGGCTACGTCCGGATGCTCGACGAGCGCGAGGGCGGTCCGGGCTCCGTCGAGGAACACGAGGTGCACCGGGCGTTCAACCGGCAAAGCCTGGGCAAGCGTGCGGCGATCGTGATCGCCGGTCCGCTCGCGAACTTCGTGCTCGCCATCGGCCTGTACGCATCGCTCGGCATGGTCGGCATCGAGGAGCCCGCTGCGGTCCTCGGCGAACCGGTGACCGGCTCCCAGGCTGCGGCCGCCGGACTGCGCGCCGGCGATCGCGTCACCGCGATCGACGGGCGAGAGATCCGCTCGATGCCCGAGTTCCGGCTGCGCCTGATCGACGCCGTCGTCGAGAAGCGCGAAGCCCGCCTGGTCGTGCAGCGCGACGGCCGTCCGCTGCAGGTCTCGCTCGATACCGGCGGGCTCGGTTCGGGCGAGCTCGACAAGGACTTCATGCGCAGCCTCGGGCTGGACATCGCCGGCGGCGTGGTCTCGGTCGGCTCGGTGTCGCCCGACGGCAGTGCGGCGAAGGCGGGGCTGCTCGCCGGCGACGAGATCGTCTCGGTCGATGGTCGTCCGCTCGGTCGCGCCACCGACCTGATCGAGGTCCTGCGCGAGAACGCCGGGCGCGAGGTCGCGCTGTCGATCCGTCGCGCCGGTGTCGAGCAGCGCATCGTGGTGGTGCCGCAGGCCCAGCGCTCGGACCGTCCCGAGGATGCCGGCCGCAGCGTCGGCCGGATCGGCGCTGCGCTGCAGAACCGTGTCGAGATGGTCCGTGTCGACCATGGCCCGATCGATGCGATCGGCTACGGCGCGCGCCAGACCTGGGACATGTCGTGGTTTTCGCTGCGCATGCTCGGCAAGATGCTGACTGGCGACCTGTCCTGGCGCAATCTGAGCGGACCGGTCGCGATCGCCGACTACGCGGGGCAGTCTGCGAAGGTCGGTGCCTTCGCGTATGTCGCCTTCCTCGCGCTCATCAGCGTGAGTCTCGGTGTGCTCAACCTGCTCCCGGTTCCCGTCCTCGACGGAGGGCATTTGGTATATTACGGCCTCGAAGCGATCAAGGGCCGACCGCTCTCCGAGCGTTTCATGCAGGTCACCCAGAAGGCAGGGCTGGCGGCTATCGTCGGGCTGATGGCCGTGGCGCTGTTCAACGATCTGAGCAGGCTGTTCGGCGGGTGACGCGCCGGGTGGCCCGCCGGGCCACCCAGGAGTTTCATGCGTCCGCTCGCGAAATCCGTGTTCGCGCTCGCCGCGAGCATGCTTGCCACGCTCGCTTGGGCGTTCGTTCCCTTCACTGTCCGTGACATCCGGCTCGTCGGCGTCCAGCGCGTCGAGCCCGGCACGGTGTTCGGCTATCTTCCGATCAAGGTCGGCGAGCGCCTGGACGACCAGCGCGCCTCGCAGGCGCTGCGGGCCCTCTATGCGACGGGTCTGTTCAACGACGTGCGGCTCGAGGTCGAGGGGGAGGTGCTCGTCGTCTACCTCGAGGAGCGTCCTTCGGTCGCCACCGTCGAGGTCAGCGGCTCCAAGGACATCTCCAGCGAGCAGCTGGTCAAGGCGCTCAAGGAGCTCGGCCTGTCCGAGTCGCGGATCTTCGACCGGGCGCTGCTCGATCGGGCGGAGCAGGAGATCAAGCGCCAGTACCTCGCGCGCGGGAAGTACGCGGCGCGGGTCACCTCGACGGTCACGCCGCTCGAGCGCAATCGCGTCGCGGTCTCGATGGCGATCGAGGAGGGCGCCGATGCCCGGATCACGCAGATCCGGGTCGTCGGGAACAAGGCCTTCACCGAGGCCGCGCTGCTCGACCAGCTGCAGCTCTCCACGCCGACCTGGATCTCCTGGTACACCAAGACCGACCAGTACGCGCGCGAGAAGCTCGCCGGCGACCTCGAGCGTCTTCGCTCGTTCTACCTGAACCGCGGCCATCTCGAGTTCTCGATCGACTCCACGCAGGTCTCGATCGACCCGGACCGCGAGGGCGTCTACATCACGGTGAACATCACCGAGGGCGAGCGCTACACCGTCACCGGGTACAAGTTCAGCGGCAACACGCTGGGCCGGGAGGCCGAGCTCGACACGCTGATGCTGGTCCGCGAGGGCGATGTCTTCAACGGACAGCGTCTGGCCGAGTCGACGCGCACGATGACCGAGGTGTACGGGTCGATCGGCTACGCATTCGCGAACATCAACGCCATTCCGGACGTCGACCGCGAGAAGCGGACGGTCTTCTTCAACGTCACCGTCGATCCGGGCCGCCGTGCCTACGTGCGCCGGATCAACGTCTCGGGCAATGCGCGCAGCCGCGACGAGGTGGTGCGCCGCGAGCTGCGCCAGTTCGAGAGCGCCTGGTACGACACCGACAAGATCCGCCTGTCGCGCGAGCGGCTCACGCGGCTGGGCTACTTCACCAACGTCACCATCGACACCGTGCCGGTGCCGGAGGCGCCCGATCAGGTCGACCTGAACGTCAACGTGACCGAGCGCTCCACCGGCACCTTCCTGATCGGCGTGGGCTTCTCGAGCACCGATAGGCTGATCTTGACCGCTTCCGTGAACCAGCAGAACTTCCTGGGCACTGGCAAGTCGATCGGCCTGAACATGAACACCGGCCGCACGCAGCGTCAGATCACGCTGTCGAGCACCGACCCGTACTTCACGCCCGACGGCATCTCGCGCAGCTTCGATGTCTTCACGCGGCGCTTCAACGCGTCCGCGCTCGGGCTGGGCGACTACGTGATCGAGACGCAGGGCCTGGGCATGCGCTTCGGCATCCCCTACACCGAGGTCGATCGTGTCACCTTCGGCCTCGCATACGAGCGCAACAACCTGTCGCTCGGCGCCAATCCGCCGGCGCGCTACAAGGAGTACGTCGACACCTTCGGCGAGAGCAGCTGGGCCGCCCTCGGCCAGATCGGCTGGTTTCGCGACGAGCGCGACAGCCCGTTGACACCCACCCGCGGCCTGTACATGGGCGGCAACGTCGAGTTCACTCTGCCGGTCGGCGATCTGCGCTACACCCGCGCGAATTTCGACACCCAGTACTACAAGCCGCTGACCAAGGACTACACGATCGGCGTCTACGGCTCGCTGGCGCGCGGCTGGGCGCTCGGCGGCAATCCGTATCCGCTGTTCAAGAACTACTACGCCGGCGGCATCGGCTCGGTGCGCGGCTTCGAGGCCGCCAGCCTCGGCCCGCGCGATGCGGACAACTTTCCGCGCGGCGGCCAGTCGAAGCTCGTGGCGAGCGCGGAGTTCCTGTTCCCGCTGCCCGGCGCGGGCAACGACCAGCAGGTGCGCATGTTCACCTTCCTGGACGTCGGCAACGTGTGGGCCGACACCATCGACCTGAGCGATCTGCGCTACTCGACCGGTCTCGGCCTGAACTGGCTCTCGCCGCTCGGCCCGCTGAAGCTGTCGGTCGGCTTCCCGATCAACAAGCAACCCGGAGACCGCACGCAGCGCTTCCAGTTCCAGATCGGGACGGGTTTCTGAGGCGCGACCGTGCGGCCGAGCGATATGCGAGAATGCGCGCGCCGCGAGGCGCCCGCCGACCGGGTGCGTCGTGCCCCATGGGACTGATCCGATGAACAAGCTCGTCCGGCTCGCCGCAGCGGGCGTTCTTGCCGCAGCGACGACCGTCTCGGTCGCACAGCAGCAGGATGCGCCGATCAAGATCGGCTACGTGAGCCTGGAGCGGATCATCCGCGAGTCCAGCGCCGCGAAGTCGGCGCAGGACCGCATCCAGCAGGAGTTCTCGCGCCGCGACAAGGACCTGCAGGAGATGGCCGCCCGCCTCAAGCAGACCTCCGAGAAGCTCGAGCGCGACGCGACCGTCATCGCCGAGGGCGAGCGGATGCGGCGCCAGCGCGAGCTCGCCGACCTCGACCGCGAGTTCCAGCGCAAGCAGCGCGAGTTCCGCGAGGACATCAACCAGCGCCGCAACGAGGAACTGGCGACCGTGATCGAGCGGGCGAACCGCGTGATCCGCCAGATCGCCGAGCAGGAGCGCTACGACGTCATCTTCCAGGACGCCGTCCACGTGTCGCCGCGGATCGACGTCACCGAGAAGGTGCTGCGCGCGCTGAACTCGGCGAAGTAGGGCGCCCGTGCACCGCGCGCTGCCCGTTCCGGTCTCCGTCGACGCGATCTCCGAGCGTCTCGGCGGCACGGTCCACGGTGATGGCACGCGGCGCATCGCCCGGCTCGCGTCGCTGGAGTCGGCCGACGCCGATGCGGTGTCCTTTCTCTCGGGCCGCCGGCATGCGCAGGCTGCCCGCGACAGCGGCGCCGGCGCACTGATCGTCTCGGCCGCCCTGCAGGCGGAGGCGCCCGCGGGCGCGGTGAGGATCATCGTCGCCGACCCGTACGTCGGCTACGCGACGCTGTCGCAGTGGTTCGAGTCGCTGCTGACATCGCCCCGGGCCGCCGCCGCGATCGATC
>JBIIPQ010000471.1:0-3535 GCA_044342535.1 Burkholderiaceae bacterium
GACGTGCGGACCGTACACGTAGTCGTGGTAGGTCGCGTCGGGCGTGAAGCAGGCGGCGAAGGCCGCGCCGTCACCGGCTTCGGCGGCGTCCATCATGCGGTCGAGCAGGCGGGTGAAGTCGGTGGCATCCATCGCCGGATCGTAGCGCAGGGCGTGCGGGCGCAGCGAGCGGCGATGCGCGACGTGCGCGCGGGCAGCCTGAGTCGCGCGCCCGGTCAGCCCGCGTCGCGCGCCCGGTCAGCCCGCGTCGGGCGGTCCGGCCACGACCGCATCGCCGACGCGCAGCCGCCCGCCGGCCAGCACGCGCGCGGTCACGCCGCCGTGGCCGCGCATCACGTTGTAGCCGCCGGCGCCCAGCACCTCCTCCATCCGCGAGCAGGGCTCGGCCGGACCGCTCACCTGCAGCACGACCTCGGCGCCGATGCGCAGCACCAGCGGCCGGTCGGCGAACAGCGTGCGTGCGGCGAGCAGGTTCAGGCCGGCGACGACGAGGTTGCGCCGCAGCGCCTCGGGCGCGACGGCGTCGCGCCTCGCGAGCGCGGCGATCGCCGGCAGGTGCTCGGCCTGGATCAGCGTGACCTGCCGCGCGCCGCCGCCCGGGACCCGTGACGCCCGGGTGCTCGCACGGTCGCCGTCGAGGCCGCGTGCGGCCACGGCAAGGGCCTCGTCGACCTGTCGCGCGGGCTCGCGCCGCGCGGGGCGCAGCACGATCGCCTCGAGGCGGCCGGCGTGGGGGAAGGCGGCGGCGAGCGCGCGCAGGCCCTCCGCCTTCATGCGGCGGAGCCGCCGAACGCCTCGGCGCGGATCCGGGCGGTCATCTCGCCGAGGTCGGCGATGATCTGCTCGTACACCTCGGGCATCGGGACGCCTTCGTGGGTCGATGGGGCGGTGGGCGGGCGGGTCAGCGTCGCGCGAGCAGCGAGCCCGGACCGTCGCCGAGCAGGCGCAGTGCGCCCTCGGGCGTGATCCCGAAGCGCGACACGGCCCCCAGGCGATCGAGGAAGCGCCGCTCCTGCAGCATGAGGGCCGGGGCGCAGGCCTTCGTCGTGCCCGCCAGGTTGCCGATCGACAGGCGCTCGGCGTCCAGCGTCCAGCGTCCGACGTACTCGTTGCACGACGCGCGGCCGACGATGCGGCCGTCGGGCACGAAGACGAGCGTAGCGCGCGAGCGGTCGATGATGCCGCCGCCGTCGATGTCCTCGACCACCCATTCGGCGCCGCCCAGCAGCATCGCGGGCTCGCCGCCGCAGCCGCGCCAGTCGCGGCCGTCGTGTCCGACCGAGACCTCGAGCGGATGCGGCATGCCGGTCATGGCATCGGTGCAGACGCGCTCGGTCGCGGTGACCGTCAGCGGGCGGCCCTGCGCGCTCGCCGTCCAGCGGCGGCCGGCCCCGGCGGGCAGCGCCGGGGGCGTGGGCGCCTCGATGGCGGCGCCGTCCATGCCGGGCACGAAGCGGATGCGCGCACCGTCCAGCTCGAGCCGCCAGGCGGGCTCGTGGCCACGCGCGGCGAACGACGGCGGGCCGGGCGGCGCGCCCGAGGCGACCGCACCGGTGCGGCAATCGGGCCAGGCCTCGCCGCGCACGATGACGCGGGCCCGATCGCCGACGTTGGCGACGCTGGTGCCGGGCTCGTCGACGGCCTCGTAGCGCACGCCGACCGGCGCGGGCACCGTACGCAGGGACAGCTCGCGCCCTTCGACGGTGAGCACCCATGTGTTGCCGCGTGAGCCGACGGTGGCGCTGCGCTCGCCGCAGGACAGGGTGCTGGCGAAGGCGAGGGGGCGGGTGGCGGCGGGGGTGGGGGTCGATGCGGACACCGATGCCGGTGCCGGTGCCGGTGCCGGTGCCGGTGCCGGTGCCGGTGCCGGTGCCGACGCGGATGGCTGCGTGCCTGGTCCGGCGCAGCCCGCGAGCCCCAGTCCGACCAGCAGTCCGACCGGCACCCCGACCCGCAGCCGGGCCGCCGCCCCGGACGCCCGGCGCATCGGCTCCACCGCGCCCGCGCGCCCGCTCGAGACGTCCGCGCGCGCGCTCAAGACGTCCGCGCGCGCAACGCCTCCTCGACGAAGTCGAGCCGGTCGTTGCCCCAGTGCAGTTCGCCGTCGACGAAGAACGCCGGCGCGCCGAACACCTTGCGCGCGATCGCGTCGTCGGTGTTGGCCTTGAGCTCGGCCTTGGTCTCGGGCGCCTCGACGATGGCGAGCAGCGGCTCGGGGTCGAGCCCGGCGTCCTGCGCGCAGCGCGCGAGCACCCGCGCATCGGCCATGTCGCGGTCGTGCCCCCAGGCGGCGTCGAAGAGCGTCGCGGCCAGCCGCGGCACCGCCTCGTCGCCATGCAGCCTGCGCGCGGCCACCAGCAGCCGCAGCGCGCCCATCGACGCGATGGGGAAGCGCGACGGATAGGTGTAGGCGATGCCGTAGCGCTTCGCCCAGCGGGCGAGGTCGGCCGTCAGCCACTCGGCCTTGGCGGGGATGCGCGCCGGCGTCTCGTTGCCCGAGGCCTTGAACGCGAAGCCGAGCGAGAACGGCCGCCAGATGGCGACCGAGCCGGTGCGGCGCGCGAGGGCCTCGACCTGGGTGGCCGCCAGCCAGCTGTAGCCGGAGGCGATGTCGAAGAAGAACTCGAAGCTGCGATCCGTCATGGCGGCCTCAGGCGGTGGCGAGCAGCGCGCTGCGGGACGGCTGCAGTGACTGGCCGACCTCGGCGAGCAGCTCGTACGAGCGCAGCCGCGCGGCCTGGTCGTAGACGGCGGCGCTCACCATCAGCTCGTCGGCGCCGGTGCGCTCGATGAAGGCCTGCAGCGTGCGGCGCACCGTCTCGGGCGAGCCCACGAACGAGCAGGCGAGCATGCGCATCGCATGCGCCTTCTCGTGCGGCGTCCAGTACGACTCGATGTCGTCGAGCGGCGGCGACAGCAGGCCGCGGCGGTTGCGCACCATGTCGACGAAGCGCTGCTGGATGCTGCTGAACAGGCGCGTGGCCTCGGCGTCGGTGTCGGCGACGATCACGTTGATGCAGGGCATCGCATGCGGGTGCGTCTGCTGCTCGGACGGGCGGAAGCGCTCGCGGTAGATGCGGATCGCGCCGTCGAGCTCGTCGGGCGCGAAATGCGACGCGAAGCCGTAGGGCAGGCCGAAGTGGGCGGCGACCTGTGCGCCGTACAGGCTCGAGCCGAGGATCCACAGCGGCACCTTCAGGCCGGCGCCGGGCACCGCGCGCACCGCCTGGCCGGGCTCGGCCTCGTCGAACAGCATGCGCAGCGCGGCGATGTCGTCGGGAAAGTGCTCCGCGGCGCGCGGGTCGACGCGCAAGGCGCGCGAGGTCGCCTGGTCGGTGCCGGGCGCGCGCCCGAGGCCCAGGTCGATGCGGCCGGGGTACAGCGACGCCAGCGTGCCGAACTGCTCGGCGATCACCAGCGGCGAGTGGTTGGGCAGCATGATGCCGCCCGAGCCGACGCGGATCGTCGAGGTGCCGCCGGCGAGGTAGCCGATCACCACCGAGGTCGCGGAGCTCGCGACGCCGGTCATGTTGTG
>JBIIPQ010000473.1:0-3529 GCA_044342535.1 Burkholderiaceae bacterium
CATGCCGATGACGAACTCCTGGATGCCCTGGGAGCCGCCGTGCTGCACCACCTCGTCCATCGACGCGATGAAGCTCTCGCCGCCTTCCAGCGAGAACCGCTTCTGGCCGACGTAGCGGGTATGCAGGTACTTCTCGAGGCCCTCGGCCGCGGTCAGCCGCTCGAGGATGCGCTTCTTCTTCTCGGCAGAGAACTTCGGCTTGGCGCGGGTGCTCTCCAGCCGCTCCTGGATCCAGCGCTTCTGGGCCGGATCGGTGATGTACATGAACTCGGCGCCGATGGTGCCGCAGTAGGTCTCGCGCAGCGCGCGCAGCAGGTCGCGCAGCGGCGCACTGTCGAAGCCGAAGAAGGTGTTCGCCGCCGAGTAGATGTTCGCGTGGTCGCCTTCGGTGAAGTCGTAGAACGCGGTCTCGAGCTCGGGGATCTGCGGGCGCTCCTGGCGCTTGAGCGGATCGAGGTCGGCCCAGCGCGAGCCGAGGAAGCGGTAGGCCGCCACCAGCTGCTGGACGTAGACCTGCTTGCGCGCCGCGGCAGCGTCGCCGCCCATCACGCGGGGCTGCAGCGTGCCCTCCTTGGCGCGCTCGGCGAAGGACTGGACGATCGGGGCGTGCGCGACGTCGGGCGTCTGCGGGTTCCCGTCGGCGGCCGGCACCATCTGCATGGTGTCGAAGTAGGTCCGCCACTGCTCGGGAACCGAGCCGGGATTGTTCAGGTAGGACTCGTACAGCTCTTCGACGTAAGGCGCATTGCCGCCGAACAGGTACGAGCTGGAATTGAATTCCTTCATCATCGCGCTTCACCCCCCAAGACGAGTTTCTCGTCGAAAGTGCGGAAAGGGATCGCGTCGCCCCCTTCCATCCGCATTCCGGCTCCGACCGGTCCGCGGACGCTGCTGCCAGGGACTCCGCAGACCCGTGGTCCGGGCCCCGACATAACGGCGGGATGGTAGCACGGCGGTCCTTGCACCGATCTTGCGAAACAGGCCGCCCAACCCCTGTTTCTCGACGCTTCGTCGGCCTCAAGCGCGGCGCGCTCATGCCGTTAGTGTCGGTAGCGGCTCGTTCGGCCGCACCACGACCCGACCGGAGGCAAGCCTTGGGTGCAGCGACGATCGATCATGCCGGGACGACCGCACGGAGCGGCATGCCGACCCGCAGCGACGCGGTTCCGATCGGCGCCGCCGGTTGGCGGCACGGCGGTCCGGGCGCGACCGCGGCCCTGCTCGATTGGGTCGAGCACAGCGGCGAGCCCGTGGTGGCGCTCGATCGGGCCGGACGCATCGCGGTCGCGAACCCCGCGTTCGCGCGTACCTTCGCGGTCGGGATCGGGCCCTGCTCCCCTGCGCCCGAAGGCGTACCCCGCTGCGCGTCGCTGCTGGCCCGCTTCGTTCCGCTGCTGTCGCCACCGCGACTCGTTCGCTGGATCGACGAGGGCGGCGCCACGCCGGCCCGCGTCCACCGCCTGCTGGCCGAGGCGATCGGTGCGGACGGCGACCGCTTCCTCGTGGCCGCCACGCTGCTGCCGGCGGGCACGGGCATCGGGGATGGCGAGCCGTGCTGCGTGGTCGCGCTGCGCCCGCTCGACGCGTCGCGCGGCTTGCCGCGCCCCGAGCGGCCGGTCGCTGGGGAGTCACGGGCCCAGGACACCGTGACGCTCGGCGCCCTGCTCGATGCGGCCGCGCGCACTCCGTCGCAGCCCGACGCGCGGCGCCGCATCCATCGCGCGCCGCACGACCTCGCCACACGCATCGAGGCCGATCCGGACGCGGTGCGCGACGCCCTCGCCCGGCTGATCGACAATGCGCTGCGCCATGCGCCGCCCGAGTCGCCGGTGACGCTGCGCTCGCGCCGGGACAGCTGCGAGCCGGTCGGCGCAGCGCCCGGGGCGCCGAGCGTTCACCACGTCGTGATCACCGTCGCGGACCGCGGCCCCGGCTTCACCCGGTCGCAGCTTCAGCGTGCCTTCGAGCCGTTCGCGCGGATGCCGTCGGCCGAGTCGGGCGCCGGGCCCGGCCTGGGCCTGGCCATCGCACGGCATCTCGTCGAGGCGCAGCGGGGCTGGATCGAGCTGCGCAGCGTCGCCGGCGTGGGCACCGAGGCCGAGGTCTGGCTGCCCGAATCACACTGAGTGCGACCAAGGAAAACCGGCCCCTAGGGACCGGCCGATGCCGCCGCGGCGCCCGAGGCGCCGCGGGCTCTTGCGGTCAGCGCAGATCGATGGCCTTGACGTCGCGCCGCGTCGCGCCGACGAACAGCTGGCGCGGGCGGCCGATCTTCTGCTCGGGGTCCGAGATCATCTCGTTCCACTGCGCAATCCAGCCCACGGTGCGGGCCAGCGCGAAGATGCAGGTGAACATCGACGTCGGGATGCCGAGCGCCTTCTGCACGATGCCCGAGTAGAAGTCGACGTTCGGATACAGCTTGCGCGACACGAAGTACTCGTCCTCGAGGGCGATCTGCTCGAGCTTCATCGACAGCTTGAACAACGGATCGTCGTGCAGGCCGAGCTCGCCCAGGACCTCGTAGCAGGTCTCGCGCATGAGCTTGGCGCGCGGGTCGTAGTTCTTGTAGACCCGATGGCCGAAGCCCATCAGCTTCACGCCGGAGTTCTTGTCCTTCACCTTGGCGATGAACTCGCCGATCTTCTCGACGCCGCCGTTCTTCTGGATGTCGTCGAGCATCTGCAGGCAGGCCTCGTTGGCGCCGCCGTGCGCCGGGCCCCACAGCGTGGCGATGCCCGCCGCGATGCACGCGAACGGATTCGCACCGGACGAGCCGGCCAGGCGCACCGTCGAGGTCGAGGCGTTCTGCTCGTGGTCGGCGTGCAGGATCAGGATGCGGTCGAGCGCGCGCTCGAGCACCTCGTTGACCTTGTACTCCTCGCACGGCGTGCCGAACATCATCCGCATCAGGTTGCCGCTGTACGACAGGTCGTTGCGCGGGTACATGAAGGGCTGACCCACGGTGTACTTGTAGGCCATCGCGACGAGCGTGGGCATCTTGGCGATCAGGCGGATCGCGGAGATGTGCCGGTGCTCGGCGTTGTTGATGTCGAGCGAGTCGTGATAGAAGGCCGACAGCGCGCCGACGCAACCGACCAGCACGGCCATCGGATGCGCGTCCCGGCGAAAGCCCTGGAAGAACCGCGTCATCTGCTCGTGCACCATCGTGTGGTGCGTGACACGGTACTCGAAGTCCTTCTGCTGCGCGCGGTTCGGAAGCTCCCCGTTGAGCAGCAGGTAGCAGGTCTCGAGGTAGTCGCAGCTCGTGGCGAGCTGCTCGATCGGGTAGCCGCGGTACAGCAGCTCGCCCTTGTCGCCGTCGATGTAGGTGATCTTCGAGTCGCAGGCCGCCGTCGACATGAAGCCCGGGTCGAACGTGAACTTCCCGGTCTGTCCGTACAGCTTGCGGATGTCGATCACTTCGGGGCCGACAGTCCCCTCGTAGATCGGGAATTCGACCGACGGCGTGCCGTCGGTGAACGTCATCGTGGCTTTCTTGGTGGAGGTCATCGGTCGCCCTGTGGATGCG
>JBIIPQ010000472.1:0-3529 GCA_044342535.1 Burkholderiaceae bacterium
CGCGAGGCGAGCACGTCGGCGGCGGTGATCGGGTCGCGGAAATGGGCGCCGGGGTGGCGCACCGCGTTGCGGCGCATCAGCGCGGCGAGCTCGGCGAAGTCCGCCTCGGTCGCGCCATGCTCGCGCATGTAGCGCGAGGCCACCAGCCCGTAGTAGGCGGGGATGGTGGGCCCGAGCGGCACCTCGTAGACCGGATGGCCCGCCTGCGCGAGCGCCTGGATCGACGCGTCGCGGCTCTGGCCGGTCATGCGGTTCTCGCCGCCCACCACCAGCACGCGGCGCGCGGCGCCCGAATCGACCAGCAGGTGCGCGAGCATGGTCATCGCGAAGCCGGTCGCGCCACCGACCTGCACCGCGTGCGCGTAGGTCGGCTCGAGGCCGAAGTGCTCGGCGAACACGGTGGCCAGCATGATGTGCGGCATGGTCGTCGCGTAGCCGCAGATCAGCCCGTCGACGTCGCCGCGCTCCAGGCCCGCATCGGCGAGCGCGGCGGCCGCGGCCTCGCTCATCAGGTCGAGCGTCGTGCGCCCGTCGTGGCGGCCGAAGCGGGTCAGGCCGCTGCCCAGCAGGTAGCTCATCGCATCGTCTCCGCCGCATGCGCCGTGTCGCGCCCGAGCGCGCGGGCGAGCACCGGCCGCTGGGCCGCCTGGGCGACCGGGTTGGGCGACAGCGCCTCGGCCGCCTCGCGCAGCGCCGACACCAGCATGTCGAGCCGCTCGACGATCCGCTCGTTGAGCGCGGCGATGCTGAGCGCGCCGACCGGACGGCCGTCGGTGCCGAGGATCGGCATCGCCACGCCGCCCATGCGCTCGACCACCACGTCGAGCAGCACGGCGAAGCCCGTCCGGCGCGACTCGGCGACCTTCGCACGCAGGAGCGCCTCGTCGATGCGCGGATAGCGCTCGGCGATCCGCGGCATCGACTCGGCCAGCAGCGCCTCGATCTCGCCCTCGGGCAGCCAGGCGAGCAGCGCGAGGCTGCCGGCGCCGACGCCGAGCGGGCGGCGGCTGCCGACCTCGAGGTAGTTGGCGCGGATCGGGTAGGCGCCGAACTCGCGGTCGACGCAGACCGCCTCGGCACCGCTGCGCACCGACAGCAGCACGGTGTCGCCGCACAGCGTCGCCAGCCGCATCAGCCAGGGCCGCGCACGGTCGCGCAGGTGATCGCGCCCCTGCGAGGCCAGGCCCATCAGCGTCGCGTGCTCGCCCAGCCGGTAGCGCTTGCTGTCCTCGTCGCGCTCGACGAAGCCCTCCTCGGCGAGGGACTCGAGCAGCCGCAGCACCGTCGCCTTGTTCAGGCCGGTGGCCGCGGCGACATCAGCCAGGCGCAGCGCCTCGGGCACCGACAGCGCGCGCAGGATCCGGCAGACCTTCTGGACCGAGGACGTGTCGGAGGCTTTCGGCATTGCGGTGGCGTCAGACGGTGGCGATCGGGGTCGCGGGCGAGCCGACGGCGCCGGGCAGGCGCAGCGGCGGCGCGGTGAGCAGGAAGCGGCTGCGGCCGTTCGCGCGCAGCCACTCGGCCAGCGGCGTCAGGTGCCAGAGCTCGCCCAGGTGCACGCCGAGCTTGAAGAGGCAGTGCTCGTGCAGCGGCAGCGTGGCGCAGCACGCGTCGGCCGGCTGAGAGGTGGCCGGGTGCGCCTCGACCGCGTAGTTGTCGGCGGCGAGGATCGCCAGCCCGCTGTCGGTGATCCACTGCAGCAGCTTCGGGTCGCGGCCGTCGAGCACCGCGCAGGCGCCGTGCAGCACTTCGGGATCGGGCTTTCCGGCCATCTCCAGCACGCGCTGCGCGAAGCCGGTGTGCAGCAGCACCATGTCGCCGCGCTCGACCTCGACGCGGTCGGCCTCCATCGCACGCATCAGCAGGTCGTAGCCCACCGCCGTCCGCGCGTCGCCGTAGTGCGCGCGCAGGTCGATCAGCACGCCGCGCCCCTGCAGGCCCTGCGCCGCCATGTTCTCCACGCCGAGCGCCTTCGCCCCGGAGGTGGTCTTCGGGCCCGGGCCCGCGTCGGACGCGTCGGTCGGCCCGAAGATGTGGAAGCCGCCGCGGTAGCCGTTGTAGAAGACCGGCTCGGGCAGGCCGTCGCCGTTGGCGTCGAACATCGAGCCGACGTGCGCGAAGCTGTCCCACTGCGTCGAGTACTGCAGCGTCAGCACGACGATGTCGTCGCAGACGACGTCGCTGTGGTTCGGGTTGTCGTCCGAGAGCCGGTAGACCATGTTCGGCCGGCCGTTGCGGATCGTGGGCCGCAGGATCGGCGGGTTGCGGCGCGGGTTCAGCGCGTTGCCACCGGGCAGGTCGAGCGGCAGCGACAGACAGAAGGTCCGGCCCTCGCGGACCTCGGCGACGCCCTGGCGCACCTTCTCGGGCGTCAGCAGGTTCAGTCGGCCGAGCTGGTCGTCGGGGCCGAACTCGCCCCAGTTCGAGCCGTCGGGGCGGCGCACCCAGCGCGGGGTGGTGGCGTCGGTGCTCATGCTCGCGTCTCCTCGTGACGGGCGTCGCCGCCCAGGTACACCTGCCGCACCAGCTCGCCGTCGCGCAGCGCCTCGGCCGGCGCGCTGACCGGGATGCGGCCGGTCTCGACGATGTAGCCCCAGTGCGCATGGCGCAGGGCCTTCTCCACCAGCTGCTCGACCAGCAGGATCGCGAGGCCGTCCGCGCAGAGCTGCGCGGCGACGCCGAGGATCCGGTCGATGACGATCGGCGCCAGGCCCGCGGAGGGCTCGTCGAGCATCAGCAGCCGAGGCTCGCCGATCACGCCCTGCGCGACCGCGAGGATCTGCTGCTGGCCGCCCGACAGCCGCGAGGCCATCTGCTGGCGCCGCTCGGCGAGCTCGGGGAACAGCGCGTAGATGCGCTCGAGCTTGCTGCGGTCGCCGCGCGGCGCTTTTGCATACGTGCCGATCAGCAGGTTGTCCTCGACCGACAGCGTCTGGAACACGCGGTGGCCCTCGAGCACTTGGATGATCCCGGCCTGCACGGTCTCGCGCGGCGTGGCCGCGCTCAGGTCGCGGCCATCGAAGCTCACCGTGCCCGCGTGCTTTGGGATCAGCCCGGACACGGCGTGCAGGATCGTGCTCTTGCCGGCGCCGTTGCGCCCCAGGACCACGACGAACTCGCCGGCGCGCACGTCGAAGGACACGTCGCGCACCACCTCGGCCTTGCCGTACGCGACCCGCAGGCCCCGCACGTCGAGCAGCACCTTCTCCGGACGCTGCGTCGGTGACGTGCTCATCGCTCAGGCCCCCAGGTAGACACGGATGACCTCCGGATCGGTGCGCACCTGGTCCGGGGTGCCGTGCCGGATGGTCTTGCCGACGTCAAGCGCGGTGACCCGGTCGCAGACGCGGAAGACGAAGTCGGTGTGATGCTCGACCAGCAGCACGCCGATGCCCGCATCGCGCATCGTGCGCACGATGTCGCCGAGGTGCTCGATCTCGTCGTTCGACAGGCCGCCGGCCGGCTCGTCGAGCATGATGAAGCGCGGGCGCATCGCCAGGCCCCGCGCGATCTCGAGGAAGCGCTGCTC
>JBIIPQ010000116.1:0-11065 GCA_044342535.1 Burkholderiaceae bacterium
GGCTCGGTCTTGGTGAACGGCTTGAAGATGTCCCAGCCGGCGTTGTTGACCAGCACGTCGATCGGGCCGAGCTCGGTGCGCACGCCGGCGATGGCCGCGTCGACGCTGGTGCGTTCGGTGATGTCGCAGCGGAACGCGGTGGCGGTGCCGCCGGATTCGCGCACCGCTGCGGCGGTGGCCTGCGCGGTCTCCAGGTTCTGGTCGAGCACCGCGACACGCGCGCCCTCCGCGCCGAAGCGGCGGCAGGTGGCGCCGCCGATGCCGCCGCCGCCGCCGGTGACGACGACGACCCTGCCGGTGAATCGATCCATGGTGTCTCCTCCTGTGCGGTGCAGGGGGCGGGGTTTCGTCCCGCCTGCATTTACGTCAATATAATGACTGATCGTACGGCAGGCCACCGGGGCCTGCAAGGGGGATGGGATGGCGACGCCAGCACGGAAGCTTCGCAATGTTGCGAAGCATCGAGAGGAAGAGGCCGACTCGGTGAAGCTGGATCTGGCGAACCGCCTGTTCTTCCGGCTCTACCAGTGCGCAAACATGTTGCATAAAACCGGCAGCCGTGCGGTCGAGGCCGAGGGACTGACCACGCAGCAGTGGGCGGTGCTCGGCGCGCTGTCGCGCGAACGGGCGGCCGGCGGCATCAGCATCGGCGAGCTCGCGCGCTACCTGATGGTCAGCCGCCAGAACCTGTCGGGCGTGATCGGACGGATGGAACGCGACGGGCATGTCGCGGTCGCACCCGACGGGCAGGACCGGCGCTCGCGGCTGGTCACGATGACCGCACCGGGGCGTCGCGTGTGGACCGAGCTCGCGCAGCCCAAGATCCGCGACTACTACCGCGAGGTCCTGGGCGACTTCTCGGTCAGCGACGCGACCCACACGCTGCACTACCTGCTGAAGATGCTCGAGAACATGGAGCGGGTCGACGCGCGTCAGTCGGGCGGGCGCTGATCGTCACGGACGTGACGATCAGTCGATGGTCGCTCCAGAGGCCTTCACGATCCCTTGCCACAGCTTCAGGTCCTCGCGCAGCAGCACGGCGAGCTGATCGGGTGTCGACGGTGCCGGCTCCGCGCCCTGGCCCGCCATCCGCTCGGCGAGGGCGGGATCGGCCAGCACCTTCGCACCCTCCGACGCGATCCGGTCGACGATCGCCTTCGGGGTGCCCGCCGGCGCGAACAGGCCGTACCAGGAGTTGGCATGGAAGCCGGGCAGGGATTCGTTCAGCGTCGGCAGCTCGGGCGCGAGTTTCGTGCGCTTCTCCGTCGCCACGCCGATCACCTTGAGCTGGCCGGCCTTCACGAACGGGAACACACCGGGGAAGCTGCCGAAGGCGATCGGCACCTGCCCGCCCACCACGTCGGTCGCCGCCGCCGCGGCGCCACGGTACGGGATGTGCACCAGGTGCAGGCCGGCCTGCCGGTTCAGCATGACGCCGAGCAGGTGGTTCAGCGTGCCGTTGCCGGCGGAGGCGTAGTCGATGCGCCCGGGGCGCTGCTTCGCGTAGGCGATCAGCTCCTTCAGGTTGGACACCGGGAACGACGGATTCGCCACCAGCACGTAGGGCGCGGTCGCCACCGTCATGACCGGCTCGAAGTCCTTGACCGGATCGAAGCCCGTGTTCCTGTAGAGCCACGGGTTGATCGTCTGTGCGCTCTGCGCGGTCAGCATCAGCGTGTGACCGTCCTTGGGCGCGCGTGCGGCCTGCGCGGTGCCGACGTTGCCGCCGGCGCCCGCGCGGTTCTCGATCACCACCGGCTGGCCGATCGCCTGCGACAGCCGTGTGCCGAACGCCCGGGCGACGGTGTCGTTGGCCCCGCCGGCGGCCTGCGGAACGATGATCGTCACCGCCTTGGTCGGCCACGCCTCCTGAGCGCGCGCAGGGCGCGACTGGAGTGCGGCCGAAGCCAGCGCGACGGGGGCAAAGGGTGCGAGCAGGCGGCTGCGGTCGGGGGTGGCACGGGACATGGGGTCTCCTCTCTGTACGTGTCGTCCTCGATTGTAGAGACTCGATCCGGCCCTGCTGGACGGGGAGTCGGCCGAGGCGCTGCTCGTCGAGTTCGGCGCGGCCACCGCCGGCCGGGCAACGGGCGATAATCGTCGGATGCCGACACTCGATCACATCCTGGCCGAGCGCCTCGACGCCAGCTTCAAGGGCTTTCCCTCCGAGCGCCCCGCGTTCACCGTCGCCGAGGCCGGTGCGCAGGGCCTGCAGCTGCTGCGCGGCGACCTACCGATGCCGGTGGCGGTGCTGCGCGAATCGGCGCTGCGCCACAACGCCGACTGGCTGATGCGCTTCGTCGCGGCCTCGGGGGCGAGCCTCGCGCCGCACGGCAAGACCACCAACGCGCCGCAGCTCTTCGCCGAGCAGCTGCGCGACGGCGCCTGGGGCCTGACCGTGGCCAACGTGCATCAGGCGCGGCTCGCGGTCGAGGCGGGCGCGCAGCGCGTGCTGATGGCCAACCAGATCGCGAGCGTCGGCGACGCGGCGCGCTGGGGGGCGCTGGCTGGCGCCCATCCCGGCGTGCGCTTCCTGACGCTGACCGACTCGAGCGCGCAGCTCGCCCTGCTCGCCGAGGGCCTGGCACGGGCGGGCGCGCCACGCGTCGACGTGCTGGTCGAGCTGGGCACGCCGGGCGGGCGCACAGGCTGTCGCGACGCGGCGGGCGCGCTCGTGCTCGCGCGCGCGGTCGCGGCGACGCCCGGGCTGCGGCTGGCCGGCGTCGAGGCCTTCGAGGGGCTGAACGTCAGCAACGACGCCGCGCGCGACACCGCCTTCGTCGGCGACTGGATGCGTGCGCTGCTCGGACTCGCCCGCGACTGCGACCGCGAGGGCCTGTTCGTCGGTCTCGACGAGGTGCTGCTGTCGGCCGGGGGCTCGGCGGCCTACGACCTGGTCGTCGGCGGCCTGGACGGTGCGGCCCTGTCGCGCCCGGCGCGCGTCGTGCTGCGCAGCGGCTGCTACCTGAGCCACGACGACGGCATGTACCGGCGCCACGTCGCCGCGATCGCGGCCCGCGGCGCGGTGCACGGCGAGCCGCCGCGCGGCGCGCTCGAGGTCTGGGCCGCAGTGCAGTCGCGCCCGGAGCCGGATCGTGCGATCGTCACGCTCGGGCGTCGCGACGTCGGCACGGATGCCGACCTGCCGCTGCCCAAGTGGTGGTTCCGCCCGGGCCGCGATGTGCAGCCGGTGCCCGCGCCGGCGCATTGGGCCGTCTTCGGCCACAACGACCAGCACGGCTACCTCAGGGTGGCACCTGCGGACCCGATCGAGGTCGGTGACTGGATCGGCTTCGGGGTGTCGCACCCGTGCACGACCTTCGACAAGTGGCGCCTGGTCTGGGGCATCGACGACGCGGGGCACGTGACCCGCGCCATCCGCACCTACTTCTGACCGGGGACCGCGCCGCCGCGCAGGAAGGTCATCGCGTCGCGCGCGGTCGTCGGCGGGTCCTCCTCCATCGGCAGGTGGCCGAGCGCGGGATAGAACACGAGGCGGCTGTCCGGGATGTCCTTGCGGAAGCGTTCGGCATGCGAGATCGGCACCCAGCGATCGGCGCCACCCCACTGGATCAGCGTCGGCACCCGCAGCTCGGGCAGGCGTTGCCAGCCCAGCGGACGGCGTTCGGCGCGGGCGCGGTCGCCCATGGCGGTGCGGTTGCCCGGCCGCAGCATCAGCTGCTCGTAGCGGTCGACCAGATCCGGCGTGACCTTCGTGTCGTCGCCGTAGGTGTCCTTCAGGCTGCGCTCGACGATGCCGCGGATCGGCGCGAAGCGCATCAGCTCGCTCACCACCGGCATCCGGGCGAGCTCGAGCGCGATCGCGCCGCTGGTGCCGGGCTCGATCGGATAGCCGACCGCATCGATCAGGACGAGCGCGCTGACCCGGTCCGGATGCCGCAGCGCGAAGCGCCACGCGTAGTAGCCGCCCAGGCTGTTGCCGGCGATCGCGAAGCGCTTCAGGCCCGCGGCGTCGGCGAAGCGCTCGAGGAAGTCGACCGTGGCCGTCCCCGAGTAGTCGCCCGACGGATGCGGCCCGGTCAGCCCGAAGCCCGGCAGGTCCAGGCGCACGACCCGCAGGGTCGGGCTCATCTGCCGCGCCCAGCCGTCCCAGGTGTGCAACGACGAGCCGGTGCCGTGCAGCAGCAGGATCGCGGGCGGCTCGGCATCGGCGACGACCGGCGCCGGCCCCTCGTCGCGCCAGTGCACCTCGATGCCGTCCATCGGCAGGAAGCGCGAGGACGGCCCGGCCCAGCGGGCCTTCAGGTCGACCAGCGCGAGATCGGTCTGGCAGCCGGCGAGCAGCAGCAGCGGGGCGACCAGGAGCAGCAGACAGTGTCGCATGGTGTCAGCCGCGGCCTTCCTCTACCGCGTGGCAGGCCACCTGCGCGCCGTCGTCGAGACGACGCAGCACAGGCCGCTCGGCCTTGCACCGGTCGTTGGCGAGCGGGCAGCGCGGATGGAAGGTGCAGCCGGTCGGCGGGTTGAGCGGATTGGGCACTTCGCCGGCGACCGGCGTTCGGGCCTTGCCCGTCATCTGCATGTCCGGGATCGCGTCGAGCAGCATCCGCGTGTACGGATGGCGGGGCGTCGAGAACAGCGTGGTCTTGTCGGCGAGTTCGACGATCCGGCCGAGGTACATCACGCCGACGCGGTCGCTGACGTGATGGACCACCGCCAGGTTGTGGGAAATGAACAGGTAGGTCAGGCCGTCCTGGCGCTGGATGTCGCGCATCAGGTTCAGCACCTGCGCCTGCACCGACACGTCGAGCGCGGACGTCGGCTCGTCGCACACCAGGAAGGTCGGCTGCGAGGCGAGCGCCCGCGCGATCGACAGCCGCTGGCGCTGGCCCCCGGAGAACTGGTGCGGATACTTCTCGGCATCGGCCGGCGCCAGCCCCACGTGCTGCAGCAGCTGCGCGACGCGCGCGAGGATGGCGGCGTCGCCGTCGATCAGCCGGTGCACGCGGATCGGCTCGGCGATGATGTCGGCGACCTTCCAGCGCGGGTTCAGGCTCGCGTATGGATCCTGGAAGATCATCTGCAGCTTCGAGCGAAGCGGCTTGCCCGCCGAGGTGCCGAGCGTCGCGAGATCGGTGCCGTCGAAGGCGACGCGGCCGCGCGAGGGCGTGTACAGCCCGACCATCATGCGCGCGACCGTCGACTTGCCGCAGCCCGACTCGCCGACCAGCGCGAGCGTCTCGCCGCGGGCGATCTCGAAGCTCACCCCGTCGACGGCGCGCAGCAGCGTGCGCGGCCTGCGCTCGATGACGCGGTTGAGCCACGGCGGCGAGACGTCGAACACCTTCGTGATGTCCTCGACCACCACCAGCGGCTCGCCGGCCTGGGCCGCCTTCGGGACGAACTTCACCGGACGCTCCACGGCGTTCATGCCGCCTCCTTCGCCACGGACGCGTCGTGCAGCCAGCATGCGGCCAGCGAGGTACCGGCGGCGATCAGGTCGGGGCGGCGCTCGCGGCAGGTGGCGAAGACCTTCGGGCAGCGCGGGTTGAACGCGCAGCCCTTGGGGATCGCGTTGAGCCGGGGCATCGAGCCGTCGATCTGCGCGAGCCGCTCGCGCTCCTCGCCCACCGTCGGAATCGAGCCCATCAGGCCGACGGTGTACGGATGCTTCGGCTTGTGGATGACGTCGGCCACCGGCCCGATCTCGGCGATCCGTCCCGCGTACATCACCGCCACCCGATCGGCGGTCTCGGCGATCACGCCCATGTCGTGCGTCACCAGCATCACCGCGGTGCCGTGCTCGCGGCACAGCCGCTTGATCAGCGCGATGATCTGCGCCTGGATCGACACGTCGAGCGCGGTGGTCGGCTCGTCGGCCACGATCAGCCGCGGCTCGGCCGCGAGCGCGAGCGCGATCACCACGCGCTGGCGCATGCCGCCCGAGAACTGGTGCGGATAGTGGTCGATGCGCTGCTCGGCCGCCGGGATGCCGGTGCTCTTGAGCAGGTCGACTGCCCGTGTGCGCGCCTGCGAGGCGGTCAGGTCGAGGTGGGTCTGGATGGTCTCGACGAGCTGCCGGCCGACGGTGTAGAGCGGGTTCAGCGAGGTCAGCGGGTCCTGGAAGATGGCGCCCACCTCCTTGCCCCGCACGCGCCGCATCTGCGCGGGCTCGAGGTTGTCGATCCGGCGGCCGGCCAGGCGGATCTCGCCGCCGGCGATGCGTCCCGGCGGCTCGAGCAGGCCGATGATCGCCGCGCCCGTGATCGACTTGCCCGCGCCGGACTCGCCGACCACGCCGAGCACCTCGCCCGGCGCGATGTCGAAGGAGACGTCGTCGATCGCGACCAGCGTGCCGCGCCGGGTCGGGAACTCGACCCGCAGGTGGCGGACCTCGAGCAGGGGAGCGGGGGCGTTCATCGTGCGCGTCTCATTGCAGCTTCGGGTTCAGCGCATCGCGCAGCCAGTCGCCGAGCAGGTTCACCGACATGCACAGCAGGATCAGCGTGGAGCCGGGGAAGATCACCAGCCACCACTCGCCGGAATACAGGAAGTTGTTGCCGTTGTTGATCATCGTGCCGAGCGAGGGCGAGGTCGGCGGCACGCCCACGCCGAGGAAGGACAGCGTCGCCTCGGTGATGATCGCGGTCGCGACGTTGATCGTGCCGATGACCAGCACCGGCCCGAGCACGTTAGGCAGCACGTGCCGCAGCATGATCGCGACCGAGCCGACGCCGATCACGCGTGCCGCCTGCACGTAGTCCTTGTTCTTCTCGACCATCGTCGAGCCGCGGACCGTGCGCGCGTACTGCACCCAGTTCGCCAGTCCGATCGAGCCGACCAGCACCGCCAGCGCCATCGCGTCGATGTTGGCATCGGACGGCAGCACCGCGCGCGCCACGCCGTTGATCAGCAGCGCGATCAGGATCGACGGGAAGGACAGCTGCACGTCGGCGACCCGCATGATGAACGCGTCGAGCCGTCCGCCCAGATAGCCCGACAGCAGGCCCAGGGCGATGCCCATCACCATCGCGAGCGCGACCGACGCGATGCCCACCAGCAGCGAGATCCGCGAGCCGTAGAGGATCGTGGACAGCACGTCGCGGCCCTGGTCGTCGGTGCCGAGCGGATACGCCGACTGGCCGCCCTCGGCCCACGACGGCGGCATCAGCGAGTTGTTGAGGTCGAGCGTCTTGAGGTCGAAGGGATCGAAGGGCGCGACCCAGGGCGCGAAGACCGCCCCGAGGATCAGGATCGCGGCCACGATCGCGGCCCCCACCGCGACCGGGCTGTTCTTGAAGCTGTGATAGACGTCGCCGTCGAGGAAACGGGCGATCGCGGAGGTGCTCATGCGGCGGGTGCTTCGGTCGACGTCGTGACGGTCACTGGATCACCGCGGTTCGGTACAGGATGATGTTGTCGGCGCGCTGCAGGACGCCCACGTTCTTGCGCAGCCCCCAGGCCAGCGCCTGCTGGTGCAGCGGCACATGGCCGAAGTCCTCGGCGTGGATCTTCATCGCCTCGGCGATCATCGCGTTGCGTTTGCCCTGGTCGGTCTCGACACCGATCTGCGTCGTGAGTTCGTCGAAGCGCGGGTTCGACCAGCTGCCCAGGTTGAACACGCCCTGGCCGCCCTGTGGCGTCGCCATGATGTTGTACAGCGTGTTGTGCGCGTCGTAGGTGGAGGGGGTCCAGCCGAGCAGGTAGAACGAGGTGTTGCGCGACAGGATCTTCGGGAAGTAGGTCGCCTTCGACTCGGCCTCGAGGTTGATCTTGACGCCGACGCGCGCGAGCATGCCCGCCACCGCCTGGCAGATCTCGCCGTCGTTCACGTAGCGATCGTTCGGGCAGTTCATTCTCAACTCGAAGCCGTTCGGGTAGCCGGCATCGGCCAGCAGCTTCTTCGAGGCCTCGGGGTCGAACGGGGGCCGCTTGTTGAGTTCGGCGACGAATCCGTTGACCCCGGGTGCGATCATCAGGTTGGTCGGCGTGCCCGCGCCGCGCATGATGCGCATGCGGATCGCCTCGACGTCGATGGCCTGGTAGAAGGCCTGGCGCACGCGCCGGTCCTTGAACGGGTTCTTGCCCTTGACGCTGGAGAACAGCAGCTCGTCGCGCTTGCTGTCCATGCCGAGGAAGATGGTCCGCAGCTCGGCGCCCTGCAGCACCTTCAGGTTCGGGTCCTGCTTGAGGCGCTCGGCGTCCTGCACCGGCACCGGCTGCATCAGGTCGATCTCGCCGGACTTGAGCGCGGCGACGCGGGTGGCGTCGTTGCCGATCGGCGTCCAGACGACTTCGGTGACGTTGCCCTCGATCTTGTCCCAGTACTGAGGGTTGCGGACCAGCACCGTGCGCACGCCCGGCTCGCGCGAGCGCAGCCGGAACGGGCCGGTGCCGTTGGCCCGCACCGAGGCCGCGTTCTCGACGCCCTTGCGCTTGTCGACCGGCTTGGCGGCGTTGTTCGCCTCGCACCAGACCTTGCTCATCATGTAGAGCGAGGTGAGCTGGTCGGGCAGGATCGGCACCGGCACCGTGGTGACGATCTCGATGGTGCTCGCGTCCAGCTTGCGCACTTCCTTGACCTGGCCGACCGTGCCACGCAGGTCGGAGCCCGGATCGGCGGCGCGCTGGAACGAGAACACCACGTCGTCGGCGGTGAACGGCGTGCCGTCGTGGAAGCTCACGCCGCGGCGCAGCTCGAAGCGCCAGACGGTGGGCGCGGTCTGCTTCCACGAGGTGGCGAGCGCGGGCGCGGGCTTGAGCTGGGCGTCGCGGGCGACCAGCGGCTCGTAGACGTTGTGCGTGAAGCCGAGCTGCGTGGTCTCGTTCAGCGAATGCGGGTCCATCGACAGCGCATCGCCCTGGTCGGCGGTGCGCAGCGTCTTGGCGTGGACGCCTGTCGCGAGCAGTGCGGCGGCGACGAGGGCGGCCAAACGGGTGGGTCGGATCAGCATGGGTCAGGCTCCGTGGGGGTGGACCGGCGCATCCTGGAGGGCGGTGTGCGGGCCGGCGGGGGTCTCAGCGCGGCAGCGAGCGCTCTGCGAGCCGGACGAACAGCGCCGCTCCGAGCGGCAGGATCTCGTCGTTGAAGTCGTAGCGGGGGTTGTGCAGGAAACAGCCGGATTCTGCGCCGCCCTGGCCGATGCGGAAATAGGCGCCGGGGCGTTGCTCGAGCATGAAGGCGAAATCCTCGGCGCCCATGCTCGGCTCGAGGTCGCGCAGCACCCGCTCGGCGCCGACCAGCTCCGTCGCCACCTCGGCGCCGAACAGCGCCTCGTCGCGGGCGTTCACCGTGGCCGGGTACATCCGCTCGTAGTGCACGCGGGCGGTCGCGCCGAAGCCGACGGCGACCGACTCGGCGAGCTGCGTGAGCCGCTGCTCGATCATGTCCTGGGTCTGGGGCCGGAACGAGCGCACGGTGCCGGTGATGACCGCCTCGCGCGGAATGACGCTCATCGCCGCCGGATGCCCGGCCTGGATCGAGCACAGGCTGACCACCGCCGAGTCGAGCGGGCCGACGTTGCGGCTGACGATGGTCTGCGCGGCCGTGATGACGTGGGCGGCGACCACCACCGGGTCGATCGCCAGGTAGGCGTGCGCGCCATGGCCGCCCTTGCCCTCGATCGTGATGGTGACGCGGTCGGCGGCGGCCATCATCGGGCCCGGCTTGACCGCGATCGTGCCCGGCTCCAGGCCTGGCCAGTTGTGCATCGCATAGACCGCGTCGCAGGGGAAACGCTCGAAGAGGCCGTCCTGGATCATCGCGCGCGCGCCGGCATAGCCTTCCTCGCCCGGCTGGAAGATCAGGTGGACCGTGCCGTCGAACTCGCGCGTCTTCGCCAGCCAGCGGGCGGCGCCGAGCAGCATCGCGGTGTGGCCGTCGTGGCCGCAGGCGTGCATCCGGCCGGCCACCGTCGAGCGGTGCGCGAAGTCGTTCTCTTCGGCCAGCGGCAGCGCGTCCATGTCGGCGCGCAGCCCGACCGTGCGGCCGCTTGCGCCCGCGCGGCCCCGGATCACGCCGACGACGCCGGTCTTGCCGAGCCCGCGGTGGATCTCGTCGACACCGTAGCGCTCGAGCTGGCGCACCACCAGCTCGGCGGTCGCATGCTCCTCGAAGCCGAGCTCGGGGGTGGCGTGCAGCGCGTGGCGGATCGCGGTGAGGTCGGCCTGCCAGGCGCGCAGGCCTGCGATCGCGGGATGGGCGGCGAGGTACATGGGGCTCGGGGGCGGGGCTCGGTGGCGGGGCTCGGTAGCGGGGGTCAAGTGGCGTCGGTCAGTGGCCGGCGGTCGAGCGCTCGACGCGCAGGCGGGGGTCGACGACGAAGTACAGCAGGTCGACGATCAGGTTGATGGTCACGAAGATCAACGCGATCAGGCACAGGTAGGCGGCCATGATCGGGATGTCGGCGACCTGCACCGACTGGATGAACAGCAGCCCCATGCCGGGCCACTGGAACACCGTCTCGGTGATGATGGCGAAGGCGATCAGCGCGCCGAGCTGCAGCCCGGTGATGGTGATCACCGGCACCAGGGTGTTCTTGAGCGCATGGCCGAAGTAGACCGCCCGGTCGGGCAGGCCGCGGGCGCGGGCGAACTTGATGTAGTCGGTGCGCAGCACCTCGAGCATCTCGGAGCGCACCAGCCGCATGATCAGCGTCATCTGGAAGAGCGCGAGCGTGATCGAGGGCAGCACCAGGTGCGACCAGCCGTCGCGGGTCAGCAGGCCGGTCGACCAGCCGCCGATGTCGACGGTGTCGCCGCGTCCGAACGAGGGCAGCCAGCCGAGCAGCACCGCGAACACCAGGATCAGCAGGATGCCGATCAGGAAGGTCGGCAGCGACACGCCGATCAGCGAGACCGCCAGGAACACGTTCGCGAGGAACCCCTTGCGTCGCAGCGCCGTGTAGACGCCCATCGGGATGCCGACCGCGAGCGCGAGCGCGGCCGCGGCGAGCGACAGCTCGAGCGTGGCCGGCAGCCGCTCCTGGATCAGCGTGCTGACCTTTCGACCCTGACGGTAGGACAGGCCGAAGTCGCCCTGCACCGCGTTCTTCACGAAGGTCGCGAACTGCACCGGGATCGGGTCGTCCAGCCCGAGGTCGCG
>JBIIPQ010000117.1:0-11054 GCA_044342535.1 Burkholderiaceae bacterium
GCTCACCGAGATCCGCGCGCGGCTGCGCTACCTCGGCGACGTCGGCCTGGCCTACCTGACCCTCGACCGCCAGTCGCGCACGCTGTCCGGCGGAGAGGTCCAGCGGATCAACCTCACCACCGCGCTCGGCACCTCGCTGGTCAATACGCTGTTCGTGCTCGACGAGCCCTCCATCGGCCTGCATCCGCGCGACATGAACCGCGTGATCGGCGTGATGAAGCGGCTGCGCGACGCCGGCAACTCGCTGGTCGTCGTCGAGCACGACCCGCAGGTGATGTTCGCCGCCGACCGCATGCTCGACATCGGCCCCGGCCCGGGCGAGCGCGGCGGCCAGATCGTCTACTGGGGCGAGCCCGAAGGCCTGCGCCACGCCCAGACCCTGACCGGCGACTACCTGTCGGGGCGCAAGACCATCCCGGCGTCGCAACTCGCGCCGGTCACCGCATCGACGCCCAAGCTGGTGCTCGAGGGCGCGCGCGAGCACAACCTGCGCAACGTCTCCGTGCAGATCCCCCTCGGGCGGCTGGTCTGCCTGACCGGCGTGTCCGGCAGCGGCAAGTCGACGCTGATGCAGGACGTGCTGCTGCCGGCGCTGCTCAAGGCCAAGGGCAAGCCGAGCGAGACGCCCGGTGCCTACGACCGCTTGCTCGGCGACGACTGGCTCGAGGACGTGGTCTTCGTCGACCAGTCGCCGATCGGCAAGACCACGCGCTCGAACCCGGTCAGCTACGTCGGTGCCTTCGATGCGATCCGCAAGCGCTTCGCCAACGCCGACATCTCGAAGGAGCGCGGCTACACCGCCGGCACCTTCAGCTTCAACTCGGGCGACGGCCGCTGCCCGACCTGCGGCGGCAACGGCTTCGAGCACGTCGAGATGCAGTTCCTCTCGGACGTCTACCTGCGCTGCCCCGACTGCGACGGCCGGCGGTATCGCCAGGAGATCCTCGAGGTCGTGGTCCGCGGCCGCGGCACCGAGCGCTCGGTCGCCGACGTGCTCGAGATGACGGTGCACGAGGCGCTCGCCTTCTTCGGCGCCGACTGGGAGATCTCGCCGCGGCTGCAGCCGCTCGAGGACGTCGGCCTCGACTACCTGCGCCTGGGCCAGCCGGTGCCGACCCTGTCGGGCGGCGAGGCGCAGCGCCTGAAGCTCGCCGGCTTCCTCGCCGAGGCCGCGAGCAAGGGCCACGACAAGGCCCGCAGCCGGCGCGGCTCGCTGTTCCTGTTCGACGAGCCGACCACCGGCCTGCACTTCGACGACGTCGCCCGGCTGCTGCGCGCGCTGCGCAAGCTGCTCGCGGCCGGCCACTCGCTGCTGGTGATCGAGCACAACCTCGACGTGATCCGCGCGTCCGACTGGATCATCGACCTCGGTCCAGACGGCGGCGACGCCGGCGGCGACATCGTCGCGGTCGGCACGCCGGACACCATCACGGCGCACCCGACCAGCGTCACCGGCCAGTCGCTGCGCGAGTACGCGGTGCAGCTCGCCGAGTCGGCCGCGATCGCGGCCCGGCCGCCGGCGCCGCCGGTGCTCGCGGCCGCCGACGCGGCGCTCGACGATCCGGGCGCGCCGCTGCAGACGCTGCTGAGGCAGCGCGCCCGCGATTCGATCTTCGTGCACAACGCACGCGAGCACAACCTGAAGAACGTCGACGTCGAGGTGCCGCGCAACCGCATGACGGTGATCACCGGCGTCTCGGGCAGCGGCAAGTCCACGCTCGCCTTCGACGTGATCTTCGGCGAGGGCCAGCGCCGCTACCTCGAGTCGCTGAACGCCTACGCGCGGCAGTTCGTGCAGCCCGCCTCGCGGCCCGACGTCGACGGCGTCTACGGCATCCCGCCGACCGTCGCGATCGAGCAGCGCACCTCGCGCGGCGGCCGCAAGAGCACGGTCGCGACGCTGACCGAGATCTACCACTTCCTGCGCCTGCTCTACGTCAAGCTCGGCCGGCAGTACTGCCCGAAGGACGACACCGCCATCGAGCCGCAGACCTTCGACGCCATCGTCGCGCGTGTGCTCCGCGAGCATCGGGGCGAGCGCATCGGCGTGCTGGCACCACTGGTCGTCGGTCGCAAGGGCCTGTACACCGACCTCGCGAAATGGGCGGCGGCGCGCGGCCACACCCACCTGAGGGTCGACAAGCGCTTCCTGCCGACCGCGAAGTTCCCGCGGCTGGACCGCTACGTCGAGCACGACATCGAGCTGCCGGTGGCCGATCTGGTGGTCTCGGCCGACCGCGAGCCTGCACTGCGCGACGCGTTGCGCGACGCGCTGCACCACGGCAAGGGCATCGTCATGATCGCCGCCGGACTGGACGCGCTCGAGGCCGCCATCGCGCGCGGCGATGCGAGCGGCGAGACCGCGCCGCTCGCCACCACCATCCATTCGACCAAGCGCGCCTGCTCGACCTGCGGCACCAGCTATCCCGAGCTCGACCCGCGGCTCTTCTCGTTCAACTCCAAGCACGGCTGGTGCACCGCCTGCCTGGGCGCCGGACTGGAGACCGTCGGCCGCATCAAGGACGACGAGCTGACCCCCGGCATGGAAGGCGAGACCGACGCCGGCGTCGAGTACACCGATGCGCCCTGCCCGGCCTGTGCGGGCAAGCGCCTGAACCCGGTGGCGCTCGCCGTGCGGCTGCGGGAGCTGTCGATCGCCGAGCTGACCGCGCTCGCCGTCGACGACACCCGCGGCTGGGTCGACGGCCTGGCGTTCGTCGGCCGCGAGGCCGAGATCGGGCGCGACGTGGTCGCCGAGATCGGCTCGCGGCTGCGCTTCCTGTCCGACGTGGGCCTGGGCTACCTGTCGCTCGCACGGGCCGCACCCACGCTGTCCGGCGGCGAGGCCCAGCGCATCCGGCTCGCCGCGCAGCTCGGCTCGAACCTGCAGGGCGTGTGCTACGTGCTCGACGAGCCGACGATCGGCCTGCATCCGCGCGACAACCGCGTGCTGCTCGATACCCTCGAGGCGCTGCGCGACAAGGGCAACACGCTGCTGGTCGTCGAGCACGACGAGGAGACGATCCGCCGCGCCGACAACGTCATCGACATCGGCCCGGGCGCCGGCACCCAGGGCGGACACATCGTCGCGACCGGTCATCACGAGGCGCTGGTCCTCAACCCGGAGAGCCTCACCGGCCGCTTCCTGTTCCAGCCGCTGCAGCACCCGCTGCAGCCGCCGCGCCCGGTGACGCCCGACGGCCCGGCGATCTCGGTGCAAGGCGCGACGCTGCACAACCTCAAGGGCGTCGACGCCCGCGTGCCGCTCGCGCGGCTGACCGTCGTCACCGGCGTATCCGGCTCGGGCAAGTCCACCTTGGCCCGCGACGTGCTGCTGGCCAACATGCAGGCGATCGTCACCGCCCGCAACACCGGCCGCGCCGGCGCGGCGCGCGCGCTCGGCCTGATCGCCGCACCGGTCGGCTGTGCGTCGATCGAAGGCAGCGAGCCCATCGGCCGCGTCCTCGAGGTCGACCAGACCCCGATCGGCAAGACGCCGCGCTCCTGCCCGGCCACCTACGTCGGCTTCTGGGACGCGATCCGCCGGCTGTTCGCCGACACCACCGAGGCCCGCGTGCGGGGCTACGAGGCGGCGCGCTTCTCGTTCAACACCGGCGCCGGCCGCTGCCCCGCCTGCGAGGGCCAGGGCGTGCAGACGATCGAGATGAGCTTCCTGCCCGACGTGAAGGTGCTGTGCGACGTCTGCCGCGGCCAGCGCTTCAACCGCGAGACGCTGCAGGTCACCCTGCGCGGCAAGTCGGTGGGCGAGGTGCTGGCGATGAGCGTCGACGAGGCGCTCCCCTTCTTCACCGCGCACCCGTCGATCGCGCATCCGCTCAAGCTGCTGCAGGACGTGGGGCTCGGCTACCTGACGCTCGGCCAGCCGAGCCCGACCCTGTCGGGCGGCGAGGCGCAGCGCATCAAGCTGGTCACCGAGCTCGCCAAGGTCCGCGACGGCGGGGCCGGTGCACCGTCGCGCTTCGCGCCGGTCCATTCGCTGTACGTGCTCGACGAGCCGACGGTGGGCCTGCACATGGCCGACGTCGACCGCCTGATCCGCGTGCTGCACCGGCTGGTCGACGCGGGCAACACGCTGGTGGTCATCGAGCACGACGTCGACCTGTGGGCCGAGGCCGACTGGATCCTGGACCTCGGGCCCGAGGGTGGCGACGGCGGCGGACGGATCGTCGACCAGGGACCGCCGGTGGAACTGGCCCGCCGCGCGGCGAGCCATACCGGGCGGGTGCTGAGCGAGTTCTACGCGGCGCGGGCGGGGCGGCGGGCGGCCTGAATCGGCGCGCGCCCGTCGTCGCCGAGCGCCCGCTCGAGCCGCAGCAAATGCGTCTTGCGCGGCAGCCCGCCGGCGTAGCCGGTCAGCGCGCCGTTGCTGCCGACCACGCGGTGGCAGGGCACGAAGATCGACACCGGATTGCGGCCGACGGCCGCGCCCACCGCACGGACCGCGGCGGGCGAGCCGACCCGGCGTGCGAGCTCGCCATAGCTGATGGTCTCGCCGCGCGGGATGTCGAGCAATGCGCGCCAGACCGCGACCTGGAAGCGGGTGCCGGCGAAGGCGATCGGCACCTCGAACGGCTCCTCCATGCCCTGGAAGTAACGTTCGATACGATCGGCCGTCTGCCGCGCGATCGGATGCGCATCGTCGACGCGCCAGTGCGGCGCGATCGTCGGCTGGTCCTTCTGGCCGACGAAGTACAGGCCGAGCAGCGCGTCGTCGTCGAAGGTCAGCAGGATCTCGCCGAGCGGGCTGGGTCGCAGCGCATGTTTCATGATGTCCTTGCCTCGATCGGAGCGGGCGCGAGCGTGCGCCACAGGTGGATCACCGCATAGCCGCGCCACGGCCGCCAGGCCTCGGCCGCGGCCAGCGCCTCGCGCGGGGTCGCCACGCCCAGCGCCTTCATCACGCCGACGTCCGACGCGGGGAACGCGTCGGGCCAGCCGAGCGCGCGCATCGCCAGGTACTGCGCGGTCCAGTCGCCGACGCCCGGGACCGCCTTCAGGCGCTCGACGGTCGCCGCGGCGTCGCCGTCGGGCTCGAGCCGCAGCGCGCCCTCGGCCAGCGCCCGGGCGAGCGCCACGATCGTCCGCGCGCGCTGGCCGGTCACGCCGAGCGCGCCGATCTCGGCGGGCTCGCGCCCGGCCATCGATGCGGCCGACGGAAACGCATGGCGCAGCGTCGGCCAGGGCGTGGCGACCGGCTCGCCGAACGCGGCCGCGAACCGTCCGGCGAGCGTGCGCGCGTGCTTCACGGTGATCTGCTGGCCCAGGATCGCGCGGACCACGATCTCGAAGCCGTCGAACGCGCCCGGCAGCCGCGTGCCCTCGTGGCCGGCCGCGAGCGGACCGAGCGCCGACGCCACCTCGTCGGGCCGGCAGGCGAGGTCGAAGACGCGGCGCACCCGCGCGAGCACCGCCGGGATCGCACCGAGCAGCGCGGCATCGACGCGGACCTCGAGCAGGTGACGCGCGGCGCCGCGGCCGGCGGGACGGGCGACCTCGATCCAGCCGATGCGCTCGGCGCCGCGCGGCGCGGGCACGCGGACGATCCGCCGGTAGACCGGTTCGGGCGTCGCGCCGCGCCGACCGGTCGCCGCCTGCGGCTCGACCGACTCCACCCCGTCGATCGCACGCTGCGCGAGGAAGCCCGAGAGCGCCGCCCAGTCGAACGGCGGCCGGTAGGCGAGCCGGAACACCAGCCCGGCCGCCGGATCGGCCGGCACCCCGGCCGCGCCGCGCGCCTGGCGCCGCAGGTCGGTCGGCGCCAGCCGATAGCGCGAGGCGAACGCGTCGTTGAACCGGCGCAGGCTGGCGAAACCCGCCGCCAGCGCCACCTCGGTCACCGGCAGCGCGGTATCGGTCAGCAGCCGCTTGGCGAGCAGCAGCCGGTGCGTCTGCGCCCAGTCGATCGGCGAGACGCCGAACTGCGCATCGAAGACGCGACGCAGGTGCCGGTCGGTGACGCCGAGCCGGGCGGCGAGCGCGGGCAGGCCACCTTCGTCGAGCGCGCCCTCCTCGATCGCGGCCGCCACCGCCTGCGCGAGCCGCGCGGGCGCATCCACGCTCGCATGGCCGGGCGCGAGTTCGGGCCGGCAGCGCAGGCAGGGCCGGAAGCCCTGATGCTCGGCGCCCGCGGCGGTCGGGAAGAACCGGCAGTTCTCGCGTCGCGGCGTGCGCGCCGGGCAGACCGGACGGCAGTAGATGCCGGTGCTGGTCACGCCGACGAAGAAGCGCCCGTCGAAGCGCGCGTCGCGCGCGCACAGCCCGCGCCAGCAGGCGGCGGCATCGACGGTTTGTGGCAGCATCGGGGACATGCGCCGGATTATCCGCGCGCCCTTCCCTCGTCGCTCGCCATTTCCGGACATGACGACCGCAGCCTCCCCCGCGGATCACGCCGCCGCCCTCGACGCCCACCGACGCCGCATCGCGCCCGTCCACCTGCGCACGCTGCTCGCCGATCCGGCGCGCCCCGCCCGGCTGTCGCTCGAAGCGGGACCGCTGCACGCGGACGTCTCGCGGCAGAAGCTCGACGACGCCATCCTCGCCGAGCTGGCCGCCTGGGCGCACGCCTGCGGCTTCGAGGCGCGGCGCGACGCGCTGTTCTCGGGCGCCATCGCCAATCCGACCGAAGGCCGTCCGGCACTGCATACCGCGCTGCGCGGCGTAGGCGGCGACGCCGCGGTCGCATCGGACGTCGCCGCGCAGCGGCGCCGGACCATCGCGCTCGCCGAGCGCCTGCGGGGCGGCGGCCTGCCCGGCTTTCGCGGCACACCGCTCGGCGCACTCGTCTGCCTGGGCATCGGCGGCTCGGACCTCGGCCCCCGGCTCGTCTGCGACGCGCTGCGCGCACGCGGCGACTTCGACGTCCGCTACGTCGCCAACGTCGATCCCGACGACCTCGACCGCGAGCTCGACGGCCTCGACCCGGCCACCACCGCGTTCGCGGTCGTCTCCAAGACCTTCACCACGCGCGAGACCCTCGCCAACGCCGATGCGGCCCGCGCCTGGCTGGTCGCCGGAGGCTGCCCGCCGGACAGCGCCGCGGCACAGTTCATCGCCGTCACGGCCGCCCCGGACGCCGCGCGCCGCCGGGGGTTCCTGCCCGAGCTGATGCTCGAGTTCCGCGAGTGGGTCGGCGGACGCTATTCACTGTGGTCGAGCGTCGGATTCGGCATCGCCGTGCGCTGCGGCGCCACCGCCTTCGAGGCGCTGCTCGACGGCGCCGCCGTGATCGACCGCCACTTCCGCGACACGCCCCTGGCCGCCAACCTGCCGGCCCGGCTCGGACTGGTCTCGGTCTGGAACCGCGCCTTCCTCGGCCTGCCGACGCAGGCGATCATCCCGTACGCCGAGCGGCTGCGGCTTCTGCCCGCGTGGGCGCAGCAGCTGGTGATGGAGAGCAACGGCAAGTCGGCCACCCTGCAGGGCACGCGCATCGAGCGGCCCACCTCGCCGGTCGTCTGGGGCACCTCGGGCACGAACGCCCAGCACTCGTTCTTCCAGCAGCTGCACCAGGGCCCGGACGTCGTGCCGGTCGACTTCATCGTGGCCCGCGAGTCCCGCACCCCGCCGACCGCCGCCGGCAACGACCGCCATCGGATCCTGGTCGCCAACTGCCTCGCCCAGGCCGCGGCCCTCGCGCTCGGCCGCGACGCGCCCGACGGCGACCTGCACCGCCACTTCCCCGGCGATCGCCCGAGCACCCTGATCACGCTGCCCCGGCTCGACGCCGCCTCGCTCGGTGCGCTGCTCGCCTGCTGGGAACACGCGACCTTCACCGCCGCGGTGGTGCTCGGCATCAATCCGTTCGACCAGTTCGGCGTCGAGTACGGCAAGGTCATGGCCGGCACGGTCGAGCGCCTGATGTCCGGCGAGGCACCGGACGGGCTCGACGCGGCCACGCTCGCCTCGGCCACCCTGCTGAAGCCCAGCTGACGGGCGGACGCCCCGCGGTCCGAACCACGGGGCCAGGCGGGCGACCGGTCAAGCGACCGAGTAGCCCTCGTCGCGGATCGCTGCGGCGATGCGCTCGGGCGCGACGTTCGAATCGACCCGGACCTGCCCACCCGCCAGATCGACCGTCACGGCCGCCGCCGGATCGAGCGCCTCGACTGCCGCGGTCACCGCCTTCACGCAATGGGCACAGGTCATGCCCTGTACGTCGAATCGCTGCTCCATCGAACCACCTCCGTCGAGTCCGATCGAAGTGTGCGCCGGTGTGCGGCTCTACACTTGACCTTCCCATCAGGGTAAGGCCGAAGCTGTCGGCATGGACACCTCCGCATCCTTCGCCTCCCCTGCCTCGCTGACGCTGCCGGTCGAAGGCATGACCTGCGCGTCCTGCGTCGCCCGCGTCGAGCGCGCGCTCGGAACGTTGCCGGGCGTCTCGGACGCCGCGGTCAACCTCGCCGGGGAGACCGCGACCGTGCGCGGCGCCGCCCTGTCGGCGCCCGCGGCCGTCGCCGCGATCGAGGCCGCCGGCTACACCGTGCCGGTCGCGACCGTCGACCTCGTCATCGAAGGCATGACCTGCGCGAGCTGCGTCGGCCGCGTCGAGCGGGCGTTGACGCGCCTGCCGTTCGTGATCGACGCCTCGGTCAACCTCGCCTCGGAGTCGGCCCGGGTCACGGTCGTCGGGGGCGACCGCGAGGCCGCGCTGCAGGAGGCGATCGCCGCCGCCGGCTACGCCGCCGCGCCGCGGCCCGATCCGTCGAGCCGCCAGGCCGACGACGGCACGGCGGCACCCGATCCGGCCGAGCGTCGCCTCGCCGCCGAATGGCGGCGCGTCGCCTGGGCGATGGCCTTGTCGGCGCCGCTCGCGCTGCCGATGCTCGCGCTGCCCTTCGGCGTCCACGCGATGCCGCCGGCCTGGCTGCAGGCCCTGCTCGCCACGCCGGTCCAGTTCGTCCTGGGCGCGCGCTTCTACCGGGCGGGTTGGGCAGCGCTCAAGGCCGGCACCGGCAACATGGACCTGCTGGTGGCGATCGGCACCAGCGCCGGCTGGGGACTGTCGACCTGGCTCTGGCTCACCGCCCATCCCGGCCACGCGCCTCACCTGTACTACGAAGGCTCGGCCGTGGTGATCGCGCTGGTGCAGCTCGGCAAGTACCTCGAGGCCCGCGCGCGGCGTCGCACGACCGAGGCGATCCGGGCCCTGCAGGCCCTGCGCCCGGACACCGCCCGGCGACTCGAGGACGGCCACGAGCGGATCGTGCCCCTGGCGCGGATCGCCGTCGGTGACCGGGTGGTGGTGCTGCCCGGCGAGCGGCTGCCGGTCGACGGCACGCTGCGCGAGGGCGACACCCAGGTCGACGAGTCGATGCTGACCGGCGAGCCGCCGCCGGTATCGCGCCATCCGGGCGACCGGCTGGTCGGCGGCTCGATCAACGGATCGGGGCGCATCGTGCTCGAGGTCGGTGCGGTCGGCACCGAGACCGTGCTGGCCCGCATCGTCCGGATGGTCGAGGACGCCCAGGCGGCGAAGGCGCCGATCCAGCGGATCGTGGACCGTGTCTCGACGGTGTTCGTGCCGGTGGTGCTGGTGATCGCCGCCGCCACCCTGGCCGGCTGGCTGATCGCCGGCCGGGGCATCGAGCCTGCGATCGTCGCGGCGGTCGCGGTCCTGGTGATCGCCTGCCCGTGTGCGCTCGGCCTCGCGACGCCGGCCGCGATCATGGCGGGCACCGGCATCGCGGCCCGTCACGGCGTGCTGATCAAGGACGCGCAGGCGCTCGAGATCGCGCACCGGGTCACCGTCGTCGCCTTCGACAAGACCGGCACGCTGACGGTCGGCCGTCCGGTCGTGGTCGATGCGCTGCCGGCCGCGGGTACGACGCGCGAAGCGCTGCTGTCGCTGTCCGCGGCGCTGCAGGCGGGCAGCGAGCATCCGCTGGCGCGCGCGGTGATCGAGGCGGCTGCGGCGCCCGCCGAGGCCACCCCGGCCCCGGCCCTGGCTCCGACCCTGGCCGTCGCCGCGCCCGCGACGCCGGCACCCGTCGCCGAAGCCATCACCGCGTTGCCCGGCCGCGGCGTCGAGGGCCGGATCGGCACGCGCCTGCTGCGCCTGGGCAGCACCCGGCTGCTCGCCGACGGCGGTCTGGTGCCGCCGGCCGCGCTCGCCGCGCGGGCGGCCACGCTGCAGGCGGCGGGCCGGACCGTATCGTGGCTGATCGACGATGCCGCGGTGCTCGGCCTGATCGCCTTCGGCGATACCGTCAAGCCCGGTGCCCGCGACGCCGTCGCGCGGCTCGCGAGCATGGGCATCCGCAGCGTGATGATCTCGGGCGACAACCGGGGCGCCGCCGAGGCGGTGGCCCGGGAGCTCGGCATCGCGAGCGTCGTGGCCGAGGTGCTGCCCCAGGACAAGGCCGGCCACGTCGCGCGGCTGCGCGCCGAGGCCGGCGGCGGCGCGGTGGCCATGGTCGGCGACGGCATCAACGACGCGCCCGCCCTGGCCGCCGCCGACGTCGGCATCGCAATGGCCACGGGCACCGACGTCGCCATGCATACGGCCGGCATCACGCTGATGCGCGGCGATCCGATGCTGGTGCCAGCCGCGATCGAGATCTCCGCACGCACGGTCGCCAAGATCCGGCAGAACCTGTTCTGGGCGTTCGCCTACAACGTCGTCGGCATCCCGCTGGCCGCCGCCGGCCTGCTGTCGCCGGTGCTGGCCGGCGCGGCGATGGCCGCCAGCTCGGTCAGCGTGATGACCAACGCGCTGCTGCTGTCGCGCTGGTCGCCACGGACCTCGCGCAGCGCGGCAGCGCAGCCATCCGATCGCTCCGCCACCGTCGCCGGTTCCTGAAAGAGGCCGCCATGTCCGCCTTCCCCGTACGGTCCGACTCGCCGCAGGCGAGCGCCTCCCGACCGATGAACATCGGCGAGGCCGCCGCCGCGACCGGCCTGTCGGCGAAGATGATCCGCCACTACGAGTCGATCGGCCTGGTCGCCCCGGCGTCGCGCACCGACGCGGGCTACCGCCGCTACGGCGAGCAGGACCTGCACACGCTGCGGTTCGTCAAGCACGCGCGCGAGCT
>JBIIPQ010000118.1:0-11036 GCA_044342535.1 Burkholderiaceae bacterium
GCCTCGATTCTGCGGGTCGATCTGAGCTCGGATCTCTTCGCCTACGACATTGACGAGAAGATGCGCGCCCGCGCCGAACGCATTGACGGCAAGCTCGTACTGATCACCAACATGCCCGACCACACGCCGCAGGAAGTCGTCGCGCGCTACAAGGCGCTCGCCGACATCGAGCGCGGCTTCCGGGTACTCAAGAGCGAGATCGAGATCGCGCCGGTGTTCCACAGGCTGCCGCAGCGCATCCGCGCGCACGCGCTGATCTGCTTCCTGGCGCTCGTGCTCTACCGCGTGCTGCGCATGCGGCTGCGGGCTCATGGCGGCCAATACTCGCCGGAGCGCGCACTCGAGATCGCCCGCCGGATCCAGATGCATCAGGTCACTCTCAACCAGCGCCACAGCGCCGCCGGGCTCACTACGCTCAGCGACCAACAGCGCGAACTGTTCGACGCCGTCGATCTGCCTGTACCCGCCAGAAACGCCCTGTAGTGCCAAAGCTGTCGAGCTGATCATCGACATATCAATGGCTTACGCGCAAATCTGTCGAACTCGGGCGGTCCGATCTGCTCGGCAGTGCGGCCAACGCGACACCGCGTCGCGTCCAGGTGCCTCTTCCGCGTTCCCGCCGCATCGCCTTGGCGACCCTTCGATCGCGTCGTTGGTGGTCGCCTTCGGGCACGGCCGGCGGCTAAGTGAATTAGGATGCTAAAGGGGTCGGGATCGATCGACCCTTCCGGAATCTGATGGTTTTGCACCGACCGCTATGTCAAAGAGTGCAAATGTGTGTGGTGGAACGTGAGGCGACGATTCAGCCCGCTGGTTCTGCAGGAGTGAATTTGAGACAGTTCGGAGGTTTTGCGCGCAAGTGCCTATTTATCCTCAGGAAAGTCCCTTCGATGCCGAATGCCCTGGCGCGTCTGCGGCCGCTGCTGAATCTCGCGAAGACGCCGCTTCGCCGCGCCGAATCCGCCCCGTCGTCGGTGCTGATGGCGTTGGAGCCCCGCCTGATGTTCGACGGTGCGGCGCTGTCGAGCGTCGACCCTTTTGCAGCGAAAACGGCCGACTGGGTCGTGCCATCGGCGTCGAGCGCCGGTGGCTTCGGACGGGAAGCCGCTGCGACCGCCGTGGCGGGCCGCGCAGTCACCGGCGAGGCAGCAGCGGCTGCTCCGCCGCGTGAGCTCGTCTTCGTCGATCCGTCCGTGCCCGAGCTGGATCGGCTGATCGCCGGTCTGCGTGCGGGTGTCGAAGTCATCGTCCTCGATCCGGGCCGAGACGGCCTGGCGCAGATCGGGTCCATCGTCGCCGACAGCAGGGATGCGGTCGGTGCGCTTCATCTGGTGTCCCATGGTGCGACCGGACAGCTCACGCTGGGCAGCCGCGTGCTCGACCCGGCGTCCCTCGAGCGCTACCGGGGCGTTCTGGAGGGCATCGGGAACGCGCTGACGGGCGATGCAGACATCCTGCTGTACGGCTGCGATATCGGTGAGGGCCCCCGAGGCGCGGCTTTCCTGCAGGCGATTGCCGCTGCCACGGGTGCGGACGTGGCCGCTTCGGTGGACCTCACCGGCGTCGCCCGGCTCGGCGGCAACTGGATCCTCGAGGCGGCGGTGGGTCGGGTCGAGGCGGCGGTTGCAATGCGTGACGACGCAACCCTCGACTGGCAGCACGTCCTGCCGGAGACGCCGGCTGTCGCGCTGTCTGTCGCGTCGCCGAACGTGTTGCTGGGCGAGGCGTTCACGATCGACGCGACCTTCGACAACGTCGGCTCCGAGACGGGCTACGGGCCCTACATCGACCTGTTCGTGCCCGCTAATGGGCCGGATGGGGGCGCAGCGCCGGATGGCATCACGATCACGGGCGCCAGCTACCTGGGCCAGGGCCTGACGGTCACTCAGGTCGTCCTGACCCAGGCCGACATCGATGCCGGCACCGTCGCGCATCCGTACGCGCGCGACGGCTCGGGTACAAACCTCGTGGCCGTTCCTGGCGGCTTCGTCGCGGGCGACCGGATGGTGGTGATCGAACTCCCGTTCGGGAGCTACGGGGTCGACCAGCCGGCTTCGCGCATCGCGATCCAAGCAGTGCTGTCGTCGCTGTCCGACGTCGGCTCGCCGCTGGATGTGGTCGCACGCTCTGGATTCCGGTATGGCGGCGATCCTCTCGACAACCCCGATACCGATCCGAGCTCGCAGTCGACTGCGGTTGCGCTGTCGATCCAGCCTTCGCTGTACCGGATGACGACGCAATACATCGGCCCGGAAGACGAGACTGCGACCGGACCGAGTTACCAGCGTGCCTATCGCATCGACGTCGACATTGCCGACGGTCAGACGCTGTCGATGCTCGACCTGTCGGCCGCGCTGGACGCCGGGATGCAGTTCTCGCCGATCGTCGGGACGCCGTCTTCGATCGGCGACACCTCGATCGGCGTCGTGCCCCCCGGCGGCTGGACCAACGCCTCGGGTGTACTGGTGAGCACGAGCGCGTCCGGCCCCGCGGGACCGGGCACCCCCGGCGGGACGATCTCGCGGACCGTATCGACAGTCACCGGAACCTCGGGCGCGATCGACCTGTCGATGGTGTTCGGCTTCTATGTGCCCGAGTTCTCCGCCACGTCTTCGGCCGTGCTGGACGCGGCGACGGGCGACGCGGCGACCCTCGTGCTCGGCACCGGGTTGACTGGCTCCTGGACGCCACTTGATCCGCGCGATGCGAGCATGCCGGTCGTGCACTTCGAGGCTGCCGCGCACCTGCTCGAAGCGGACGCGGTCGCGATCCAGAAGACGCGGGTGCTCGACAGCGATGTGCGTGCGCCCGGGCTCTCGCCTGCCGACGTGCTGCGATATACGCTGGACGTGCAGGTCTCCGACTACTTCGCCATCGGCGGTTCGATCGCCGCCGATACGCCGCTGAACATCGTCGACACGCTGTCCGATGGGCTCGCGATGCGCGACGCCACGACCGGCGCGTTCGCCAATCCGGTCCTGACGGTGGTGCGCACCGGCAGCGCGGCCGAGGTGCTGACGCTGACGCGTGGGGTCCACTACACGGTGACGACCCAGCCCGACGGGCGTGAGGTCGTCGCGTTCGACCTCCGGGCCGCGCTTCAGGGCGGCGCCGGGCCGGTGCTGATCGGCGACCTGTTCGGTGACGACGCCTCGCGCGACGGGCCGACGACGCTGCGCCTGACGTTCTCCGCTCAGGTGCTCGAGCAGTATCGCGTCGCACCCCCCGACGTGGCGGGTGACCCGGCGGCATCGTCGACGCAGCGCGATCTCAACGAGGCCGACCGCCTGGTCAACAACGCGGTGATCACCGCCACGGTGCTCGATGCCTCGCTCGACCCCGCACGGCGGGGCCTGCTGCTTCAGTCGGAGGACACCCGCGTGTCCGACCGGATCGCCAGCAGCACGGTCGCGATCGCTGTGGTCGGCCGAAACGGGCAGGACGTCACCGGCGGCCCGCCCGGTCCGATCCGCATCGGACCCGGGGACACTGTGTCCTACGTGATGACGTACACCGTCCCGACCGGCGATTTCGAGCAGTTCGGGCTGACCGCCTACCTGCCGCTGCCGATCTTCGACGTCACCGATCCCGACGGCGACAGTACGCCGAACGCATTCGTGCAGGGCACCGGGGCCTACGATCCGACGCCGCCGACCGGTCAGTTCTCGTTCCAGGCGATCGGCGGCGACGGCAGCGGTGCGCCCACGCCGACCGTGAGCGCGATCCCCACCGCGAACGGCCTGCAGTTCTTCTTCGGCGATCGCGAAGACGGGACCGACACGCCGGTCACCATCCGCGTCGCGTTCACGGTCACCGCGTCCGACAGGTCCTTCGTCGACGGGCTCTTCCTGACGGCCCAGGCCCAGGCCGACGGGACGAGCACCGCGGCCGAGCCGATCCTCTCCCAGTCGATCGCCATGCTGCAGCTCACGGCGCCGGCACTGTCGATCTACAAGGGCGTGGTGCAGGACGACGTCGATGTCGCGACCTCCACGTTCGATCCGGTGTACTCCACCGTCGGCAGCGAGGCGCTGATCCGGCCGGCCGGCGACGCCGGCGCCGATGCGCGATTCGCGACCGTGGCCGATGCGCAGGTCGCGACACTCGATGCCGACGTGAGTCAGGTGGACGCGGGCGACACGCTGCGGTTCGCGATCATCGTGCAGAACCTCGGCCAATCCGCGCGCGGCGCGTTCGACGTGACCCTGCGCGACGAGCTTCCCTCGGGCATCGACCCCGCGTCGATCGCGAACCTGCGCCTGACGCTCGGCAATGGCACGGTCGTCTACGACGGCTCGGCCGGAGCGCTCGCGAACCTGCTGCGCGGCGACGGCAGCGCAATCACCTCGCAGGCCGATGCCATCGACGCGCTGTTCGGCGCGTCCGGGCTGCAGCTCGTGGACGGCCGCGGTGTCGACGGCATCGCCGGGACGATCGACGACGTCGGTGCGCTCCGTGGAACACGCGACGCGAGCGGCGCTGCGACCGCGCCCGGCAGCAACGTCCTGGTCGTCACCTATGACGCCCGCGTGCTGTCCGGTGTCGAGGCCGGGGCCACGCTGACGTCGTCGGCCACCCTGACCCGGTTCGCGGGCGTCGACGGCGGCACGGACTTCGCCACGACCGACCCGAGCGACGTCGCCGCGGTCGTCGTGGCGCTGCCGGCCCTCGACAAGGTGGTCGTCGGCACCAGCGAACCTGCCGGCACCACCGCCGGGCTCGACGTCGTCGTCGGCGAGCGGGTCACCTACGAGGTCAGGGTGACCGTGCCCGAGGGCACCCTCACCGGGGCGCAGTTCATCGACACCCTCGATCCCGGCCTGTCCTTCGTGTCGATCGATTCGATCACGCCCTCGTCCGGCGTGACGATCGCCGGCGGCGCGCCGGATCCCGGCTCGGTGGCGCCGGTATCGGCGGGCGGCGATGCGAACCGCATCACGATCCCGTTCGGCACGATCACCAACGCGAACACCGACAACGCGGCGGTCGAGACGATCACCGTGCGCTATACCGTCGTCGTCTCGAACGTCGCGGCGAACCAGCAAGGCCGGCTGCTCGACAACGTCGCGCAGCTCGAGACGGCCGATGCGAGCGTCTCGCGTTCGGCGCCGAACGTCCGGGTCGTCGAGCCCTCGCTGTCGGTGGCGCTCGTGCCCACCGTACCGCGCCCCGACGCCGGGGACCTGGTGGGCTATCTGCTGACCATCACCGCCCAGGCGGGCAGCCCGCCTGCGTTCGACGTCGACCTCGCCGTCGCCAACCTGGTGCCGGCCGGGCTGAGCTACGAGCCTGACTCGCTGCAGATCGTGAGCGCACCCGGCGGCGGCAGCGCCGCCTTCGGCGGCAGTGGCATCGTCGGCAACTGGGTCCGGCTCGACGCCGGCCAGCAGATCGTGATTCGCTTCGAAGCCCGCGTCACCGACTCGGCCGCGATCGGGGCCACCTTCGACCAGAGCGCGACCCTGCTGTTCAGCTCGCTGCCTGGCACCGGAAACACCGCGCTGTCGCCGTTCACGGACGTCGGCGACTTCGAGCGTACCGGGACCACGACGGACCCGGGGGCCGCGCTCAACGACTACCGTGTGGTCGCCAACGCCCCGGTGACCGTCGGCTCGCAGACACCGGTGCTGACGCTGGTGGCCTCGTCAGAGCCCGGCTCGGCGGGCACCACGGTCGTCCCTGGCGAAGTGGTGCGCTTGCGCATGGTGGTCCAGGTACCCGAAGGCACTGCGGCCGGCGCCGAGATCGCCCCAACGCTTCCCGCCGGGCTGCGCTTCGTGAACGACGGCTCCGCGACCATCGTGTTCGTCGCGAACGGCGGCGGCACGGGCATCGACTCGAGCACATTGGCCGGATCCGCGTACGACGTGCTCGGCGGCGGTGCCAATGCCGCCTCGATCGTCGGCATCACCCCGATCCGAACGGTGCCAGGTGGGGCGATCGTCGATGTCCTGGGCGTCGCGATCCCGGGTGGCACCGTGATGACCGCCGGAACTTCGCCGCGCTTCCTGCTGGGGGATCTGACGAACACCGACCGCGACGCCGACAAGGAGTTCGTCGTCGTCGAGTTCAACGCGGTAGTCGACAACGCCTCTGCGGGCAGCACCGGTTCGCCCCCCTGGGACGTCAGCTTCGACTGGCGCACTGACGGCGTCAGCCCTGCACTGTCGAACGTCGTCGGCGTTACCGTCGGCGAGCCCTCGATCGTCAACCTCGACAAGCGGATCGTTGCGGTCTCGGGCTCGCAGGTCATCTTCGAGGCCACCTTCACCAACACCGGTAACCAGGCCGCCTACGATGTGCGGCTGGTCGATGTGTTCGCGGGCGCGGTCAACCTCGCATTCGTCGGCGCCGGAACGGTCACCGGCATCCCCGTGGGTGGCAGCAACGCGAGCGACGCGAGCGGCGTGGACGTGCGGCTGCCCTCGCTGGCCGCGGGCGCCTCGGTCAGCATCCGCTACGTCGCCACGGTGGCCGACCTCGCACAGACCGTCCCCGCCCGCGATGCGGTGGTGACCTACACCTCCCTGTCGACCGGTGGCGTCGCATTGACCACTGTCACCAGCGCGGGCACGGTCGTCACGTCGACCACCGGCGAGCGCACCGGCAGCACCTCGGACTACGGTGCAGCGGTCAACGTCTATCGCGACGCCGATCCCGCGGGCCTGGGTACGCTGACCGGGCACCTGTGGGACGATACCGGCACACCGGACGGCGCGATCGGCGCAGGCGAGCCGCGCTTGGCCGGCGTCACCGTCACGCTGACGCACGCCGGCCCGGACGGCACCTTCGGATCCGCCGACGACCTCGGCTTCACGACAACAACCGATGCTACGGGCGCCTACACATTCGGGGCCGTCCCCGACGGTGCAGTCCGCATCACCGCCCCGACCGTGATCGCGAACGCGAACGGCTTGCTCGGCGAGGTCCGCGCCCGCGTCGACGTGCAGGGCAGCCCGACCGACGCGACCATTAGGCTGACGGTGGCAGGCGGTGTCGCCTACGCCGACCGGGACATCGGCTACGTGCAGCGCAACGATGCGCCCACTGTCTCCGTCCCTGGGCCGCAAACGGTCGCCGAGGATGTCTCGGTGGCGATCGCCGGCGTCGCTGTTGCCGACCCCGACGGGGGGGCGAGCACGGCGCATCTGGTCACGTTGAACGTGGGCAGCGGGACGCTGGCCATCGTGGCGTCGGGCACGGTGGTTGCGACCGGTGTCGGCTCGCAGACGGTAACGCTGACCGGCTCGGTCGCTGACCTGAACGCGACTCTCGCGACGCTCGTCTATCGCGGTGCCATCAACGCCGGCGGGTCCGACACGCTCGTGGTTCGTGTCGACGATCGGGGCAACGCGGGTGACGCCAACGGCGACGGCCTGCCGAGCGACCCGGTCGACGACAACCTGTTCGCGCAGCGCTTGGTGCCGATCACCATCATCGGCGTCAACGACGCACCGGTGGCCCGCCCCGATGCCCGGACGATCACCGAGGACCAGAGCGTCGCCGACGGTGCTGCAATCGTTGGCAATGCTGCGGGCGACGTCGCCGACATCGACCTCGACGGCGACGTCCGCACGGTGAACGGCGTGACCGCCGGCGTCGTGACCGGGCCGCTGTCGGGTGGCGTGGGCGCTTCGATCGTGACGCCGCTCGGCGTCCTGACGCTGCAGGCCGACGGTGCCTACACCTACCGGCCCTCGATCGACCTACCGGCGGGCCAGTCGGTGCAGGACCAGTTCTCGTACACCATCTCCGATCCGTCCGGTGCCACGTCGACCACGACGATCACCATCACGATCACCGGCGTCGACGACGCACCCGTCGCGGTCCCCGATGCCAACCGCGTGCGTGCCGGCGGCGTCGGCACGGCCTCCGGGAACGTCGTGGCTGCGGGCGGACCGACGGACAGACCCGATCGCGATCCCGACGCGGGCGACTTACTGTCGGTGCAAGGCGTGGTTGCCGGCCCGGCGAGCGGACCCATTGGCGCAGGCGTGGGGATGCCCGTGACAGGTGCCCACGGCACGGTCTTCATCGGCCCGGACGGCCGCTACACCTACAGCCTCAATCAGACCGATGCCGCGGTGCTCGCGCTGCGACCCGGAGAGACGCTGATCGAGACGTTCAGCTACACCATCTCGGATGCGTCGGGCGCCACTGCCACCACCACGCTCACGATCACCATCGAAGGCAACGAGCCGCCGACGGCAGGCTCGATCTCCCAGGTCGTCGATCAGGAGCGTCTTCCCGGAGCGCCGCCTCCGTCGGTTGTCCCGCCCGTGGTGACCGACGTCGACACGCCCACACCGGACCTGACGGTGCGCGTCGACGCGATCCTGCGTCCCGAGGCGGGCACCTTCGTGCGGCCAGATGGCACACCGGTGAGACCCGACGATGTGCTGCGCGTCACGGACCTGCAGGCACTGCTGTTCGAGCCCACCCCCGGCTATGTTGCATCGCCGTCGGCGGACGGCACGCTGCCGGGCGGGACGCTCGCCTACACCGTCACCGATCCGTCGGGCAACAGTGCATCGGGCAGCATCTCGATCTCGCTGCGTCCGACCGCGCCGCTCCCGGCACCCGCGTTGCCCGCGCCCGGCCCGTTGGGCGTGGCGTCGACGCTGCCGCTGGTGCTCTTCTTCGATCCGACACCGCCCGGGCAGGGGCTCGCGCCCAGCCCGGGAGCCGGGTTCTCCGTTCCGGACCCGGGTCCGACCCTGGTCTCGGACGCGGTCCGTGCGATCGCCGGAGAACCGGGCGTCACGGGTGTCACCGGCGGCCCGATCGCCAGCGAGGCGGCGATGCTGCAGCCCTATGCGCTCGGCACGCTCGCGGCGCCCCCCAGCCTGGGCGCCGTACCCGGCGAGTATGTGCGGCAGGCGGTCACCGAAGCACGCGACGCGATGTCCGCCGACCGATTCCGGCTCGATGCGGGCGCCGGGCGGCTGGACCTCGATGCAGGCGGGCTGTTCCCGTCGAACCGCGTCGATGGCTTGTTCGGTGAGGAGCGCATCGGCCCGACGCGTGATTGGACACCGCTGCAGGCGCCCGTGGTCGCCGCTGCCGCAGCTGCTCCGGCGATCGTCGCTCCCGCCACCGCGGTCGCGGGCGCGACCGAGCGCACGCTCGGACCCGCCGACGACTGCGAGCCGCCTCCAAAACCCAAGCCAAAGCCGGTCAAGCGCATCCTGCCCGACTCGCTCGCCCGTCCTGCCCCGTCGTTCAGCGAACAGCTGAGCGTGCAGAAGAAGAAGTTCCGCGCGCCTGCCAACGTCGTTCCGAAAGCACCGCCCGCGCGGCAGTGCTGACGGTGCCTGCCATGTCACCGAACTCGTACCCACTCATGAACGTCCGAATCGCCCACGCCTCGTCGCCGTCCGGCGCCCCGCATCGACGTCTCGTCCCGCTGCTCGCGCTCGCCGTGCTGGCGCTCGCCGGCTGTGCGATCACCCCTACGCCCGCCACCGACGCCGAGGTCTCGAAGCGCGTGACGGCCGATCGCGCGAAGATGTTCGTCGACCAGGAGGCCGTCGGCGGTCCGATGGCCTATTCCGAGGTCGCGGCGCGCGCGCTCAAGTACAACCAGGACTTCCGTCTCAAGGCGATGGAAGGCGCGCTGTCGCAGGGGCTGCTCGACGTCGCGCGCTGGGACATGTTCCCGCGGGTGCTGCTGAACGCGGGCTACGTGACGCGCTCCCCGGGTGACGGCTCGCGCACGCAGACCGTCGAGACCGGCTTCGAGAGCCTGTTCCACCAGACCTCGACCGAGCGTACCCGCTCGATCGCGAGCGCGGAGTTCTCCTGGAACGTGCTGGACTTCGGCGTCTCGTACTATCGCGCGCGCCAGCAGGCCGACCAGGTGATGATCGCCGAGGAGCGCAAGCGCAAGGTCGTCCAGAACATCCTGGTCGATGCGCGCAATGCCTATTGGCGTGCGCTCGGCGCCCAGCGGCTCTCTGGCCGCATCGACGTGCTGCTCGAGCGAAGCCGCAAGGCGCTCGACGACGCGCGCCGCATCGAGCGGCAGGGCCTGATGCCGCAGCCGCAGGTCCTCGCCTACCAGCGCGCGCTGCTCGACGCGATCGTGCTGCTGCAGTATCGGCGCCAGGAGCTCGAGCTGTCCAAGCAGGAGCTTGCGGCGCTGATGAACCTGCCGCCGGGCACCGCATTCACGCTGGTCGATGCCGAGATGGCGCCGCTGCCGGCAGCGCCGACCGACGTCGCGCAGCTCGAGGAGATCGCGCTGAACCGTCGGCCCGAACTGCGCGAGGAGGACTACCGCAGCCGCATCACCGCCAACGAGGTGCGGCGCGCGATCGTCTCCGCGCTGCCCGGCTTGAGCATCGACGTGTCCGGACGCTACGATTCGAACCGGTTCCTGCTCGACAACTCCTGGGTCGACGGCGGCATGCGTCTGGGCATGAACCTGTTCCGGCTCGCGTCGATCCCGAGCCTGATGCGCGCGAACGAGGCGCAGAAGCAGGTCGACGAGGCACGCCGGATGGCCCAGGCGATGGCGATCATGACGCAGGTCCGGGTCGCCACGCTGCGGTTCGGGCTGACCGTCTCCGAGTACGAGCAGGTCTCGACCAGCGCCTCCGTCGACGAGCGGATCCTCGGCTATGCCCGGTCGGCCGCCGCGGCGCGCGCCGAGGGCGAGCTCGAGGTCATCCGCAACGAGGCACGCGCGCTGCTGTCCGAGTACCAGCGCCACATCGCGTACGCAAACGCCCAGGCTGCCTGGGGCCGGATCTACAACTCGCTCGGCTACGACGTCGATCCGCCACCGCCCGACGCGAGCGTCGCGCAGGTGGCCTCGGCGATCGATCGCTCGCTGTCGCAGTGGCAGCAGTCGGTCTTCGTGCCTGCCGCGCCGCGTTCCGAGACGCTGCCCGCCGTGGCGGTGATCGTCGATCATCCGGTCGCGGCCGAGCGCGCGGCGATCGTGCAGGCGGTGCGGGTGGCGCTCGGGCGCAACGGTCTGCGCACGGTCGATGCGCCGGCGGCCGACGCGTCGGCGCCGGCGGACGTCATGG
>JBIIPQ010000474.1:0-3506 GCA_044342535.1 Burkholderiaceae bacterium
TGGGCCCGCGCCCCGGCCCTCCTTGATCTCCTGGTCCATCGAGCGCGAGATGAAGTCGCGCGGCGCCAGGTCCTTGAGCGTGGGCGCGTAGCGCTCCATGAAGCGCTCGCCGTCCTTGTTGAGCAGGATGCCGCCCTCGCCGCGCACGCCCTCGGTGATCAGCACGCCCGCGCCGGCCACGCCGGTGGGGTGGAACTGCCAGAACTCCATGTCCTCGAGCGGGATGCCGGCCCGTGCCGCCATGCCCATGCCGTCGCCGGTGTTGATGAAGGCGTTGGTCGAGGCGGCCCAGATGCGGCCCGCGCCGCCCGTGGCGAGCACCGTGACCTTGGCCTCGAGGACCATGACTTCACCGGTCTCCATCTCGAGCGCGACGACGCCGAGCACGGTACCCTCGCTGTCGCGGATGAGGTCGAGCACCATCCATTCGACGAAGAACTGGGTGCGCGCGCGCACGTTGCGCTGGTAGAGCGTGTGCAGCAGCGCGTGGCCGGTCCGATCGGCGGCGGCGCACGCGCGCTGCACCGGCTTCTCGCCGAAGTTGGCGGTATGGCCGCCGAACGGGCGCTGGTAGATCGTGCCGTCGGCGTTGCGGTCGAACGGCATGCCGAAATGCTCGAGCTCGTAGACGACCTGCGGGGCCATCTTGCACATGTACTCGATCGCGTCCTGGTCCCCGAGGTAGTCGGAGCCCTTGACGGTGTCGAACATGTGCCAGTACCAGTTGTCCTCGCTCATGTTGCCGAGCGATGCGCCGATGCCGCCTTGCGCGGCCACGGTGTGGGACCGGGTCGGGAACACCTTGGACAGGACGGCCACGTTGTAGCCGGCCTCGGCCAGCTGCAGCGAGCAGCGCATGCCGGCGCCGCCGGCGCCCACGATCACCGCGTCGAATCGACGGCGCGGCAGCCCGTTCGCGAGTTGATTCAGGACTTCAGCCAACTCAGACTCTCCAGAGAATGATCACTGCCCAGATGGCGTAACCGACCAGCGCCACCACCGTGGCGACCTGCAGCACCAGCCGAACGCCCGTCGGCTTGATGTAGTCCATGTAGATGTCGCGCACGCCGACCCAGGCGTGCCAGATGAGGGCCAGCACCGCGAGCAGCGTCGCGACCTTCATCCAGACCGTCGAGAACAGGCCTGCCCAGGAGCCGTAGTCGAGGTCGCGGGTGAAGAGGACCGCTCCCAGCAGCAGGAGCGTGTAGGCCAGCAGCACGACCGCGGAGACACGCTGCGCGAGCCAGTCGCGCAGCCCGTAGTGGGCGCCGACGACGATCCGACGTGTCGTCATCTCAGAACGCTCCGAACAGCTTGAGCGCGAGGACCGCGGTCAGCGCGACCGTGATGCCGAGCACCGCGTTGGCCGAAGTCCGCGAGGCGTCCTTCTGGATGCCGACGTGACGGTCGAGCAGCAGGTAGCGGATGCCGGCGATCGCGTGGTGCACGAACGCCCAGATCAGCACCAGCAGCACGAGCTTGCCCGGGATGCTCCCGACGATCGCGCGGTACGACTGGAAGCTCAGCTCGCTGGTGAGGCTCTCCTGCAGCAGGTAGAGCGAGAACGGGATGCCGAGGAGGAACAGCAGCGCGCCGCTGATGCGATGCAGGATGGAGACGATGCCGGCTGGCGGCAGCCGGTAGGACACGATCTGGTTGACGCCGATGTTGCGGTACTGCGGTCGCGCTTTCTGGGCTGCGATGTCGGCCATGGATGCCTCGGACGGTGCTCTTGGTGAAGTGGACGCTCGGGCACGACGGAGGTTGCATCGGAGCCTGCGCCGCTCGCGCGGACGGACCCCTCGCCCCCGACCTCCCCGTTTTATTCGATCGGGCAAAACCGCGTCATTCTGACGCAAATCTCGCGGCGCACCAATTCTCAGCTCAGCTCGTTGAAATAGTGATGATGATGCGTCCGATACCAGCCCCGCCGGACCTCGACCGGCTTGTCGCCGTATGTCGAGGACACGCGATCGACAAGCAGGAGCGGCTCGCCGGTCGCGACGCCGAGCGCACGGGCCTCGGCCTCGCCGGCAGCCACCGCGCGCAGCCGTTCGCTCGCACGGATCATCCTGGTGCCGAACTCGGTCTCGAGCAATGCGTAAAGGGGACCGCTGTACGCGTTGAGCCGCTCGGCGGTCAGGCCGCGGAAGGTCGACCCCGGCAGCCAGATCTCCTCCAGCACGATCGGCTCGCCGTCGAACTCGAGCAGGCGGCGGATCGTCACGGCCGCGTCGCCGGCCTTCATGTCGAGGGCACGGGCGATCTCCAGGGGCGCGCGCAGGCGACGGCACTCGAGGAACCGGCTGCTCGGCTGGCGCGGCTCGCCACCGTCGTCGGGACGCAGCCGCAGGAACCGGATCTGGGCCCGGGCCTCCTGGTGGCTGGCGACGAAGGTGCCGCGGCCCTGGCGGCGCACCAGGAGGTTCTCGGCCGACAGCGCGTCGATCGCCTTGCGGACCGTGCCCTGGCTGACGCCGTAGCGGGCAGCCAGGTCGATCTCGCTCGGAATGGCTTCGCCCGGCCGCCATTCGCCGGCCTGGAGGCTGTGCACCAGCCGATCGCGGATCTGCCGGTAGAGCGGGCTGAACGTGACCGTGCTCATCCTTCGGATCTGACCATGTCCGGCCCCGCTTGTCCAGTATCTGCTGTCTTATAGAAGTTATAGATCCAAGTTGACATCGCCCGAGGCCGCTCCTACACTCGCGCTCGAGCCGAAGTCCCCCTCCAGCCCCCCCCGAAGGACGACCATGACCAAGCCCGCCAAACGAGTCGCCGTGACCGGCGCCGCAGGCCAGATCGGCTATTCGCTGCTGTTCCGCATCGCCAACGGCGACATGCTCGGCAAGGACCAGCCGGTGATCCTGCAGCTGCTGGAGATCCCCGACGAGAAGGCCCAGAAGGCGCTCAAGGGCGTGATGATGGAGCTCGAGGACTGCGCGTTCCCGCTGCTCGCCGGCATGACCGCCCACGGCGATCCGGCCACGGCGTTCAAGGACGCCGACTACGCGCTGCTCGTCGGCGCCCGCCCCCGTGGCCCGGGCATGGAGCGCAAGGATCTGCTGGCCGCCAACGCCCAGATCTTCACCGCGCAGGGCAAGGCCCTGAACGCCGCAGCCAGCCGTGACGTGCGCGTGCTGGTGGTCGGCAATCCGGCCAACACCAACGCGTACATCGCGATGAAGTCGGCGCCGGACCTGCCGAAGAAGCAGTTCACCGCGATGCTGCGCCTGGACCACAACCGCGCGCTGTCGCAGATCGCGGCCAAGACCGGCAAGCCGGTCGCATCGATCGAGAAGCTCTGCGTGTGGGGCAACCACTCGCCGACCATGTACGCGGACTATCGGTTCGCCACCATCGGCGGCCAGTCGGTCAAGGCGATGATCGGTGACGATGCGTGGAACCGGGACACGTTCCTGCCGACCGTCGGCAAGCGCGGCGCCGCGATCATCGAGGCCCGCGGCCTGTCGTCGGCGGCCTCTGCCGCGAACGCGGCCATCGACCAC
>JBIIPQ010000119.1:0-11002 GCA_044342535.1 Burkholderiaceae bacterium
GGCGCTTGACGCGGGCCAGCACCAGCGCGCCGTGCGTGTACGACGGGCGGCGCACCGCGACGCGCGGATTCTCGTTCGCGAAGCGAAAGAGCCGCTCGGTGCCGAGCAGCATCCCGGTCACCGCGCTGCCCTCGTCGATGCCCTTGTGCGCGTCGTCGATGGCGCCGCACTCGATCAGGTCGACCACGCGGTCGCTCATCATCCCCGAGTGGAAGCCGAGGCCGCGCCGGTCGACGAGGCGGGCGAGCACCGCGTCCGGGATCGCGCCGATGCCGAGCTGCAGGGTCGCGCGTTCGGGCACGAGCGCGGCGACGTGCGCGCCGATCCGCGCCTCGACCTCGCCCGGCTCGGGCCAGCGGGTCTGCACCAGCGGGCGGTCCGATTCGATGACGGCGTCGAAGTCCTCGAGCGCGAACGTCGCCTCGGACCGCACGCGCGGCGCGTTCGCGTTGATCTCGGCGATGACGGTGCGCGCGCGCGGGATCAGCGAGAGCGCCGCGTCGTGCGAGGCGCCGAGCGTCACGCGTCCGTTCGCATCCGGCGGACTGACCTGCACCAGCACCACGTCCGCGCGCACGTCGCCGTCGGCGCACAGCCGGTCGAGGTCGCCGTAGTGCGCGGGAATCACGTCGATCGCGCCCGCCGAGGCCAGCGCCCGCGTGCCCGCGGTGACCGCGGTCGCCCGGAAGCGCAGCGCGTCGGCGTGCTCGGGCCGGAAGGTGTCGGACATCACGGTGAACAGCAGCACCGTGGTGTCCGGCAGCCGGTGGCGCTGCGCGACCAGCGCCTGCGACAGCACCAGCGGCTCGCCGCAGCCCTGGCCGACGTGGACGGTATCGCCCGGGCGGATCCAGCGGGCGAGGTCGAGCGAAGCGGGGTCGAGTACGGTGGGCGCGGGCATGGGCGTGGGATCGTTGGGCGTGGGATCGGACGACGGGCCGCGGCGGACGGGCCGGAGCGCGGATCGTACGCCCTCTCTCAGCCGCCCTCTCTCAGCCGCCCTCGAAGCGCAGCACCCCGTCATCGAGCGGTGCGCGGCCGATCGTCCGGCGTTCGAGCAGGTAGTCCTGGTCGGCCCGCCACGGCGCCCGCGCGCCCTGCTTCGGCAGCCGCGCGGCCGCGCGCTGGAAATAGCCCGACGAGAAGTCGACGAAGGGATCGGTGCCGATGTCGCCCGGCCGCGGCCGCGGCACGCACCAGCGTGCGCCGACGCGGTCGGTCTCGTTCACTACTCGGCAGACCCAGGCGGCCACCAGGTCCGCGCGCAGCGTCCACGACGCGTTCGTGTAGCCGAACACCATCGCCAGATTCGGCACGTCGGACAGCATGATGCCCTTGTAGGGCAGGCGGGCCGCGAGTTCGACCGGCCGGCCGTCGACGGTGGGCACCACGCCCGACAGCAGCTGCAGCTCGAGCCCGGTGGCGGTGACGATCACGTCCGCGTCGAGGTGTTCGCCCGAGCGCAGCCGGATGCCGGTCTCGTCGAAGGACTCGACATGGTCGGTCGCCACCGAGGCACGGCCGCCGCGGATCGCGGTGAAGAAGTCGCCGTCGGGCACGATGCACAGCCGCTGCTCCCAGGGCCGGTAGCGCGGCCTGAAGTGGCGCTCGACGTCGTAGCCGGGCGGCAACTGGCGACGCGCCCACTCCAGCAGCTTCGCGCCCACCCGGTCGGGCCAGCGGCGGCAGGCGGCGAAGAGCAGGCGCGCGGCCAGCACGTTCTTGGCCCGCACCATCGCGTACCGCAGGCGATCCGGCAGCACACGGCCGAGCACCCGAGCGATGGCGTCCTCCCCGGGCAGCGACAGGATCCAGCTCGGCGAGCGCTGCAGCATCGTCACGTGCGCGGCGTCCTTCGCCATCGCCGGCACCAGCGTGACCGCGGTGGCGCCGCTGCCGATCACCACCACCCGCTTGCCGGCCCAGTCGAGGTCCTGCGGCCAGAGCTGCGGATGCACGATGCGTCCGCCGAAGGTCTCCCGACCCGGAAACGCGGGGTCGTGGCCGCGCGCGTAGTCGTAGAAGCCGCTGGCCATCACGACGAAGCCAGCGGTGAGCACGGTGCGCTTGCCGCTGGCGCGCTCGACCTCGACCGTCCATCGTGCGTCGGCGCTCGACCAGGCGAGGCCGATCACGCGGTGTCCGCAGCGGATCAGTGCATCGAGCCCGGCGTCACGGGCCGTCTCGTGCAGGTAACGCATGATCGAGTCGCCGTCGGCGATCGCCTGCGCACCCGGCCACGGCCGGAAGCCGAAGCCGAAGGTGTACATGTCGGAGTCGGAGCGGATCCCCGGATAGCGGAACAGGCTCCAGGTGCCGCCGAGCTCGTGGCGGGCCTCGAGGATCGCGACCGTCTTGCCCGGGCAGCGCTGCAGCAGGTGCCAGCCGGCGCTCAGGCCCGAGATGCCGGCGCCGACGACCAGCACGTCGAGGTGTTCGGGAGCGGTGTCGGTGTCGGGCAGCACGGTCGGGGCACGGGCAGGGAGGACGGTCAGATGGTAACCGCGTGATGGGGGCTCACCGCGGGGGGCACCGCGGGGGGGGGGGGGCACCGCCGCGCCCGGCGTTCGGTGCCGGCGGCGGTGACCGCCGGGCCGCCGTGCGCGGTATGCTGCGCGCCGCGCCGGCCGGCCGGCCCGCGCGCAGCCGGAGCCCCCCGATGCCCGAAGTCACCGCACGCCGAGACGGACCGATCGGTCGTGTCGTCATCGCCCACCCCGAGAAGCTCAATGCGATGAACCTCGCGATGTGGGAGGCGCTGCCGCCGCTGCTGCAGGCGCTCGACGCCGACCCCGAGGTGCGCCTCGTCGTGATCGAGGGCGAGGGCGAGCGTGCCTTCGTCGCCGGCGGCGACATCTCGGAGTTCGAGTCGCAGCGCGATGCCGCCGAGTCCCGCGCGCGCTACGACGCCGCGGTCGAGGCGGCCTACCTCGCGCCGGGCCGCTGCGGCAAGCCGGTCGTCGCGAAGATCCGCGGCATCTGCATGGGCGGGGGCCTGGGCCTCGCCGCCGCCTGCGACCTGCGCTTCTGCACCGACGACTCGCGCTTCCGGATGCCGGCCGCGCGCCTGGGCCTGGGCTACGGCGCGGGCGGCGTCGATCGCTTCCTCACGGTGCTCGGGCTGCAGAACACGCTCGACGTGTTCTTCTCCGCACGGGTGTTCGACGCCGCCGACGCGCTGCGCATGGGCTTCGTGTCGCGCGTCGAGCCACGGGCCTCGTTCGATGCCGCCGTCGACGCCTGGTGCACGATGGTGGCCGAGAACGCGCCGCTGACCCTGCGTGCGGTCAAGCTCACCACCGCGCAGCTCATGCGCGATGGGGGCGAGCGCGACATGGCGGCTGCGAAGGCAGCGATCGCGGCCTGCTTCGCGAGTGACGACCACCTCGAGGGCGCGCGCGCCTTCATGGAGAAGCGCACGCCGGTGTTTACCGGACGCTGAGCCGGGCGTGGCCGTTCCAAACACCGCCCCCGACGCTCGGTTGATCGCCGAAGACGCCGCGCGCCGGCGTATCCTGCCCCCTCCGCTTCCTGGCTCCGGCTCTCCATGACCTGGTCGATCGTCGCGCGCGACCCCGCCAGCGGCGCCTTCGGCGTCGCGGTCGCGACGCGCTTCTTCGCGGTCGGCGCGTTGTGCACCCATGCAGACGGCGGCGTCGGCGCGCTCGCCACGCAGGCCCTCATCAACCCGACCTTCGGCCCGCGCGGGCTGCGCCTGCTGCGCGAGGGGCTCGACGCGGCCACGGTGGTCGCCGCGCTCGTCGCCGCCGACCCGGGCCGCGGCAGCCGCCAGCTGCACCTGCAGGATGCGCGCGGCGGCATCGCCGCGCACACCGGTGCCGACTGCGTGCCTTGGTGCGGCCACCTCGTGCGCGAGGGCTTCTCGGTGGCCGGCAACATGCTGGCTGGCCCCCAGGTGATCGAGGAGACCGCGCGCGCCTACGAGGCGGGTGCGGCGCTGCCGTTCGCGCAGCGTCTGATCCGCGCCCTCGAGGCCGGCGAGGCGGTGGGCGGCGACAAGCGCGGCAAGCAGTCGGCGGCGCTGCGCATCCACACCAGCGAGGAGTATCCGGCGCTCGACCTGCGGGTCGACGACCATCCCGATCCGCTCGCTGAGCTCGCGCGCCTCGAGGCCGTCAGCCGCGAGCGCTTCGTGCACTTCGCGACCTTCTTCGCGACCCGCGCGAATCCGGGCGGCACCTGGGACCGCGCGGTGATCGACGCCGCGCTTGCCGGCCTCGCGCAGGACCCGCCGCCGAAGGCCCCGTCGCAGTGACGCCGCTGCTCCAGGTCGAGGGGCTGCAGGTGGCGTTCGACACGCCGCGCGGCACCGCGCGCGCCGTCGACGGCGTCGACTTCTCGCTGCAGCCGGGCGAGACGCTGTGCATCGTCGGCGAGTCGGGCTGCGGCAAGTCGGTGACCGCGCTGTCGATCATGGGGCTGGTGCCGACGCCGCCGGCGCGCGTGTCCGGGCGCATCCGCTTCGAGGGCCGCGACCTGGTCGGGATGTCGGCCGCCGAGCTGTCGGACCGGCGCGGCGACCGGCTGGCGATGATCTTCCAGGAGCCGATGACCTCGCTGAACCCGGCGTTCACCGTCGGCGCGCAGCTCGCCGAGGTGCTGGTGCGCCACCGCGGGATGGACGCGGCGGCCGCGCGTGCGGCGGCCATCGACATGCTGCGCCGCGTGCGCATCCCCGCGCCCGAGCGCCGCGTCGACGACTATCCGCACCGGATGTCGGGCGGCATGCGCCAGCGCGTGATGATCGCGATGGCGCTGCTGTGTGCGCCGGCGCTGCTGATCGCCGACGAGCCGACCACCGCGCTCGACGTGACCATCCAGGCGCAGGTGCTGCAGCTCATGCGCGGCCTGCGCGAAGAGACCGGCACCGCGATCGTGCTGATCACGCACGACCTCGGCGTGGTCGCCGAGATGGCCGATCGCGTGGTCGTGATGTACGCGGGCCAGGTGGTCGAGCAGGCGTCGGTCGGCGAGCTCTTCACGATGCCGCAGCATCCGTACACCGTCGGCCTGATGGGTGCGATCCCGTCGATCGACGCGCCGCGCGCGCGCCTCGCCGCGATCGACGGCATGGTGCCCGCGGCCACCGCCATGCCCGCGGGCTGCCGGTTCGCGGCGCGCTGCCCGTTCGCCGACGCTCGCTGCCGCGACGAGGCGCCGCCGCTCGCCGAGGTGAGTCCGGGCCACCTGTCGCGCTGCTGGAAGGCACCGCTCGAGGTGCTCGCGGCCTCGCTGCCGGCGCTGGAGGCGGTGTCGTGAGCGCGGCCGCCGGCTGTCCATGCGGGGCGACGCGATGAGCGTCGCGCTCGAGGCCGAGGGCCTGGTCAAGCATTTCCCGGTGCGCACCGGCCTGTTCGGTCGCGCCACCGCGCACGTGCGCGCGGTCGACGGCGTGTCCTTCGAGGTCGAGGCCGGCCGCACCTTCGCGATCGTCGGCGAGTCGGGCTGCGGCAAGTCCACCGTCGCGCGCCTGCTGCTGCGGCTCATCGAGCCCGACGCGGGCCGCGTGACCCTGGGCGGCGAAGACCTGCTCGCCGCCGACGCCGCGTCGCTGCGCCGGCTGCGCGGCCGCATCCAGCTCGTCTTCCAGGATCCGTACGGCTCGCTCAACCCGCGGATGACCGCCGGCGCGATGCTCGCCGAGCCGCTGCTGCTGCACGGCAGCGGCGCGCCCGCCGAGCGCACCGCGCGGGTCGCCGAGCTGCTCTCGCAGGTCGGGCTGCGCGCCGACGCCGCGCGCCGCTATCCGCACGAGTTCTCGGGCGGCCAGCGCCAGCGCCTGGCGATCGCACGCGCGCTCGCCGCGGGCCCGAAGGTCATCGTCTGCGACGAGCCGGTGTCGGCGCTCGACGTGTCGATCCAGGCGCAGATCCTGAACCTGCTCGGCGACCTGCAGCGCAGCCTGGGCCTGGCCTACGTGTTCATCTCGCACGACCTGGCGGTGGTGCGCCAGATCGCGACCGACCTCGGCGTGATGTACCTCGGCCGGCTGGTCGAGACCGGCCCCGCGCCCGCGGTGTTCGGCGCCCCGCGCCATCCGTACACCCGCGCGCTGCTGTCGGCGGTGCCCATCCCCGACCCCGCCGCGCGCGGGCGCGAGCCCGCGATCGGCGGCGACGTGCCGAGCCCCCTCGACCCGCCGCCGGGCTGCACCTTCCACACCCGCTGCCCGCATGCCGACGAACGCTGCCGCACCGAGTCGCCCGCGCTCGAGGCGGCGGGCGACGGCGTGTCGGTGGCCTGCTGGCACTGGAAGACGATCGCGCCGCCCGCCTCGACGCGCGCCCGCGCCACCCGACCCGACGATGCGCTCGCGCGGCTTCAGGCCGCGTTCGTGCGCTGAGCCCCACACGACAACCGAGACCCCAGGAGGACCCGACCGATGATCCCGACCCATGCCCTGAAGGCGGCTGCCGCCGCGATCGCGCTCGCGCTCGCCGGCACCGCCGGCGCGCAGACGACGCTTCGCATCGGCCTGGCCGAGGACCCCGACGCGCTCGACCCGAGCACCGCCCGCACCTACGTCGGCCGCATCGTGTTCGCGTCGATCTGCGACAAGCTCTTCGACATCGACGAGAAGCTCAACATCGTCCCGCAGCTCGCGCTGTCGCACGAGACCTCCGCCGACGGCAAGACGGTCACGATCAAGCTGCGCACCGGCGTGAAGTTCCACGACGGCGAGCCCTTCGACGCCGCCGCCGCCAAGTTCAGCCTCGACCGCCACCTGTCGATGCAGGGCTCGTTCCGCCGCGCCGAGATCTCGCAGATCGACACCGTGACCGTGGTCGACCCGACCACCGTCCGCCTCGCGCTCAAGACGCCGTTCGCACCGCTGATCGCGCAGCTCACCGACCGTGCCGGCATGATGGTCTCGCCCAAGGCCGCGACCGCGCTCGGCGACAAGTTCGGCACCGCGCCGGTGTGCGCCGGTCCGTACAGGTTCACCGAGCGCGTCGCGCAGGACCGCATCGTCGTCGACCGCTTCCCCGACTACTGGGACAAGTCGAAGGTCTCGATCGACCGCATCGTCTACCGGCCGATCCAGGACTCGACCGTGCGCCTGGCCAACCTGAAGTCCGGCCAGCTCGACCTGCTCGAGCGCCTGCTCGCCACCGACATCGGCGAGGTCAAGAAGGACAGCCGGATCCGGCTCGCCAGCGGCTTCGAGCTCGGCTACCAGGGCATCACGATGAACCTGGCCAACGGCGAGAAGGCCAACAGCCCGCTCGGCAAGGACGCGCGCGTGCGCCGCGCGCTCGAGCTCGCGATCGACCGCGAGGCGATCGACCAGGTGGTGTTCAACGGCGTGCAGAGCCCGAACAACCAGTGGGTGAGCCCGCAGAACCCGTACTACCAGCCGAAGTTCCCGACGCCCAAGCGCGACGTCGCGCGCGCCAAGGCGCTGCTCAAGGAGGCCGGCGTCACGCCGCCGCTGCAGCTCGACTTCATGGTGCCGAACAACCCCGAGACCCGGGCGGTCGCCGAGGTGATGCAGTCGATGGCGGCCGAGGCCGGCTTCGACCTGAAGATCCGCGTGACCGAGTTCGCGACCTCGCTGAACGAGGCCGAGAAGGGCAACTTCCAGCTCTACATGCTGGCGTGGAGCGGCCGCACCGATCCGGACGGCAACCTCTATTCGTTCGCCTCGTGCAAGGGCCCGCTCAACTACGGCAAGTACTGCGACGCCGGCGTCGACGCGCTGCTCGACAAGGCTCGCAGCGTGACCTCTGTCGCCGAGCGCAAGGCGCTCTACGAGCAGGTCGCCGCCAAGTGGCTGACCGAGGGCTCGGTGCTGTACCTGTACCACCGCGCGCTGCTGTTCGCGCACACCACGCGCCTCGAGGGATTCAAGGTCATGCCCGACGGCCTGATCCGCGTGACGGACCTCAGGCTGAAGTGATCCCGTGCTGAGCTTCCTGCCCCGCCGGCTGCTGCAGCTCATACCGACCCTGTTCCTGGTGTCGATGCTGATCTTCGGGCTGCAGCAGCTGCTGCCCGGGGATCCGGCGCTGGTGATGGCCGGCGAGGAGAAGGATCCGGCCGTCATCGAGCAGATCCGCCAGCGTTACCGGCTCGACCAGCCGCTGCCGATGCAGTACCTGTACTGGATTGGTGGCGTGCTGCGCGGTGATCTTGGCGAGTCGATGCGGCTTGGCCTGCCGGTCTCGCAGCTCATCGCCGAGAAGCTGCCGGTGACGCTGCAGCTCGCGACGATGGCGATGACCTTCGCGCTGCTGATCGGCATCCCCGCGGGCGTGCTGTCGGCGGTGAAGAAGGGCACGGCCTGGGACGTGGGGGCCAACGTGTTTGCGCTGTGGGGGCTGTCCACGCCGAACTTCTGGCTCGGCATCATGCTGATCTTCCTGTTCTCGGTGCAGCTCGGCTGGCTGCCCGCCTCGGGCTACGTGAGTCCGTTCGAGGACCTCGGCCAGTCGCTCGCCGCCACCGTGATGCCCGCCTTCGTGCTCGGCAACGCCATCGCCGCGGTGCTGATGCGCCACATGCGCTCGGCGATGCTGCAGGCGATGGGCGCCGACTACGTGCGCACCGCGCGCGCCAAGGGCCTGCGCGAGCGGGCGGTGGTGCTGCGCCATGCGCTGCGCAATGCCCTCACGCCGGTGATCACGCTCGGCGCGCTGGAGTTCGGCACGCTGCTGTCGGGGGCGGTGCTCACCGAGCAGGTGTTCTCGATCCCCGGCTTCGGCAAGCTGATCGTCGATGCGGTGTTCAACCGCGACTACGCGGTGGTGCAGGGCGTGGTGCTGGTGACCGCCACCGTCTACATCCTGCTCAACCTGCTGGCCGACGTGCTGTACGTGATGGTGAACCCGAGGCTGCGGGCATGACCGCGAGCACCGAGCCCGCCGGCGTCGCGGCCCTGCCCGCGGGCGTCGCCCCCGACACCGGCGACAGCCCCGGCCGGCTGGCCGTGCGCGCCGTGCTGTCGCGGCCCACCGCGGTCTTCGGCGGCGTGGTGCTGGTGCTGGTGAGCCTGCTGGCGGTCTTCGCGCCGTGGATCGCGCCCTACGACCCGCTCGCCACCAGTTGGGCCGCGGTGCGCAAGGCGCCGAGCGCGGCGCACTGGTTCGGCACCGACGAGGTCGGCCGCGACCTGCTGTCGCGGACCATCTGGGGGGCACGGGCGTCGCTGTCGGCCGGCGTGATCGCGGTGACCATCGCGGTCGGTGCGGGCGTGCCGATCGGCATGCTCGCCGGCTATGTCGGCGGCTGGGTCGACGCGGTGATCGGACGGGTCACCGATGCGATGCTCGCCGTGCCCTTCCTGATCCTCGCGATCGCGCTCGCCGCGTTCCTCGGGCCGTCGCTGGGCAACGCGATGATCGCCATCGGCGTGACCGCCACGCCGATCTTCGTGCGGCTGGCACGCGGCCAGGTGCTCGCCGCCCGCGCCGAGGACTGGGTCGAGGCCGCGCGCGCCGTCGGCAACCCGCCGGCGCGCATCCTGCTGCGCCACATCCTGCCGAACATCCTGCCGCCGGTGATGGTGCAGGCCACGCTCGCGGTGGCCGCGGCGATCATCGCCGAGGCGAGCCTGTCCTTCCTCGGCCTCGGGCAGCAGCCGCCGGCGCCCAGCTGGGGCTCGATGCTCAACACCGCGCAGCGCTTCCTCACGCAGGCGCCGTGGATGGCGGTGTTCCCGGGCATCGCGATCTTCCTGACCGTGCTGGCGTTCAACCTGTTCGGCGACGGGTTGAGGGACGCGCTGGATCCGAAGAAGTAGGGCGTCTCAGTGGGTGTAAACGAAAGCATGTGCTCGCCCGTTAAGCGCTGATCGAGGCAGCATTCGACGAGGCGGGGAATGGCGACGAGCAGCGCGAAGAAGCAGGCGGGACGAGCGGGCCGCAGGCCTTCGTTGAACGCCGAGCACACAGCCGTACTGCGGGCGATCACGCAGGAGCAGCCCCGGTCGTCGCTTGACGAAGTCACATGGGAGTTGTTTCGCCGTACCGGCACGAAGGTCAATCCGGTGACTGTGCGCAAGGCCTTGCGGCAGGCCGGTATCGAGCGACTCAAGCCGCTGCGCCGCGCGGGCGAGCGCGCCGCTGTGCAGGGTCGTGCGCCTCAGCGAGTGGGCTACACCGACGCGCACCGTCGCAGTGACGGCGCAAGCGGCATGAACACCGACTTGACCGATGCCGAGTGGGCGTTGGTGGCAGACCTGTTCGAGCGCGACGGCAAGCGCGGCGCACCGCCCCGCTATGAGCGCCGCACGATGGTCGATGCCTGCTGCTATGCACTGCGCACCGGGTGTGCCTGGCGCCTGCTGCCCAAGAGCTTCCCGCCATGGCAGGCGGTCTACATGTCCTTCAAGCGCTGGGGCAGCGCCGGCGTGTTCGAGGCGATGCACGACCGGCTGCGCCAGCAGTGGCGCGACCGCATCGGCAAGGCACCCGAACCCACCGCGGCCATCATCGACTCGCAGAGCACCCGCAGCACCGCGCAAGGCGGCAACACCGGCTTCGACGCGGGCAAGAAGGTCAAGGGCCGCAAGCGTCATCTTGTGGTCGACACGCTGGGCCTCTTGCTGGCCGTGACGATCACCGCCGCCAGTGTTCAGGATCGCGATGCAGCAGCCGAAGTCGTCGCCAAGGCTTGCAACAAGGTTCCTGGGCTGCAAAAGCTGTACGCCGACGGCGCCTACGGCGGCCAATGCAGCCGGACCATCGAGCAGACTCACGGCATCAGCGTGGAGGTCGTGCGCCACCCTGGCAACCGCAGCACCGGCACCTGGCAGGACGCCCAACAGCCGCTGTGGCCCGCAGTGGTCGCCAAGGGCTTCGTCGTGCAGGCCAAGCGCTGGGTGGTCGAGCGCACTCACGCCTGGAACGAGCGCTGCCGCCGCCTCATCGCACACCATGATCGATCAGACTGGGCCCCGCTGGCGTGGGTCTGGTTGGCCGAAGCGCGTATCCTCGCTACCAGACTGACGACGTAAAACATTTCGTTCACACCCTCTCAG
>JBIIPQ010000475.1:0-3497 GCA_044342535.1 Burkholderiaceae bacterium
CCGGCCAGGCGATCGCGCTCGTCGGAGGCTTCGCGCACAACGTCGCGATGGCGTGGCTCGCGTACCGGCTGACCGGCTCGGTCGCGGTGCTCGGCGTGGTCGGCTTCGCGCAGGCCGCCCCCACGCTGCTGGTCTCGCCGGTGGCGGGGCTGCTGGCCGACCGCTACCCGCGCCGCCGCATGCTGATCGGGCTGCTCGGGGCGGTCGCGCTGCTCGGCCTGGTGCTGGCCGCGCTGACCTTCACCGGTCACGTCACGCCGACGGTGCTGGTCGCGGTGGCGCTGCTGCGCGGCCTGGCCTTCGCCTTCGAGATCCCGATCCGCAACGCCTTCCTCGCCGACATCGTCCCGGACCGCACGGCCTTGCCCAACGCGGTCGCGCTGCATTCGAGCGCACTCAACAGCGCGCGCTTCATCGGCCCGGCGATCGGCGGGCTGCTGATCGGCGCGGTCGGCGAGGCCGCCTGCTTCCTGCTGCATCCGCTGACGCTGACCGCGACCCTGGTGCAGCTGATGCGCATCCGCACCAACGAGTCGGCGGTGCGCCGCGCGAACCCGGGCTCGTTCCTCGTGCAGTACGCCGAGGGCTGGAAGCAGGCGTTCTCGGACCCGACCGTCGCACGCATGATCGCAGGCGTCTTCCTCCTCGGATTCGGCGTCGGGCCGTACTCGCACCTGATGCCGGCGGCGGTCGCCGAGCTGCACGGGTCCCACCCGGAGTACGTCGGGATGTTCCTGTCGAGCGCTGGGCTCGGCGCGATGCTCGCCGCGATGACGCTGGCTGCACGCCGCTCGCGCGACGGGCTGCCGGCCATCGCGATCGCGGGCAACGCGATCGCCGCCATCGGGCTCGCGGTCTTCGCCCTCGCCGCATGGATGCCGCTCGCGATCGCCGGCATGGTCGCCGTGGGGATCGGGACGATCGCGCAGGCCGTCACCACCAACATGTCGATCCAGCTGCGCGCCCCCGAGGACAAGCGCGGCCGCGTGCTGGCGATCTACACCGCGATGTTCATCGGCTCCACGCCGATCGGCAGCCTGTTCTTCGGCTGGGTCGGTCAGGCGATCGGTGCCGCGAACGCGCTGCTGGCGGGCGCGGCGCTCGCCGGTGCGGGCGCCGCGCTGACTGCCGTCCGCGCGCGCCGCTGAGCCGGCGGGCCGCGGTATCCTCGCGGCCGCACGTCGAACGACGACAGGGAGGGAGACCTCGATGGACCATCGATCGATCCTCGACACCTCGACTGCCGCGCTCGCTGGCGCGGTCGCGGGCTGCGTGCTGCCTGGCGTCGCGTCGACCTCGCCGAAGACGCCGTTCACCGCAGCCGACACCACCGTGCCGATCGTCGGCAGCGAGCGGGGGTTCCCGGTGCGGCGCATCGACTGCATCGGCCGCAACCACGCCGCGCAGGCGCGCGAGATGTGCAGCGACCCGACGCGCGAGCCGCGTTCTTCTCTTAGAAGCCGACCGACGCGATCCAGTTCGTCGCGCCCGGCATGGTGGCCGACCCTCCGTATCCGCCCACGCAGGGTCTGAACCGGGGGCGGCTTCGCAGGCGGCGAGCGAGGCGCTCAGGCGCCGGTCGAGTGCCTCAGGAACCGCAGCAGGGCCTGCACGCGGGCGAGTCCGATCCGCTCGGGGGCACCGACCGCGGTGATCCGGGTGCCGAACTTGGTGACGGGCGTCCAGTCCGGCAGCACCCGCCGCAGACGGCCATCGCGCAGCGCAGCCGTGCACAGGTAGTCGGGCAGCATCGCGATCCCGAGACCTGCGATCGCCGCCTCTGCGACCGCCTCGGGATTGTCGACGTGGTAGCGGCCCGCAACCCGCACCTGCCTTCGTTCGGCGCCGTCGCCGCGCACCAGGCGCCACTGGTCGTCGGCGCCATCACGCCAGTAGCACAGACCAGGATACCCGGCCAAGTCCTCGGGTTGGCGCGGCCAGCCGGCAGCCTCGAGAAAAGCGGGAGCGGCCGCCAGCAGCCAGCCGACCTCGGCGACCGGCGCCGACGCGAGGCCGGCCGACGGCGGCGCGTTCGACCAGCGCAGCGCCACGTCGATCCGCTCGCGGCCGACGTCCATCACGCGATCGACGAGCTGCAGGTCGATGCCGATGCCGGGAAACGCCAGCAGGAACTCGGGTAGCCGCACGGCGAGCACTCGCTGTCCCCACGAGACGGGTGCGGTGATCCGGATGCCTCCGGTCAACTCCTCGCGCAGGTCGCGCACGCGCTCCTGGGCAGCGGCCATCTCGGACAGCGCGCGTCGTGCGCCGTCGAGGTAGGCCTCCCCGGCTGGCGTGAGCGACACACGACGCGTGCTGCGGCTGAACAGCGTCGCGCCGACCAGCGCCTCGAGTTGCGCGATCCGCTTGCTGACGATCCCCTTGCCGACGGCGAGCTCCGCCGCCGCCGCACTGACGCTCAGCGTTTCAGCGACCTTCACGAACGCGCCGAGCATGTCGGTCGTGATGACCATCGTTCTCGATCCACGGACAATCCGTTCGCATTCGACCGGCTTTCTCGGACACGGTCAAGTCGATGAAACTGCCACGCAGGCGGCGCTGGAACGCCGCCATCGAACCCCACGAGGAGACACCGCGATGCAGATCTATGCCGATCCCATCACCGTCAACTGCCGCAAGGTGCTCGCCGGCCTGCAGCTCATCGGCGCGCCCTACGAGCTCAAGCACGTCGACTACTTCAAGGGCGAGCAGAAGTCCGACGCGTACCTGGCGCTGAACCCGAACGCATCCATTCCCGCGATGAAGGACGGCGATTTCGTGCTGTGGGAGTCGAACGCGATCCTGCAGTACGCAGCCGACAAGGTCGGCGCGCAAGCCGCCTACCCCCGGGACCTGCAGACCCGCGCCGACGTCAACCGCTGGCTGCTGTGGGAGTCCTCGAGCTGGTTCCCGTCCTGCTACGTCTTCCTGGTCGAGAACTGCGTGAAGCCGCTGCTCGGCGGCGCCGCCGACGCACAGGTGCTCGAGGCGCAGGCCGCCAACTTCCACAAGCTCGCGGCGATCCTGGACGCCCGCCTCGCGAACAACGAGTGGGTGGCCGGCACGCCCAAACCGACGATCGCGGACATCGCGCTCGCCTCGCCGATGCACCTCCACGGATGGCAGCAGCTCCCGCTCGCGGACCACCCGAACCTCAAGCGCTGGTTGCTCGAGCGCGTCGAACCGCTCGAGTGCTGGCGCCGGACGAACATCGTCGAGGGCTTCGTCGCCAAACCCCTTCCGTAACGCACCCTCGCCACCTCCGATCATGAGCCCACCCAGAACCGTCCGCGCGACACTCCAGTACACCGTCGACAACGGCGTGCCGCCCGACTACTACTTCTACGAGCCTGATCCGGAGGTCCGGCTCAACCCGCCCGGCACCGACACGCACGAGGTCGAGATCGAGGACGGCTGGCCGCGGGCCGCCTCGTTCTCCGCCGACCGCGAAGGGTTCGAGATCCATCCGTTCGACTCGCGATTCAAGACCTTCGACG
>JBIIPQ010000120.1:0-10983 GCA_044342535.1 Burkholderiaceae bacterium
CGGTCTGCTCGGCGAACGGGATGAACTCCCCGGGCGGCACGCGGCCGCGGGTCGGATGGTTCCAGCGCACCAGCCCCTCGACACCCACGATCAGCCCGCTCGTGAGGTCGAGCTTGGGCTGGTAGTCGAGCACGAGCTGCCGGCCCTGCAGGGCGGTGCGCAGCTCGCCGAGCATCGACAGGTAGCTGCGTCGCACCTCGTGCAGCTCGCCGTCGAACACCTCGACCCCGGCGCCTCGGCGCTTGGCGCGGTACATCGCCGTGTCGGCATGGCGCAGCAGCGTGACATCGTCGTCGCCGTGCTGAGGATGCACCGAGAGCCCGATCGACAGGCCGATGTCGATGAGCTGGTCGCGGTGCGCGAGCGGCGTGCGCATCGCCGCCAGGATCCGCGTGCAGACCTCGCGGCCCGCGTCCTCGCTGCCCACCAGCAGCAGCACGAACTCGTCGCCGCCCAGCCGTGCGACCGTGTCCGTCTCGCGCACCGTCGCGCGCAGCCGGCGCGCGACCTCGCGCAGCACCGTGTCGCCGGCGGCGTGGCCAAGCGTGTCGTTGATGAACTTGAACCGGTCGAGGTCGACCACCGCGACGCAGAACGGCGTGCGGGCCCGCCGCGAGATGGCCAGAGAATGGCGGATCCGCTCGGTCAGCAGGGTGCGGTTCGGCAGGCCGGTGAGCGGGTCCGACAGCGCGGATTCGATGATCCGCTTCTCGCGGGCCGCGGACGTCGACACCAGCAGGTTCACCCGGCGCGCCAGCATTCCGACGTCGTCGTGCAGACCGCTCTCGACACGCTGGGAATAGTCGCCCACCTGGGTGCGCTCGAGCACCTCGATGATCTTGCCGATGCGCCGCCCCAGCCATGTCCCCGCGCTCGACAGCAAGACGACCGAGACCATCAGTCCGGTCGCCGCGCTGCTGGCGAGCAGCATGCCGAGAGAGGGGGTCCAGTCCAGGCCGTAGATCAGCGCCGCGAGCAGGCCGTGAGCCAGCAGGATCACCGCCGCGCCGGTCGCCGGCAGCAGGATCGGCAGGCCGATCCTCGGGCGTGTGCCGGGAAGGGGCTGGGTGTCCTCGGGTTCGGCGTCGGGCCGGGGCGGCGGCGTGGCCGCGGCACGCCCGCTGCCGCGCCGCTCCCTGCCCGCGTCTGCCCGTGCTTGCGCGGTCCCGACAGCTTCTGCCGAGGCGCGCGGGGGCCCTGGGCCGCCGCGGCCCGCGTCGGGCTGTGGCCGGGCCGGGCCGGTGCCCGGCGCCGCCAGGGGCTCGCCCGACGCGCGTGCGCGCGGCTCGACGCTGTCGGGGGGCGGCGTTGGGGGAGGGGCGGGGCGCATCGTGGGCCGAGGACGTGGTGACCCACTCTACAAGCCGGTGCGCAGCGACCGCCCGCGCCGGGGACGGCCGGCGGATCGCGGGCGACGCATGCCCTCGCGGCGTGTGCCTTCGCGCGACATCTCGGCGCCCGGTGCGCGCCGCCCGTCACAAGAGGTCGCCGCCCGCTGCTGCACTGTGATCCGTACCGAGCGCGCCCCGCCGCGTGGACCGCGAGCGGGCGCCGGAGGCCAGGTCGGCTACTCGGCCTTCGCGCCCGACGCCTTGACGATCGGACCCCAGCGGGCGACCTCGGCCCGGTTCATGTCCGCCATGGTGTCCGGTCCGGCGCCGATGATCACGTATCCGAGCTCGGTCATCCGCTTGACGAACTCAGGCGACTTCGTCCCCTTGATCGCCTCGTCCGCCACGCGCGACACGATGTCGCGCGCCGTGCCCGCCGGCGCCGCCAGTCCGAACCACACGCCCGATTCGTAGCCGGCGACGCCGGCCTCGGCGATCGTGGGCAGGTCGGGCAGCGTCGGGTCGCGCCGGGCGCCGGTGGTGGCGAGCGCGCGCAGCTTGCCGCTGCGGATGTGCGGCAGGGCGGACGGGATGTTGTCGAACATCAGGTTGACCTGTCCGCCGAGCAGGTCGGTGAGCGCCGGTGCGCTGCCCTTGTAGGGCACATGGACCATGTCCACCTTCGCCAGCTGCTTGAACATCTCGCCCGACATGTGGATGCTCGTGCCGCTGCCGCTCGAGGCGAAGGTCAGCTGACCCGGCTGCGCGCGCAGCAGCGCGAGCAGCTCGGCGACCGAGTTCGCCTTCACCGACGGGTGCACGACCAGCACGTTCGACAGCGAGACCAGGGCCGACACCGGCACGAGGTCCTTGTTCGGGTCGAACGGCATCTTCGCGTAGAGCGCCGGATTGATCGCCTGGATGCCGCTGGTGGTCATGAACAGCGTGTAGCCGTCGGGCGCCGAGCGCACCGCTTCGATGCCGCCGATGTTGCCGCCGGCGCCGGGCTTGTTCTCGACGTTGACCTGCTGTCCGATCGTCTTGCTCAGCTCCGCGGAGATCGCGCGCGAGGCGATGTCGACCGCGCCGCCCGGGGGGAACGGGCAGATGAGGCGGATGGGCTTGTTCGGAAAGGCCTGCGCGCGTGCGGCGGGTGCGATCGCGGCGAGTGCGCCGGCTGCGAGCGCCAGCGTCGCGGTCCTGCGGTTCGGGTTCGTCGGCATGGGGTCTCCTCGGTATCGGGCGGCTCGGCGCGCCGAGCTGCGCGCGAGTGTAGCCGCGAAGGCGCGAGGACGCCCCGGGCCGCTTCCGGAGCGAGGGGGCATGCGAATCCGGTAAGATCGGAGGGCCGTCCGGCCGTCCCGTCGCCGGTGGAGCCCGCCATGTCCCGTCCCGCCGTCCCGCCCCTGCATTCCGTGCCGCCTGCCCCGACGCCTTCGCCCGGCGCCGCGGTGTCCTCGACCGAAGAGATCATCGCCGAGCTGCGCGCCGGCCGGATGGTGATCCTCGTCGACGAGGAAGACCGCGAGAACGAGGGCGACCTGGTGATGGCCGCCGACTTCGTCACGCCCGAGGCGATCAACTTCATGGCGCGCTTCGGCCGCGGCCTGATCTGCCTGACGCTCACCGAGCAGCGCTGCCGCCAGCTCAACCTGCAGCCGATGGTGCAGGTCAACGGCACGGCGCACGGCACGAACTTCACGGTCTCCATCGAAGCCGCCGAAGGCGTGACCACCGGCATCTCCGCCGCCGACCGCGCCCGCACCGTGCAGGCCGCCGTGGCCGCCGCCGCTCGGCCCGAAGACCTCGTGCAGCCCGGTCACATCTTCCCCCTGACGGCGCAGCCCGGCGGCGTGCTGATGCGGGCCGGCCATACCGAGGCCGGTTGCGATCTCGCGCAGCTCGCGGGCCTGACGCCGGCGTCCGTCATCTGCGAGATCCTCAAGGACGACGGCACGATGGCCCGGCTCCCGGATCTGGTCGAGTTCGGTCGGCAGCATGGCCTGAAGATCGGCACCATCGCCGACCTGATCCAGCATCGCAGCGCCACCGAGAGCCTGGTGCAGCGCCTCGGCGAGCGCGAGGTCGCGACGCCGTTCGGCGCGTTCCGCATGGTCATGTTCCGCGACACGCCGAGCCGCTCGCCGCACATCGCGATGGTGCGCGGCAGCTTCGGCCCCGAGGACGAGGTGCTGGTGCGCGTGCACGAGCCGCTGTCGGTGCTCGACCTGCTCGAGGTCGAGCGCGGCGGCCATTCCTGGTCCGTCCACCGCGCGCTCGAGGTGATCGCCGCGCGCGGCGCGGGCGTGCTGGTGATGCTGAACTGCGCGCAGGACGGCCAGCGTCTGGTGTCGCACTTCGAGGCGCTGAACGCACCGCCGGGCAGCGCCCCGCGGCCGCGGCGCGCCGCCAAGATGGACCTGCGCACCTACGGCGTCGGCGCGCAGATCCTGCGCGAGCTCGGCGTCGGCCGGATGCGGCTGCTGTCCGCCCCCCGGCGCATGCCGAGCATGGCCGGCTACGACCTGCAGGTCGTCGGTTTCGAATCCCAGCCCTGAGGAACGACGTGGACATCGAGGTTTTCAACGCGGATCTGAACGGAGAGGGGCTGCGCGTGGGCATCGTCCAGGCGCGCTTCAACGGCCCGATCGTCGACGCCCTGCGCGAGGCCTGCGTGCAGGAGCTCGGTCGCCTCGGCGTGGCCGAGGACGACGTGTTCGCCTGCTCGGTGCCCGGCGCGCTCGAGATCCCGGTCGTGCTGCGGCAGCTCGCGCAGAGCGAGGAGTTCGACGCGCTGATCGCCCTGGGCGCGGTGGTGCGTGGCGAGACCTATCACTTCGAGGTGGTCTCCGATCGCAGCGCCGAAGGCGTGATGCAGGTCTCGCTCGACTACGGCACCCCGATCGCCAACGCGATCCTGACGGTCGACAGCGACGAGCAGGCCCACGCGCGCACCAAGGAGAAGGGCACCGACGCGGCACGCGTCGCGGTCGAGATGGCCAACCTCGCCGCGTCGCTCGCGACGCTCTCGGGCGACGACGACGACGACGAAGAAGAGTGACCCGGCGACGATGAGCGGCACCGAACGAGCCTCCCGGCCACCGCGCCTGCCCGACGCGTCCGACGTGCGCACGCCGCCCAAGAGCGCGCGGCGCCGCTCGCGCGAGCTCGCGATGCAGGGGCTGTACCAGTGGCTGCTGTCGCGGGAGGACGCGGGTGCCATCGAGGCGCACCTGTCCGCGACCTCGCCGAGCTTCGACAAGGCCGATCTCGAGCACTTCAAGGAGCTGCTGCACGGCTCGATCCGCGAGATCGACGTGCTGCACGGCCAGATCGAGCCGTATCTCGACCGCCGCATCGCCGAGCTCTCTCCGGTCGAGCACGCGACGCTGCTGATCGGAACCTTCGAGCTGGTCCGGCACCTCGAGATCCCCTATCGGGTGATCATCAACGAGGCGGTCGAGCTGGCCAAGACCTTCGGCGGCACCGACGGCTACAAGTACATCAACGGCGTGCTCGACAAGGTCGCCACCGGGGTCCGCCCGACCGAGGTCAGGCCGCGGTGAGTCCGGCGCGCGAGCGCGGCCGCCCGCGCACCGCCTGAGGCCGTCTCGCCGATGGCCGGGCCCGGCGAGTTCGAGCTGATCCGCCGCTTCTTCCAGCGTCCCGCGGCGCCGACCCGTGCGCCGCTCGGCATCGGCGACGACTGCGCACTGATCGCGCCCGGCGACGAGGGGGGGCTCGCGGTCTCCACCGACATGCTCGTCGCGGGACGCCACTTCTTCGACGACGTCGAGCCCGAGGCGCTCGGGCACAAGGCGCTCGCGGTCAACCTCTCCGACCTGGCCGCGATGGGGGCGCGCCCGATCGGTTTCACGCTCGCGCTCGCGCTGCCGCAGGCCGACGAGGCCTGGCTCGGCGCCTTCGCGCGGGGCCTCTTCGCATTGGCCGATGCACACGGCTGCGAGCTGGTCGGGGGGGACACCACGCGCGGCCCGCTGAACCTGTGCATCACCGTGTTCGGCGGCGTGCCGCCCGCGCAGGCGCTGCGTCGCGACCGCGCCCGCGTCGGTGACGACCTCTGGGTGTCGGGCACGCTCGGTGCGGCCGCCTGGGCGCTCGACTGCCGGCTGCAGGCCGGATCGTGGCCGACCACCGGCGACGCGGCGCTGAGCCGGGCGCGCGGGCGGCTCGAGCGACCCGAGCCCCGGGTCGCGCTCGGCCTGGCGCTGCGCGGACTCGCACATGCCGCGATCGACCTGTCCGATGGGCTGGCTGGCGACATCGGCCATGTGCTCGAGCGCTCGTCGGCCGAGGCGGGCGTCACGCTGGGCGCCCGCCTCGAGGCCGCTGCGCTTCCGGTCGACCCGGCGCTCGACGGGCTGCCCGAGCCGCGGCGGCTCGAGCTCGCGCTGGCCGGCGGCGACGACTATGAACTGCTGTTCACCGCGCCCGCCTCGGCTCGCGGCGAGGTCCTCGACGCGGGGGCACGCATCGGGCTTACACTCTCGCGGATCGGCCGGATCGAGGCCGCCGCGGGCCTGCGCCTGCACGACCCGCACGGCCGCCCCATCGCCTTCCATGCCCGATCCTTCGACCACTTCCGCTGAGCCGCCGGGCGGTCCGGAGCGCCTGCGCGCCGAGCCCGTGCCCGAGCGCGTCTGGACTCGGCCGAGCTTCGCGTTCATGAAGCCGCGGCTGTCGCGCTGGATCGCGCTCGGGTTCGGCAGCGGCCTGTCGCCGGTGGCGCCCGGCACGGTCGGCACGCTGTGGGCGTGGGCGGCGTTCGCCGTGCTCGACCCGTTCCTCTGGGATGCCGCGTGGTGGGCGGTGATCGCGGCCTCGTTCGCGATCGGCTGCTGGGCGTGCGAGCGCACGGGGCGCGACCTCGGCGTCTCGGATCACGGCGGCATGGTGTGGGACGAGGTGGTCGCGTTCTGGGCCGTGCTGCTGGTCGTTCCGGCCGGCTTCACCTCGCAGCTCGCCGCCTTCTTCGTGTTCCGGATCTTCGACGTGGTCAAGCCGCCGCCGATACGCCAGGTCGACCGCAAGGTGAAGGGCGGCTTCGGCGTCATGCTCGACGACGCGATCGCGGCGTTCTACACGGTCCTGACCTTCGCGGTCTGGAAGGCGGTGTTCCGGTGAGCGCGCATCGCGACGCGCCGGGGCCGGGGCCCGACGAGGACGCGGTCATCGCGGCCGGTGTCGCGCTGGGCCTGCGGCTGCAGGATGCGGGGCTGATGGCGGTCACCGCCGAGTCCTGCACGGGCGGGCTCGTCGCGCGCGCGCTGACCGAGACCGCGGGCTCCTCGGCGTGGTTCGAGCGCGGGTTCGTGACCTATTCGAACGAGGCCAAGGCCGAATCGCTGGGCGTGGCGGACGCGACGCTGCGCGCGCATGGCGCGGTCAGCGAGCCGGTTGCCCGCGAGATGGCGCTCGGCGCGCTCGCGCGTTCGCGGGCGGCGCTCGCGCTCGCGGTCACCGGGATCGCCGGCCCCACCGGGGCCGTGCCGGGCAAGCCTGTCGGCACGGTCTGCTTCGGCTGGGCGCTGCGTGCGCCGGGCCTGGCCGACGGCGCGCCGCTCGTGTTCACCGCGACGCTGCGGCTGCCGGGGGACCGCGCCGAGGTCCGGCGCCGCGCCGCGCTGCATGCGCTGTCGCAGGCGCTCGGGCGGCTCGACGCCGAACTCGCCGACCGTCCGCCCGCGGGCTGAGCCGGGCACGGCCCGCGCCGGTCGCTGCCCTTCGGCGTAGATCGAAAGACTGATTGTTTGTACAGTGGTTCCGTGCGATACTCTTTCGCATCAACAACCCGTCGGCCTCGTGCTGTTCCGGCCCGCCGACACCCGCCACAGGATCCGTCAATGGACGACAAGTCGAAAGCCGAGAAGGCCAAGGCGCTGGCCGCTGCGCTGGCTCAGATCGAGAAGCAGTTCGGCAAGGGCTCGGTGATGAGACTGTCCGACGCCGAGGTGGCCGAGGACATCCAGGTCGTGTCCACCGGTTCGCTCGGCCTGGACATCGCGCTCGGCGTCGGCGGCCTGCCGCGCGGTCGGGTGGTCGAGATCTACGGCCCGGAGTCGTCGGGCAAGACCACCCTGACGCTGCAGGTCATCGCCGAGATGCAGAAGGTCGGTGGCACCTGCGCGTTCATCGATGCCGAGCATGCGCTCGACGTCCAGTACGCTCAGAAGCTCGGCGTCCACCTCGACGAGCTGCTGATCTCCCAGCCGGACACCGGCGAGCAGGCCCTCGAGATCGCCGATGCACTGGTGCGCTCGGGTTCGGTCGACATGATCGTCATCGACTCGGTCGCGGCGCTCACGCCGAAGGCCGAGATCGAGGGCGAGATGGGCGATTCGCTGCCCGGACTGCAGGCGCGCCTGATGTCGCAGGCGCTGCGCAAGCTGACCGCGACCATCAAGCGGACCAACTGCCTGGTCATCTTCATCAATCAGATCCGGATGAAGATCGGCGTGATGTTCGGCAATCCCGAGACCACCACCGGCGGCAACGCGCTCAAGTTCTACGCATCGGTGCGCCTGGACATCCGCCGGACCGGCTCGATCAAGAAGGGCGAGGAAGTCGTCGGCAACGAGACCAAGGTCAAGGTCGTCAAGAACAAGGTGGCGCCCCCGTTCCGCGCGGCCGAGTTCGACATCTTCTACGGCGAGGGCATCTCGCGCGAAGGCGAGATCATCGACCTCGGTGCCACGGCCAGCGTCGTCGAGAAGAGCGGCGCTTGGTACAGCTACAACGGCGAGCGCATCGGCCAGGGCAAGGACAACGTCCGCGAGTACCTGCGCGAGCATCCTGATGTCGCGCTCGAGATCGAGAACAAGGTCCGCGAGCACTTCGGCGTCAAGCCGCGCGGGCTCAAGCTGATCGAAGGCGGCAAGGGCGCGGCGGCAGCCTGAGGGCTGATGCCTGAGTCGAGGCCGGGGTCGAGCATGGGCTGGGGGTTTGGTGCCGGCCGGCCGGCGGGGCGTCGCCCACCCATCGCGCGAGGCGTCGAGCAAGCGGGTGAGGCAGGGCACGGCAGCGAAGTCGGCCAGGCCGATTCACCATCCGTCTCGTCGCCGGCCTCGCCCCGCAAGCCCACGCGCCCTGGCCTGTCGCTCAAGGGACGTGCGCTCAAGTTGCTCTCGCAGCGCGAGCACAGCCGGCTGGAACTCGGGCGCAAGCTGGCGCCTCACGCCGAGTCGGCGGACCAGATCGAGCCGCTGCTCGACGCCCTGGAGCACGACGGCTTCCTGTCCTCGGAACGGTTTGCCCAGAGCCTGGCGCATCGGCGTGCGCCACGCTTCGGCCTGCGGCGCATCGAGCAGGAGCTCGGCGCCCACCGCCTCGACCCCGCGGTGGCCGGGCCGGTGCTGCAGGGCCTGCGCGATACCGAGCGCGAGCGGGCGCTCGTGGCCTGGCGCAGACGCTTCGGCGAGTCCGCGACGGATTCCGCCGAGCGCGCCCGGCAGCACCGCTTCCTCGCCCAGCGGGGGTTCACCGGCGATTCGATCCATTGGGTGCTGCGCCACGGCGCCGCGCCGCCTGACGACGCGCCGTCAGCCGATCCGGATGAATCAAGTTGAGGGGTCGCATCCGACCTTGCCCCCTTGCATCGGACCTGAACGGGGCGTCCTGACCACGATGTCAGTGTGGTAAAATCCGAGGCTTTGTTCAGCTCGGACCTGCTCTCCTCCCACATGGCTTTGTCGCCGCCCTCAGTCGCGCGTCAGCCGCTCCACCGCCGCACCGTCCAGGTCGAGGCGTTCCAGCGGGAGGATGGCCTGTTCGAGCTCGAGGCACGCCTCACGGACACCAAGTCCCATCCGGTCGAACTGCTCGGCGGGATGCTTCCCGCGGGCGACCCGGTTCACGACATGATGCTTCGCGTGACGCTCGATGACACCTTCACGGTCGTGGCCGCCGAATCGGCGTCGATGCGTGTGCCGGTGCCCGGCACCTGCGACGCGATCGCCGACCGGTACCAGCGGCTCGTCGGACTGAACCTGCTCCGAGGGTTCCGGCGGGCGGTCCACGAGCGTCTGGGGCGCATCCAGGGCTGCACGCACCTCACCGAACTCACCGCGGTCCTCCCGACCGCGGCGCTGCAGGCGTTCGCGCACCTCGCGCGCAAGGCCGAAGCGATCGATTCCTCCGAGCCGCCGTTCTTCATCGGCCACTGCCATGCGTACGATCGCAGCGGCGACGTGGTCCGGCGGCATTATCCCCAGTGGTTCGTCCAAGCCGATTGAACGGGAAAGACCGCGATGAAAATCCATGAATACCAGGGCAAGGAACTGCTCAAGCGCTACGGCGTCCGCGTCCCGCGCGGCATCCCGTGCTTCAGCGTCGACGACGCGCTCAAGGCCGCCGAAGCACTCGGTGGGCCGGTCTGGGTCGTGAAGGCCCAGATCCACGCCGGTGGTCGCGGCAAGGGCGGCGGCGTGAAGGTCGCCAAGTCGATGGCCGACGTGAAGCAGTACGCGTCGCAGATCCTCGGCATGCAGCTGATCACCCACCAGACCAGCCCCACCGGTCAGAAGGTGCGTCGCCTTCTGGTCGAGGAAGGCGCGGACATCAAGAAGGAGCTCTACGTCGGACTGGTCGTGGACCGGGTCACGCAGAAGGTCACCGTGATGGCCTCGAGCGAGGGCGGCATGGACATCGAGGAGGTCGCCGACAAGACCCCCGAGCTCATCCACAAGGTCAGCGTCGAGCCCTCGACCGGCCTGTCCGATGCGCAGGCCGACGACCTGGCCGCGAAGATCGGCGTGCCGGCGGCGAGCATCCCGCAGGCGCGGGTGATCTTCCAGGCGCTCTGCAAGGCCTTCTGGGAGACCGACGCGAGCCTCGCCGAGATCAACCCGCTGATCCTCACCGGCAAGGGCGAGGTCATCGCCCTGGACGCGAAGCTCAACTTCGATTCGAACGCGCTCTACCGCCATCCGGAGCTGGTCGCGCTGCGCGACCTCGACGAGGAGGATCCGGCCGAGATCGAGGCCTCGAAGTTCGATCTCGCCTACATCCAGCTCGACGGCAACATCGGCTGCCTGGTGAACGGCGCGGGCCTGGCCATGGCCACGATGGACACCATCAAGCTGTTCGGCGGGGAGCCGGCGAACTTCCTGGACGTGGGCGGTGGCGCCACGGCCGAGAAGGTCACCGAGGCCTTCAAGATCATGCTGCGCAACCCGGAGCTCAAGGCGATCCTCGTCAACATCTTCGGCGGCATCATGAAGTGCGACACGATCGCCGAAGGCGTGATCACCGCGTCGCGCGCGGTCGGGCTGAAGGTGCCGCTGGTGGTCCGCATGAAGGGCACCAACGAGGACCTCGGCAAGAAGCTGCTCGCCGAGTCCGGCCTGCCGATCATCGCCGCCGACTCGATGGCCGAGGCTGCCGAGAAGGTCGTGGCCGCCGCGGCCAAGGCCTGACCCCCCCCATTCGGAGCGAATCGACATGTCGATCCTGGTCAACAAGAACACCAAGGTCATCACGCAGGGCATCACCGGCAAGACCGGTCAGTTCCACACGCGGATGTGCCGTGACTACGCCAACGGCAAGCAGTGCTTCGTCGCCGGCGTGAACCCGAAGAAGGCCGGCGAGGACTTCGAGGGCATCCCGATCTTCGCGTCGGTCAAGGACGCGAAGC
>JBIIPQ010000476.1:0-3491 GCA_044342535.1 Burkholderiaceae bacterium
AAGGGTTCGGAGTTCGGCACGCGCGAAGTGTAGCCGGGGGCGTCCGCCGTCCGGCCCATGACCGGACGAGGAGACGAGCGTGAGCGCAACGCAGCAGGGACTGGACGGCCGACTGGCCTGGGTGACCGGAGGCGGCACGGGCATCGGCCGCGCGACCGCGGAGTGGCTGGCGCGCGCCGGCGCGACCGTCGCGATCTCGGGGCGCCGCATCGAGGAGCTCGAGAAGACCGCGGCCGAGCTCGGTGCGCAGGGGCTGAAGATCGTGGTCGCGCGGGCCGACGTGTCGGACCCCGCATCGGTCGCCGAGGCGCACGCGGCGATCGTCGCCGGTCACGGCCCGGTGTCGGTGCTGGTGTGCGCGGCCGGCACCAACGTGCCGAACCGCAGCTGGAAGAAGCTCGCGCCCGACGGCTTCGCGAAGGTCGTGCAGATCAACCTCGCCGGCGTCGCCAACGCGGTGCTCGCCGCGCTGCCCGGCATGCGTGCGGCCGGCACCGGCACGATCGTCGTCGTCTCCTCGTTCGCCGGCTGGGCGTACAAGGATTTTCCCGGCGTGGCCTACAGCGCCAGCAAGGCCGCGCTCGACCCGCTGGTGCAGAGCCTGAACGACGAGGAGGGCCCGCACGGCATCCGCGCCTGCCACTTCTGCCCGGGCGAGGTCGCCACGCCGATCCTCAAGACGCGGCCGGTGCCGCCGTCGGACGAGGAGGTCGCGCGCATGCTGCGCACCGCCGACATCGCCGACGCGATCGGCTACGTCGTGACCGCGCCGCCGCACGTGTGCCTGGCCGAGGTGGTGATCGCCCCGACCTGGAACCGCTTCTACATCGGGGGCGAGGACCTGAAGCGGCGTGCCTGAGGTGCCGGCGCGCCCGATCCCGCGTGGCGTCGGCCTGGCGCTGATCGCCGGGATCGCGGTGCTGTTCGCGTCGAACCATGTCGCGGCGCGTCTCGCGTTCGATCACGGCACGAGCGTCGTCACCGCGGTGCTCGTGCGTTCGGCGGTCACCGCGCTCGCGGTGGCCGTGCTGCTGCGCGCGACCGGCACCTCGGGGTCGCTCGCCGCACCGACGCGGCGCCATGCGGTCCTCATCGGTCTGGTGCTGTCGGTGCAGAGCGTGTGCCTGTACGCATCGGTCGCGCGGATCCCGGTGGCGCTGGCGCTGCTGACCTTCAACAGCTTTCCCGTCGTGCTGGCGCTGCTGTCCTGGGCGACCGGCGGCGAGCGCCCGACGCGGCGCACCGCGATCGCCATGCCGGTGATCCTGTCGGGGCTGGTGCTGGCCCTCGACGTGCCGGGCGTGCTGAGCTCGGGCGGGCGCTCGCTCGAGGACCCGGCGCGCTTCGCAGCCGGCGTGGGCTTCGGACTGGCGGCCTCGCTCGCCTTCGGCACCGCGCTGCTGCTCACCACGCGCTGGATGGGCGCGGTCGACGGGCGCGTGCGCACGCTGTGGTCGATGGGGGTGGTGTCGGCCGTGGCCTTGGCCGGCGGCCTCGCGATCGACGGCTTCGCCTGGCCCGCGGACCCGATGGGCTGGACGGGTCTGGCGCTGCTGACCGTGCTCTACGGCACCGCGTTCACCTCGCTGTTCGTCGTGCTGCCGCGGCTGGGCGCGGTGAACTCGGCGCCGGCGATGAACCTCGAGCCGATCGCCTCGATGGCGCTGGCGTGGCTGCTGCTCGGGCAGCGGATCGGATGGGTGCAGGTCGCCGGCGGCGTGCTGGTGGTCGGGGCGATCGTGTGGACGAGCCTCGGGCCGAAGCCCGCGCCGCGCGGCGGCTGACTCAGCCCGCCGCCGCGGGCACCGAGCGGCTCGCGAGCTGCAGCCAGCCGGAGTCGTCGCGCGGCCAGACCCGCTCGGGCAGCTCGTTGAGCCGCAGCAGGATCTGCTTGAGGTGCCAGGTGGGCGGGGCTTGCAGGGCCGACGGGCAGTGGCGCCACAGCGCGCGCAGCACGTTGTGCTGCACGCCGAAGTGCGCGGCCAGCGCCTCGATCGCCCAGCGGTCCTGGCCGGAGTCGATCGCCTGGCGCAGCGACTCCCGGGCGATGTCGGGCAGGAACGCGGAGCGGGCGTCGTGCTCGGCCGCGGCGACCAGCCCCGAGCGGCGGCGCGGCGAGGCGTCGATCAGCGTGTCGGCGAAGCACTGCGCGAAGAGCGGCAGCCGGCCCAGCACGTGCGCGCGCTGCGCTGCGTGGCGCGGGTTGGTCAGCAGCCAGTTGTAGCAGCCGAGGTGCCGGCCGGCGCGCGTGCGACCGAGCTTGACCAGGGTCACCGGCTCGAGCGTGCCCTCGATCAACGCGGCGGCGCGCTGCTCGGCCGCGGCCTCGCGCAGATCGATCGAGCGCAGCACGCGGCCGTAGGTGGCGACGTCGAGCAGCTCGTGGCGCAGCGCGTGGCGCAGCTGCGCGAGGAAGTCGGGGTAGCGCGACGCGCGGTCGAACAGCGAGCCGGGTTCGCCGGGCTCCAGCCGGTGTTCGCGGGCCAGGTGCCGGCCCCAGTCGTCGCGGCGCGCCTCGAGGATGGTGAGCATCGCGTCGCCGAGCGCGGCGAACAGCACGTCGAGCGTCGCGGCCTCGGCGGCGCGGGCGGGCAGGCCGTCGCTCTCGCGCGGACCGGCCTCGTGCAGCCAGCGGGCGAGCGCGTCGACGAGCTTGCGCAGCGTGGCGTCGGTCAGCAGGCTGCGGAAGTCGTGCACGCACTGGTCGCGGTCGACGCCGACGAAACGGATGGTGTGGCCCCAGTCGCGCACCAGCTGCGAGAAGATCGGGTTGGCCATCAGCGACAGCCGCGAGGCCAGCGGCAGCAGCACCACGAACAGCTTCCAGTCGGGCGAGGGGTTGCGCCAGACCAGCGCGCGCGGCGTGGCCAGGTAGACATGCATCGCCGCCGCGAGGTCGGGCCCGACGTTGCCGGCGTCGATGAGCTCGGCGTCGATCGGGAAGCCGTCGACTCGGATCGCCTCGAAGTCCATCAGGGGTGTGTCGCGGGGTGAGGCGGCAGGGCGTGCGCGCCGGGCGGGGTCGGTCCCGGGGCGCGGCCGGTCAGTCGGCGCGCTTGGCGAAGAACAGCAGGCCGCCGCCGACGGCGAGCAGGCCGCTGGCGATGACGGTGCGCGCGACCGAGCCCTGCCACATCGCCTCGAGCGCGACCAGGGCGCCGGCCGTCATCAGGATGCGGCCCGTGCCTGCGGTTCGCTGGGAGGGAGAGAGATCGGCCATGGCGCTACCCGGGAGTCGTGCCGGGGCCCGAGTCGCCACGGCGGAGAGATCGACAACATCCTATGCCTGTCGCCGCCGCGGCGCACGTCCCGGACGTTTCGGGCGGGCGATTCGGGCGGACGGGCGACAGGCCCTTCGAGGTCATTGTGTCACCGTTCGCGGTGCACGCAACCCGGGTGTCCACCGGGGCCGCGGCCGGCGCCGCGGATTGGAGGCGCCCTCCGACCCGCCGCCCGCCCCGGTCAGGCCGCCGCGTCGACCCCGTCGGCCA
>JBIIPQ010000477.1:0-3478 GCA_044342535.1 Burkholderiaceae bacterium
GTGGTGGTCGTTGAGCTCGGTGCGGATGTAGCCGGGGCAGAGCGCGTTCACGTTGATGCCGTGGCGCGCCCACTCGAGGGCCATCGCACGGGTCATCTGCACCACCGCGGCCTTGCTCATCGCGTAGATGCCGATCTGCGCCAACGGCTTGAGCGCCGCCATCGACCCGATGTTGACGATCCGGGCGGCGCGCCCGGGCTCGTCCTTGGCGCGGGCGATCATGCGGCGGGCCACCGACTGCGCGACGAAGAACGCCCCCCGGGTGTTCGTGTCGAAGACGAAATCGAAGTCCTCGGGGGTCACCTCGAGCAGACGCTGGGTGGTGCTGACGCCCGAGTTGTTGACCAGCACGTCGATCGCGCCGGCGTGGCGCTCGGCCTCGGCCACGCCCTCCTCGATCGAGGCGGCGTCGGTCACGTCCATCCTCACGACGTGGGCATCGCCACCCTCGGCCTCGATCTCGGCGCGCAGCTCCTTGAGCCGCTCGATGCGCCGCGAGGCGAGCACGACCGTGGCCCCGTGCGCGGCCAGCACCCGCGCGAAGCGCGCCCCCAGCCCGCTCGAGGCGCCGGTCACCAGCGCGGTCTTGTCGGACAGGTCGAAGCTCAGGGTATCGGGCATGCGGACGCTCCAGGAGGCTCGTGATGATCGCACGGCCGACGGCCCCGCCGGCCGCGGCCCGGCGACCGGGGGCCGCGCCCGGCCTCCCCGGCGCACCGCCCCGGTTTGCGCGCCCGTGGCGCCTCGGCGAAAATCACCGGCTGCAGACAGGACGGGACATGGACATTCAACGCGATTCGATGGAGTTCGACGTGCTCGTCGTCGGTGGCGGGCCCGCGGGCCTGGCCGCGGCGATCCGACTCAAGCAGCTGGCCGTCGAGGGCGGGCGCGAGCTGGCGGTGTGCGTGATCGAGAAGGGATCCGAGATCGGGGCGCACACGCTGTCGGGCGCCGTGATCGACCCGCGCGCGCTCAACGAGCTCATCCCCGACTGGAAGGCGCAGGGCGCCCCGCTCGAGACCGAGGTCACGCACGACGAGGTGATGTTCCTCACCGCCACGAAGGCCATCCACACGCCGCAGTGGGCGATCCCGGCAGGCCTGAAGAACCACGGCAACTACATCGCGAGCCTGGGCAACGTCGTCAAGTGGCTCGGCCAGCAGGCCGAGGCGCTGGGCGTCGAGATCTATCCCGGGTTCGCCGCCGCCGAGATCCTGTACACCGAGTCCGGCGCCGTGCGCGGCGTCGCCACCGGCAACATGGGCGTGGGCCGCGACGGCGAGCCCACCGATGCGTTCCAGCCGGGGATGGAGCTGCTCGCGAAGTACACGCTCTTCGCCGAGGGCTCGCGCGGTCACCTGGGCCGCCAGCTGATCGCCCGCTTCGCGCTCGACCGCGACAGCGACCCGCAGAGCTACGGCATCGGCATCAAGGAGCTGTGGGAGATCGAGCCGTCGAAGCACCGCAAGGGGCTCGTCGTGCACACCGCAGGCTGGCCGCTCGACAACGACACCTACGGCGGCTCCTTTCTCTACCACTTCGGCGAGAACAAGGTCTCGGTCGGCTTCGTCGTGGGGCTCGCGTACCAGAACCCCTGGCTGTCGCCGTTCGAGGAGTTCCAGCGGTACAAGACACATCCGGCGATCCGCTCGACCTTCGAGGGCGGCAAGCGGCTGTCCTATGGCGCGCGCGCGATCACCGCCGGCGGCATCATGTCGCTGCCCAAGACGGTGTTCCCGGGCGGCGCGCTGATCGGCTGCGACGCCGGCTTCCTGAACGCCTCGCGGATCAAGGGCAGCCACGCCGCGATCAAGACCGGCATGCTCGCTGCCGAGGCGGCCTTCGAGGCGCTGGGTGCGGGCCGCAGCGCCGACGAGCTCGTCGCCTACCCGCAGGCCTTCCGCGCATCGTGGCTCTACGACGAGCTCTGGCAGGCGCGCAACTTCAAGCAGTGGATGTCCAAGGGGCTGGTGGTCGGCACCATCGGCGTCGGCATCGAGCAGGTGGTGCTCGGCGGCAAGGTGCCCTGGACGCTGCATCACAAGCACGCTGACCACGAGTGCCTGCGGCCCGCGTCGGCGTTCACCCCGATCGTCTATCCTAAGCCCGACGGCAAGATCACCTTCGACAAGCTGTCCTCGGTGTTCATCTCGAACACGAACCACGAGGAGAACCAGCCGGCCCACCTCACGCTCAAGGACCCGAGCGTGCCGGTGAAGGTCAACCTCGCGATCTTCGGCGGGCCCGAGCAGCGCTACTGCCCCGCCGGCGTCTACGAGTACGTCAAGAGCGACGATGGCGCGGACCGGCTGCAGATCAACGCGCAGAACTGCGTGCACTGCAAGACCTGCGACATCAAGGACCCGACCCAGAACATCGTCTGGGTCGTGCCCGAGGGCGGCGGCGGACCGAACTACCCGGGGATGTGAGCGTGACCGCGCCGCGCCGGGCCCTGATCGCCGGGGCCACCGGACTGGTCGGCTCACGCCTGCTGGCACGGCTGCTCGAGGCGCCCGCCTACGGCGCGGTGCATGCGCTGGTGCGCCGGCGGCTGCCCGATGGCGCCTCGGGCTCGGGCGCTGCGCGTGTCGTCGAGCATCTCGTCGACTTCACCGCGCTCGGGCGCAACGCCGGCATTCCCGCGTGCGACGACCTGTACGTGTGCCTGGGCACGACCCTGAAGGCCGCGGGCTCGCAGGAGGCCTTCCGCCGGGTCGACTTCGATGCGGTGGTGGGCGTGGCGAGGCTGGCGCGCCGCCGCCGCGCGACCCGCTGTGTGGTGGTGTCGGCGCTGGGCGCGGACCCCGCCTCGCGGGTCTTCTACAACCGCGTCAAAGGCGAGGCCGAGGCCGAGCTCGCACGGCTGGACTATGTGTCGCTCACGCTGCTGCGCCCGTCGCTGCTCGACGGCGACCGCATCGAGTCGCGCCCCGGCGAGCGTGTCACGCTCGCACTGACGCGGCCGCTCGCGCGCTGGATCCCAGCGCGCTGGCGGCCGGTGAGCGCCGACGCGGTGGCCCGCTGCATGCTCGATGCGGGCCTGCGCGGCGAGCCCGGTCTGCGCGTCATCGAGTCCGACCGCATCCAGGCCTTCGCCGGTTGATGCGCTGCGGCAATCGGCGGTAGCATCGGCCCCCGGGGCCCGCAGCCGGTGCCCCGCCCTCCTGCCGGCCGACTGCCGGTCGACCGTCCGAAAGGAACCCCCTCAGATGAGCAAGCTGTATCCGAGCGCGGCTGCGGCCCTCGCCGACATCGTCCGCGACGGCCAGACGATCGCCGTCGGCGGCTTCGGCCTGTGCGGCATCCCCGAGGTGCTGATCGCCGCGCTGCGCGACTCGGGCGTCAAGGGCCTGACCTGCATCTCGAACAACGCCGGCGTCGACGGCTTCGGCCTCGGCCAGCTGCTCGCGACCCGCCAGGTCCGCAAGATGATCGCCAGCTACGTCGGCGAGAACAAGGAGTTCGAGCGGCAGTACCT
>JBIIPQ010000479.1:0-3477 GCA_044342535.1 Burkholderiaceae bacterium
CTCCTACGTCCGATGGAATGCGATGGCGATGGTCGTGCGTGCCAACCGGCTCGATCCGCCGGACGGCGGCGATCTCGGCGGCCACATCGCGTCGTTCGCGTCGCTCGCGACGATGATCGGCGCCGGCATGAACCACTTCTGGCATGCACCGCACGAGGGGCACGGCGGCGACCTCGTCTACTTCCAGGGCCATTCGGCGCCGGGCCTCTACGGGCGGGCCTTCCTGGAAGGGCGCCTGACCGAGGAGCAGCTCTCCTTCTTCCGCCAGGAGGTCGACGGCAAGGGCCTGTCGTCCTATCCGCATCCCAAGCTGATGCCGGACTTCTGGCAGTTCCCGACCGTGTCGATGGGCCTGGGGCCGCTGATGGCGATCTACCAGGCGCGCTTCCTCAAGTACCTGCACGCGCGTGGCATCGCCGACACCGCCAACCGCAAGGTCTGGGTTTTCTGCGGCGACGGCGAGATGGACGAGCCCGAGTCGCTCGGCGCGATCGGTCTGGCCGCGCGCGAGAAGCTCGACAACCTGGTGTTCGTCGTCAACTGCAACCTGCAGCGGCTCGACGGCCCGGTGCGGGGCAACGGCAAGATCATCCAGGAGCTCGAAGGCGAGTTCCGCGGCTCCGGCTGGAACGTGCTCAAGCTGATCTGGGGCTCGTACTGGGACCCGCTGCTGGCACGCGACAAGGACGGCATCCTGCAGCGCGTGATGGAGGAGACCGTCGACGGCGAGTACCAGACCTACAAGGCCAATGACGGCGCCTTCGTGCGCAAGCACTTCTTCGGCAAGCATCCGAAGCTCCTCGAGATGGTGTCGCGGATGACCGACGACGACATCTGGCGCCTGAACCGCGGCGGCCATGACCCGCACAAGGTGTATGCGACCTTCCATGCCGCGGTGAACCACCGCGGCCAGCCGACGGTCGTGCTCGCCAAGACGGTCAAGGGCTACGGCATGGGCCGCATCGGCGAGGCGAAGAACCCGACGCACCAGCTCAAGAAGCTCGACACCCATGCGATCCGCGAGTTCCGGGACCGCTTCAACATCCCCATCCCGGACGACAAGCTCGACGAGCTGCCGTTCTTCAAGCCCTCCGACGACTCGCCGGAGATGCGCTACATGCTCGAGCGCCGCAAGGCGCTCGGCGGCTCGCTGCCGCAGCGTCGGCGCGTCGCCACCGAGAGGTTCGAGGTGCCCGCGCTCGAGGCCTTCAAGGCGGTGCTCGAGCCGACCGCCGAAGGCCGCGAGATCTCGACGACCCAGGCGTTCGTGCGCGTGCTGACCGCGCTGATCCGCGACAAGTCGCTCGGCGAGCGGGTCGTGCCGATCGTGCCCGACGAGGCGCGGACCTTCGGCATGGAAGGCATGTTCCGGCAGCTCGGCATCTACGCGCCGGAAGGCCAGAAGTACACCCCGGTCGACAAGGACCAGGTCATGTACTACCGCGAGGACAAGAAGGGCCAGATCCTCGAGGAAGGCATCAACGAGGCCGGGGCGTTCTCGTCGTGGATCGCGGCAGCGACCTCGTATTCGACGAACGACCGCATCATGGTGCCGTTCTACATCTACTACTCGATGTTCGGCTTCCAGCGCGTGGGCGACCTCGCCTGGGCGGCCGGCGACATGCAGGCGCGCGGCTTCCTGCTCGGTGGCACCTCGGGGCGGACCACGCTCAACGGCGAGGGCCTGCAGCACGAGGACGGCCACAGCCACATCCTGTCATCGACGATCCCGAACTGCGTCTCCTACGATCCGACCTTCGCCCACGAGGTCGCGGTCATCATCCAGGACGGACTGCGCCGGATGGTCGGCGAGCAGGAGAACGTCTTCTACTACCTGACGCTGCTCAACGAGAACTACGCGCATCCGGGCCTCAAGCCGGGCTCGGAGGCGGGCATCGTCAAGGGCATGTACCTGCTGCGCGAGGGCGATGCGGGCAACAAGACCCGCGTGCAGCTCCTCGGCAGCGGCTCGATCCTGCGCGAGGTGATGGCCGCGGCCGAGCTGCTCGAGCAGGACTGGGGCGTCGCCGCCGACGTCTGGTCGGTCACCAGCTTCACCGAGCTGCGCCGCGACGGTCTCGACTGCGAGCGCTGGAACCTGCTGCATCCGGGCGACAAGCAGAAGGTCCCGTACGCGACCGCGCAGCTCGAGGGGCACGCCGGCCCGGTGATCGCGTCGACCGACTATATGAAGCTGTTCGCCGACCAGATCCGGCCGTTCATGCCGAAGGGGCGGGCGTACAAGGTGCTGGGCACCGACGGCTTCGGACGCTCCGACTTCCGCTACAAGCTTCGCGAGCACTTCGAGGTCGACCGCAAGTTCGTCGTGCTCTCGGCCCTGCGTGCGCTCGCCGACGAGAAGGCGGTCAAGCCGAAGGTGCTCGCCGAGGCGATCAAGAAGTACGGGATCGATCCCGACAAGAACAACCCGCACTACGCCTGACGGACGCCCCACGCGATGGCCACGATCGAACTGAAGGTGCCCGACATCGGTGATTTCGCCGAGGTCGAGGTGATCGAGCTGCTGGTGAAGCCCGGCGATCCGGTGAAGCCCGAGCAGAGCCTGCTGACGGTGGAGTCGGACAAGGCGTCGATGGAGATCCCGTCGAGCGCGGGCGGCAAGATCGTCGAGTTGCGGGTGAAGCTGGGCGACCGGGTGAAGGAGGGCAGCGTGATCGCGCTGCTCGAGGCGGAAACGTCGGAAGACGAGGCGGCGCCTGCGGCAGCGCCGGCGCTCGCTGCCGCGGTCGTTCCCGCCGCCGCGTCCGCCGCGTCCGCCGCCGCACCGGCGCCTGCCCCTGCCGCGGCGGCCCGCGCGCCGGCCGCCTCGCCTTCGTCGGGTCCTGCGCCCACGGGCGGCACCGTCGTCGTGGCAGTGCCGGACATCGGCGACTTCAAGGACGTCGAGGTCATCGAGCTGCTGGTCAAGCCCGGCGACACCGTGGCCCCCGAGCAGAGCCTGATCACCGTCGAGTCCGACAAGGCCTCGATGGAGATCCCGAGTTCGGCCGGCGGCGTGGTCGTCGAGCTGAAGGTGAAGGTCGGCGACCGCGTCGCGCAGGGCAGTCCGGTCGTGGTGCTCGCCTCGGCCGCCGGCACGGCTGTGCCCTTGCAGCCGGCCGGCGCGCCCCAGCCCGCCGACCGTCCCGCCGCGCCCGGCGTCGAGTCGCCGCGCGCTGCGGCGCCGGCGGTGGAGCTGACCGGGGCGGGCGATGCCGCCTCGCCGCGCACGCCGTCGCCCCGCATGCAGCCTGTGCCGGCCGAGGACGGTGATGCCGGCACGCACGTCGTCAAGCCGCACGCCTCGCCCTCGGTGCGCAAGTTCGCCCGCGAGCTCGGCGTGGACCTCGACCGCGTCAGCGGCAGCGGCCCGAAGCAGCGCATCCTGCACGAGGACGTCCAGGCCTACGTGAAGGACGCGGTCAGGCGCGCTTCGGCACCCGCGGCGCCGGCACCGGCCGCGGACGGAGGCGGCGC
>JBIIPQ010000480.1:0-3474 GCA_044342535.1 Burkholderiaceae bacterium
GTGCCAGGTGTCGTCGTTCATCTCCATCTCGACCAGGACGTAGCCAGGGAAGAAGCGCCGCTCGGAGATCGTCCGCTGGCCGTTCTTCATCTCCACCACTTCCTCGGTCGGGACGAGGATCTTGCCGAACTGCTCCTGCATGCCGGCCCGCTCGACGCGGTCCTGCAGCGCGCGGGCGACGCTCTTCTCCATGCCCGAGTAGGCATGCACCACGTACCACCGCTTGCTCATCGCTTCCATCCCAGGATCAGGTCGTAGAGCGCCCACTCCAAGCTCTTGTCGACGACCCAGAGGAAGATCGCCATGACTACCACGAAGGCGAAGACGTAGGCGGTGACCATCCACGTCTCTTTCTTCTCGGGCCAGACGACACGCTTCGTTTCAGCCCAGGCGTCCTTGCCGAACGCGAACAGGCGCTGGCCGGGGCCCGAGAACCAGGCGATCGCGACACCCGCCGCGATGCCGACCAGGATCGAAGCCAGACGCACGACCAGCGGTTGCTGGGCGAGCACGTACCAGCCGACGATGCCCGCGACGACCGCGCACACCGCCGCCGCGACCTTGGCACGGTCGGCGCCGCTGGAAACCGTTTCTACGTTCTGGTTAGACATCTTCGAACCTGGCAGGGGCAGAGGGAATCGAACCCCCAACCTGCGGTTTTGGAGACCGCCGCTCTGCCAATTGAGCTATACCCCTAGGAACCTTCACTTATTCGAAGATCTTGGCGACGACGCCGGCGCCGACGGTGCGGCCGCCTTCGCGGATCGCGAAGCGCAGGCCCTGCTCCATCGCGATCGGCGCGATCAGCGTGACCGTCATCTTCACGTTGTCGCCCGGCATCACCATCTCCGTGCCCTCGGGCAGCAGCACCGAGCCCGTCACGTCGGTCGTGCGGAAGTAGAACTGCGGGCGGTAGTTGTTGAAGAACGGCGTGTGGCGACCGCCCTCGTCCTTCGACAGCACGTACACCTCGCACTCGAACTTCGTGTGCGGCTTGATCGAGTTCGGCTTGGCCAGCACCTGGCCGCGCTCGACGTCCTCGCGCTTCGTGCCGCGCAGCAGCACGCCCACGTTGTCGCCCGCCTGACCCTGGTCGAGCAGCTTGCGGAACATCTCCACGCCCGTGCAGATCGTCTTGACCGTCGGCTTGATGCCCACGATCTCGATCTCCTCGCCGACCTTCACGATCCCGCGCTCGATCCGACCCGTCACCACCGTGCCACGGCCCGAGATCGAGAACACGTCCTCGATCGGCAGCAGGAACGCACCGTCCACCGCACGCTCGGGCGTCGGGATGTACGAGTCCAGCGCGTCGGCCAGCTGCATGATCGCAACCTCGCCCAGCTCGCCCTTGTCACCCTCGAGCGCCTTGAGCGCGCTGCCCTTGATGATCGGCACGTCGTCGCCCGGGAACTCGTACTTCGACAGCAGCTCGCGCACCTCCATCTCGACCAGCTCGAGCAGCTCGGCGTCGTCCACCATGTCGCACTTGTTCATGAACACGATGATGTACGGCACACCGACCTGGCGCGCCAGCAGGATGTGCTCGCGCGTCTGCGGCATCGGACCGTCGGCCGCCGACACCACCAGGATCGCGCCGTCCATCTGCGCCGCGCCCGTGATCATGTTCTTCACGTAGTCGGCGTGACCCGGGCAGTCGACGTGCGCGTAGTGCCGCGCCTTCGTCTCGTACTCCACGTGCGCCGTGTTGATCGTGATCCCGCGCGCCTTCTCTTCCGGCGCCGCGTCGATCTGGTCGTACGCCTTCGCCTCGCCGCCGAACTTCGACGACAGCACCGTCGTGATCGCCGCCGTCAGCGTCGTCTTGCCATGGTCCACGTGACCGATCGTGCCCACGTTCACGTGGGGCTTGTTCCGCTCGAACTTTGCTTTAGCCATGGCTGAGGAGGCTCCTGGTCGCTGGTCGCTGCCGCTGATCGCTGCCGCTGGTCGCTTCAATGGCCGCGCGGATCGGTCGCGGCGTCTTCGAGAATCTTGGTGCCCATGGCGCGGATCGAACGCGCGACCTCTCCCTTACCAAGGGAGTGCTCTACCACTGAGCCACATGGGCAATGAGGTCGCTGGAGCGGGTGAAGGGAATCGAACCCTCGTCATAAGCTTGGAAGGCTTCTGCTCTACCATTGAGCTACACCCGCCTGCTCCTACGGCCGTGGATGCACCCCCAGCCGCCGCAACAACCCAACTGCGCTCCGGCACTGCTGCCGGCCTTCTTACTGGTGAATCGACTTCCGGTACTGCCGTGACACTGGTGGAGGAGGCTGGATTCGAACCAGCGTAGGCGTAAGCCAACAGATTTACAGTCTGCCCCCTTTAGCCACTCGGGCACCCCTCCAGGGAACCGCGAATTATTGCCACGCGCGGCCGACTTGTCAAATTCCCGCGAAACCTCCTGCGGCTGCGCAGGCGCCGGCCGGCATCTGCCGGGCGTGGCACGCTTCCTGCCATCGCTCTGCCGTGCGGGCTCCGAAAGGGTGTCCCGACACCCACGAGCCACCCCGCAGCACCCCGAAGCAAGGAGATTTCCTCATGGCCCAAGACAGCAAGTCCGGATCGTCCGGCACGTCGAACCGAGGGTTCGCGTCGATGGACCCGGCCCTTCAGCGCGAGATCGCCAGCAAGGGGGGGCGCAGCGTGCCCCCCGAGGAGCGCAGTTTCTCGAAGGATCGCGCCTTGGCCGCCGAGGCAGGGCGCAAGGGCGGCGAAGCGAGCCATGGCGGCCGCCGGACAGGCACCCAGCCGGGGGTCAGCACCGGCGCCACCGGCGCCGGACAGGCGAGCGGCAGCAGCTATGCCAACGACCGCCAGCGTGCCTCGGAGGCCGGGCGCAAGGGCGGTTCGCACTGAGCCGACCCGCGACGGCCGGGAGGCGCCCGCCCCCCCGGTCGTCGCCAGCGGGGCTGTAAAGGATGCGGCAACGGTGACGCTCGATCGGTCGAAACCACCAAGCGCCTCCCGTCGGCACACACCGCGAGGGGCAGCGGACCGGATCCGTCGCTATTGACCGACCGACCGGTCGGGAAATAAACTGACGACCTCACGTCCGAGGACCGAGGTCGCCCCGATGTACACCCAATCCATGGATCTGCCGCAGGGCCCGTCCGCAGAGCCGCGCGGCCTGCCGCGCGACGCCGCCGACCTCGAGGCCGATGCGCGCTTCGAGGCCCTGATCGCCGCCGACCGCAAGGTCGAGGCGCAGGACTGGATGCCGGACGCCTACCGGCGCACCCTGGTCCGCCAGATCTCCCAGCACGCGCACTCCGAGGTGGTCGGCATGCTGCCCGAGGGCAACTGGGTCACCCGGGCACCGAGCCTCGAGCGCAAGGCGATCCTGCTGGCGAAGATCCAGGACGAGGGCGGCCACGGCCTGTACCTGTACGCGGCGGCCGAGACGCTCGGCACCTCGCGCGACCAGATGGTCGGCGCGCTGCACTCGGGCCGCGCGAAGTACTCGTC
>JBIIPQ010000013.1:0-30727 GCA_044342535.1 Burkholderiaceae bacterium
CTGTCTTGTTGGTGTGAGCGCAGCGACGCTTCCCAGGCAGTTGACGAGGCGCCGTCTAGCGTCTCGGTGCCGGTCCGCTTGACTGCTAGAGGGTCAACAAGACTGGGAGTGCGGATGACTCCTCCGGATCGGGAGGACCAGTTCGCCGCTGGGAAGAGTGGCAGTTCGGCCGGCGCTACGCCCGCGGCGTCGGTCGGCTGGCTGGTTCCGAACGCGGAGCGGTCGTTGGCGGTGCCAACCCGCGTGAGTCTGCTTGCGGCCCGTGCCGTTGCTCATCCACCGAACCTGTATGCCCGCAGCCAGTCTGAAGCCGACCTGAGTCGCGCCAGTTCGAGCGACCGCTGCCGGCCACAACCTGCCGTTCGCGAACGGCAGGTTCCGGGCAGTCCACTGAGCAGGGCCAAGTGCGCGTCGTTGGTGCGTACTTGCGCGCTGCCAGGAATTTCGCCGAGTTGCCTGTTAACCGGTTAACAGGTAAGCTCTTTTGCATGTCGATTCAGTCGTTCGCCTGCCCCGACACAGCGGGCCTGTTCACCACAGGCAAGTGTCGCCGGTTCGCCAACATCAAGAGCGTGGCCGAGCGCAAGTTGGGCCAGCTCGACGCGGCGCCTTCCGTGGGTTTCATGAAGGCCCCGCCAGGGAATGACCTGAAGGAATACGACGGTGCCTGGCATGTGCGAATCAACGACCAGTGGCGACTGACCTTCAAGTGGGGTGTGAGCGGCCCCTATGACGTGCTCATCGAAGACCCGCACTGACCCAGGCCCGACTGGCATTCGAACCCTGAACAGCGATGGAGTGCATCATGCCCAAGAACGGTATGCGTCCTGTCCACCCAGGTGAAATCTTGCTGGAGGACTACATCAAGCCCATGGGCGTCAGCGTGCGCGCCGTGGCCATCGCACTGCATGTGCCTTACTCGCGCCTCAGCGAGATCACCAAGGGCGAGCGCGGCGTGTCGGCTGATACGGCTCTGCGCCTGGAGCGCTACTTCGGCAGCGAGGCCAAGGGCTGGTTGAACCTTCAGGCAGCCTACGAGTTGCGAGTGGCCGAGATCGAGAACGGCAAAGCTATCGCCAAAGAGATCCAGCCGTTTTCGCTGGCCGCCTGAGCCACGCCAGCAGGTTCACCTCGAGCGGCTGCAGCCGGCCACCAACGGTCATCGGTGCGCTGCAGCTTGCCGTCGTGCCAACGCGCGAGCCGTCGCACTCGCTACAGCAAGGGAATGCCCAGGCGCCGTAGTCGTAGGAAGTAGAGGGTGAACGCGACAACGAATGCGATGTCCCCGATGATCACCAGCACTGTGAATGGGGAGGTCCAGCCATTCAGGTGCATGTAGGTCAGGTTGATCGCAAACAAGGCTTTGCCTAGTCCACCCATGACCACCACACCTGAGTGCCGCGCCGGGTTGTACGCCACGGCCAGGAACCCCAGGCCGTAGAGCAGGGAAGTGACCCAGGCGCCGCGGTAGACAGCGATTTGCACCGGGTCGCTCAGTACCCGCCCGAACTCTCGCGCAAACATGCCAGTCGGATCGATGATCGCCGGCACTGCACCAGAGAAGTTCCAGAGGGCGGCGATCAGGAAGCAGGCGCGAATAAGGCGAAGATCCTGGCCGGTCAAGCCGGTTGAGCTGCTGTTGCTGGTCATCGCGGATCCCGCGCAGCGTTGCCGCTCATGAACCGCGTCCACACCTCGCTGAGGCACAGCAGACCCATACAGCCGGTGACGCGAAGCTCGCTGGCCGACAACAGGCGCAAATGGGCCCGAAACGTCTTGCCGTCATCGGGGTTGTAGAGCCGGCCTTCGCGCCAACCCTCCGGGCTCGATGCGAAGTTCCACAAGACCGGCAGGCCGACCAGGGCACGTGTGCGCAGCAACGGATCCCGGTTGCGCACGTCCTGGGTCTGGCCCTCCGTGAGGCGGGCGTCGACCCACGTCAGCCACCCGCAAGGTGTCCCATTCCCGCAATCGCTGATATCGACCAGCGCGCCATATCGCGTATCTCGCCACCGGCCGGTGAGGTCCGCCAAGTCACTGGCCAGGGCGTCACTTGCAACGACGGCGCATACGATCAGTGCTACCCATATCTTGGTCAAGATCGACCTCATGTTTAGGTAGTACGCGTTATACATAATGATGGATATCCTGTCAACGCCGGCGGCAGCGGTGCGGCGATACTTGCCTCATGAGAGGAGCAGGGCACAGATGGAGCAAGGACAGGGGAACCGGCGCGCCAGAGGACGCCCCTCTCGCTCGGCCGAGCAGAGGGATGACATACGCGCCCACATTGCGAGCTGCGCGCTGCGGCTCTTTCAGCAAGAGGGCTACGCGGCGGTGTCGATGCGGAAATTGGCGGCCGAGGTGGGTTGCACCCCCAAGACCGTCTACGCGTACTTCCACGCCAAGGTCGACATCCTGAGCCTGCTCTGGTCTGATGTCTTCGCGGCGCTCTTTGACGAACTCGACGCGCTTGCTGCCGCCCAGCCCGACCCGGTCTTGCGGCTCGAAGAGGTGGCCCAGGCCTATGTGGATTTCTGGCTGGAGCACCGGGAGCACTACTTCCTGGTCTTCATGTCCGGCGGCATTTCGCGGGCCGATGTCGAGGGCTACGTCGCAACCGGCGTACCACGTGCGCGCTTTGATCTGTTTGCCCGATGCCTTGCCGACGCGCTCGGCGAGACACCCGATGTACTAGCGCTGCGCGCGAAGAGCGAGGCTCTCGTGTGTGCGCTCAACGGCATCTCGCAGGCACTGATCACGATCAGTGGCCATGAGTGGACGCCACGCGAAACACTTGTGCACATCGCCGTTCGCGGGGTCTTGAGTTGATGCAAACCTGAACTTGGGTTGCGTCAGGTCGTCATCGAAGGACCCGATCGCCGCGGTACCTAGCTGAAGAAGATGCTCATCCACCGTGGTGTGCTGGTCTCGCACGCTGGCCGAACTGTCCGGCCGAACCACTTGCAGGGGGCGCGGTGGGTCTGGCCAGCGGCACGCCCATCGCCGCGCAGAAGCGGCCTGCGGACTTCGGGAGCCCAGGCCTGCTGAAACGCCGATGCTCCAGTGCTGGCGTCCGTGTGGGCGATGAAGCGGGCCGTGTGCTTCAGCGACAGTTGGTAGCGCATGACCTGCTTCGGCCGCCCGTCGGCGTGTGGCCTCCGACACCAGCGCTCCCGCGGATGACTGGGGATGGTTCGACCGGCAGCTTCAAGACGGCGAGATCGGGACAGCGGACTTCTGCTCAGGGTCGGTTGCGGGTCCATGCGCTGCCCGGTCGAGCGCCTGGTATTCGCCACACAGCTGAGAACCAGCAAGGCCAAATCTGCGGCCTCTGCGAGCCGCTTCGACAAGCGCGAGCAGTGTGCGCCGGCACCGTAGTTTCGGGCGGATCCGGGCGGCTGCGACAGCGGCTCTTGCGTGCATCGACTCCAGTGGACCGGGCTCAATCGGTGCCTTGCCACAAATAACCTACTAGGTTAAGCTCGTGCCCTGTGGAGAAAGCCACCCCTCATTGCAAGCTGGCGGTCGTCAAGGCCATGGTCGACGCCGGGAAGGTGCGAACTACACGAGGCGCTCGCGAGGGGGCCGTGGCCTTGGGTCTGGACTTCGATGGGATGCTCGCCGTCGTGATGGCGCTGACCACGGCCGACTTCCACAAGAGCATGACCACGCATGCCGATCACCGGGTGTGGCAGGACGTGTACCGGCCCGTGACGCCGGCCGGCGAGGTCTATCTGAAGCTGACGGTGATCGATGAAGTGCTCATCGTGTCGTTCAAGGAGCTGTGACCATGAAGTGCCCGACCTGCGGTGCGGCAAGGCTGGTGCATGACACCCGTGACCTGCCATATGCCTACAAAGGCGAGTCCACGATCCTTCCCCAGGTGACGGGCGATTTCTGTCCGGCCTGCGACGAATCCATCTTGGACGCATCGGAATCGCGCCGCACGATGGAACTGATGCTGGCCTTCAGCAAGCAGGTGAATGCCTCATTCGTGGACCCGGATTTCATCGCCAGCGTGCGCAAGAAGCTCGAACTAGACCAGCGCGAGGCCGCCGAGATCTTCGGCGGCGGCGTCAATGCATTCTCCCGGTATGAGAACGGCAAGACCAAACCGCCATTGGCGCTTGTGAAGCTGCTGAAGGTGCTAGATCGCCACCCTGAACTGCTGGGCGAGGTGAGGGCGTCATGACCGAACGAGCCCGAGCGGCTGCAGGAGATAGGAAGACCACTGACCGCTTCGCTCAGAGTCCTTGCATGACCGCATAGGGTCGAGCTCCGCCGGTCGCCCTGCGCTGCAGCAGTCATTCGAGCGACGCAAGGCGTGCCGCATCGAGTGATAGTCCGGTCACGAGCTCGCAGCGGTCAGTGGTGAATCCACACCGCCTGTGGCCGCTTACGGCCAAAGCCGCCGCTCGACCGCCGAACCTAACCGACCGCATTCAGTCTGAAGCCGACCTGAGTCGCGCCAGTTCGAGCGACCGCTGCCGGCCAGAAGCCGCCTATCGACACGGGATGGCACGGCGCAAACAGTGGGGACTGTCATGCCTCGATGCGGAAACTGGATAGCGGCAGAGGGCGCCGAGCCGGCAAGCTAACCCGCTTGGCCGCTGCTACTGCCTCTTCGCTGTCCTGATGGGGGCATGCCGCGTCCCCTATCCCCGGCGTGCACTGCGCGTCGGTCTCCAGCTCGATTCTTGACGGAACCTTCCACATGACGACCCCTACCAATCGGAGTGACGCGGCGCGCTGACCACCGCGATGGAGCGCTTCTACATCCGCCGGCTCGGCTGGGCCCGGGCGGCTCGGCCGCCGCTTGCCGGAGCCGGCGGGGCGACCTGTCTTCGCACCGCCACCGGCAGGGCCTTCATGCCGCGGAACACCAGCGAATTGATCCACTCCGGCTCGGACAGGGGCTCCATCCGCGCGAAGCGCCGCACCAGCGCGGGCAGTGCGACGGCGCCCTCGGTGCGCGCCAGCGGGAAGCCGAGGCAGATGTGGCCGCCGAACCCGAAAGCCAGGTGAGGCACTCCGTCGCGTCCGAGGTCGAGACGGTCGGGGTCGGCGTAGGCCCGCGGGTCGCGGTTGGCCGCGTTGAGCATCATGAACACGCGCTGACCCGGCTCGAGCGTCCTGCCGTGGAGTCGCTGCTCGGTCCGGACGATGCGCACCTGCGCGCCCGACGGCCCGTCGTATCGCAGAAGCTCCTCCACCGCCGCGGCGGCGAGCCCCGGATCGGCGCGCAGCCGCTCCATCTGATCCGGAAAGCGCATCAGCGCCAGCACGCCGTTGGCGATGTGGTTGGTGGTGGTCTCGTGCCCGGCGAACAGCATCATGATGCAGGTGGCCACCAGCTCGTCGTCGGTGAAGGCATCGCCGTCGTCGCGCAGGTGAACCAACTCGCTCAGTGCATCCTTGCGCGGCATGCGGCGCCGGTCGTCGATCAGACGCTCGAAGAAGCCGGCCATCTCGCGCGTGGCGGCCTCGGCGGTGTCGTACTTCTCCGAGCTGGTGCGCGAGCTGCCGATGAAGAGGGCGATCTCGTCCGACATCCGCTTCACCTCGGCCATCTCCTCGGCCGGCACGCCCAGCATCGCCATGATCACCAGGCATGGCAGGGGACCCGCGTAGTCGGCCACCACGTCGAAGCGGTCACGCTCGCCCAGGTCGTCGAGCAGGCGTTCGGCGATCCGCTCGACCTGCGGCCGCATCGCCTGCATCGCGCGGGTGCTGAACACCCTGCCGGTGAGCCGGCGCAGCCGGGTGTGCTCGGGCGGATCCTTGAACACCATCCACAGCGAGAGGTAGCGCGTGATGTCGGCGATGCGCGAGGCCTCGCCGCTCGGGAGCGACGCGAAGAACGGCCGCAGGCGGTCGGAAGACACGCCCTCCCTGTCCAGGCACATCGCCCGGACGTCGCCGTGGCGGGTCAGCACCCAGCTGCGCAGGCGCGGGCTCCAGTGGCAGGGATCCTCCTCGCGCATCCGCGCGAAGACGGGGTACGGGTCGGCGAGCGTGGCCGGGGCCTCGGGATGCCAGTCGATCGGCGCGGCGTGTGCGCTCATCGGCGTGCCCCGGGCAGGCGTGACGGGCGGGCGGGGTCGGTGACGAGGGACTCATTCATCGGGTCGGACCAGTGCGATGAACTGGCGCGCGAGGGCGCGCGGGCTCGCCGAGCCGTCGGCGCGGAACCAGGTCGGGGCCCAGTTCAGCGCGCCGAGCAGCATCAGGCGCAGGGCCTTGCGATCGGCGCGCCGCTGCAGGGGCAGCGCCTCCATCAGCGATACCCACACCGCCTCGTAGCGCTCGCGCTGCGCGATCAGGCGATCGGCCACCGCGGGCGCATCGCTCGGTCGGACGCGAACCACCACGCGTGCGTAGTCGTCGTCGCGCAGGATCGCCTCGAGATGCGCCACGCAGGCGGCCTCGAGCCGGGCCCAGGGTTCGGTGCAGCGCGCGACCCCGGCCTCCACGGCCGCGCAGATCCGGTCGACGCCGCGCACGTGGACCGCGGCCAGCAGGTCGTCCTTGGTCGCGAAGTGGCAGTACAGCGAGCCCGGGAGCATGCCGACCGAGCGCGCGATGTCGCGCACCGTGGTGCCCTGGTAGCCCTGGGTGCAGAACAGGCGCGCCGCGGCATCGAGGATCTGCGGCAGCCGGCTGTCGACGTGCGTCGATCGCGTCGGTGCGCCGGTGCGCACGGCCGCCGTCATCGCGCGCTCGCGCCGCCCGGGCGCTTCTTCAGGGCGCGGGTGTCGAAGGCACCGGCCACGGGGTCGGTCCCCGGTTCGAACAGCCTCGCCTTCTGGACCTTGTTGGTGGCCGTCACCGGCAGCGCGTCGCGAAAGAGCACCCAGCCGGGCGCCTTGTAGTAGGCGAGGTGGTCCAGGCAGTGGCGGGTGATGGCTCGGGCCGAGGCCTCGGTCGCCGGCTGCCCCGCGGCCGGCACGATCACCGCCATCACCTCCTCGTCGCGCAGCGCGTCGGGTACGGCGACCACGGCCACGCGCTGTACCGCGGGGTGGACGGCCAGCACCGCCTCGACCTCGGCCGACGAGATGTTCTCGCCCGAGCGGCGCACCATGTCCTTCTTGCGGTCGACGAACGCGAGCAGCCCCTGCGCGTCGCGGGTGACCACGTCCCCGGTGTGGAACCAGCCGCCGCGCCAGGCGGCGGCGGTGGCCTCGTCGTCGTACAGGTAGCCGCTGAAGAGCCCCTGCCTCGGGTCGGCCCCGTCGGTGCGGACCAGCAGCTCGCCGGCCGTCCCGTCGGGCACGTCTGCGTCGCGCTCGTCGACCACGCGGGCGAGCATCGGCGGGAGCGCGCGGCCGAAGGCGCGCGTGTCGGTGTGCCGCGGCTCGACGTGGTTCGGAATGAAGCGGCCGGTCTCGGTCATGCCCCACACCTCGACGAGCGGAAAGCCGAATCGCTCCTCGAACGCACCGTGCAGCGTGGGGTCGCAGCCGGCGCCGAGCGCGAAACGGATGCGATGCCGCGTCTCCCAGGGATCTGCCGGCTGCTTGTACAGCGCCGGCGGCATGATGCCCAGGTAGTGGATGGCGGTCGCGTCCGAGCGCACGCAGTCCTCCCACCAGGTCGTGGCGTGGAACCGGTCGGGCAGGACGAGGCAGTTGTCGGTCGCGATCATCGTCGCGAGCGAGACCATGCCGCAGTTCATGTGGAACACCGGCAGCGGATTGAGCAGCCGGTCCCGCCCTCTCTCGAGGCTCAGCAGCCCTCCCAGGCCCGCGTACCAGTCGCCGGCGCCGAGCACGTACTCGTTGGAGAGGATGCAGCCCTTCGGGCGTCCCGTGGTGCCCGAGGTGTAGAGGATGGCCGCTTCGGCCCGGGCGGGATCGGTCGCGGGCGCGACCGCCGGCCGCGCCGATCTCGGCAGGTCCGCCGGCATGCCGCCGTCCGGCTCCAGCGCCACCACCGCCAGCGCGGCGAGCGTGGGCTCGTCCGCGACCGCCTGGCGAACGGCGCCGATCCGATCGCCGTGGCACACGGCCAGCCCTACGCGGGCGTGGCCGAGCGCGTGCTGCAGCTCGGCGCTGCGGTGATCGGGGTTCAGCGGAACGATCGATGCACCCAGCCGGTTCAGCGCGAGGAAGTGCAGGAAGTGCCGGGGATGGTTGCCCACGCCGAGGGCGACCCGGTGGCCGGCACCCCAGCCGGCGGCGCGGTACGCGTCGGCGAGCGCATCGGTCTCGTGCAGCGCCTGCGCATAGGTCCAGAGCCTGGCGCCCGACAGCGCCGAGGCCGCGAGGAACGGATGGTCCGGCACGCGTCGGCAGGCATCGGCGAAGGCGTCGTACAGGGTTCGCATGGGGCACACGGAAGGGATCGCCACGACCGGCTCCTGGAGCTTAACAAGCACTTGTTTGGCAAACAAGCCACGCTCGGATAGAGTTTCCGGCCATCGTCCCTCGCCCGCCCGGGCCCGCCGCCCGGCCTCTTCCCCGATGAACCAGCTGCCCGACACCCTCCTGTGCGCCGGTGCGCGCACGCCCTTCGGCGACTTCGGCAAGAGCCTGCGCGAGGTGCCCCTCTCCACGCTCGGCGTGCACGCGGTGAAGGCCAGCCTCGCGCGGGCCGGGCTGGCGCCACGGCAGGTCGACCACCTGGTGTTCGGCCTCACCGCACCGGTCGACCACGACGGGCTCTTCATCAGCCGCAAGGTCGCGCTCGACGCCGGCCTCCCCGAGGACAGCGCCTCGCTGGGCGTGGTGCGGGCCTGCGGCACCGGCTCGCAGGCCATCGTGAGCGCAGCCCAGCAGATCCACTCCGGCCACAGCGAGATCGCGGTGGCTGCCGGCGGCGAGAACTACTCGCGCGTGCCCTACCTCGCCCACGAGGTCCGGTGGGGTGCCCGGCGCGGACCGTTCGAGATCGTCGACGGACTCGACTACATCTACCGCTGCCCGTTCACCCGGGAACTGATGGGCGACACCGCCGAGAACCTGACGGCCCGCTTCGGCTACTCCCGCGAGGCCATGGACGAGTGGGCGCTGATGAGCCAGCAGCGTGCGGGCGCCGCGACGACGTCGGGCTTCCTGGCGCGGCAGATCGCGCCGATCGACGTTCCCGACGGCCGACACGGCGTCCGCTCGTTCGCACAGGACGAGTTCCCCCGACCCGCCGTCACGCGCGAGAAGCTCGCGAGCCTCAGGCCCGCCTTCCGCACGGACGGCCAGGGCCGGGTGACGGCGGGCAACTCCAGCGGCGTGACCGACGGGGCTGCGGCCCTCGTGGTCGCCGGCGCGGCGGCGGCAGCCCGAGCCGGCCTGCGGGCCGAGGCGCGGCTGGTCGACTGGGCGGTGGTGGGCGTCGCCCCCGAGCTCATGGGGGCGGGTCCCGTCCCGGCGATCACGCGGCTGCTCGAGCGCACCGGCCTGGGCGTGGCCGACATCGACTACTGGGAGATCAACGAGGCCTTCGCGGTCGTGAATCTCCATGCCGAGGCGCAGCTGGGCATCCCGCGCGCGCGCACCAACCTGTACGGCGGCGGCATCAGCATCGGTCACCCCCCCGGCGCCACCGGCATCCGGATGACCATCACAGCGATGCACCACCTGGCCGACACCGGCGGGCGCTACGCCGTGATCAGCATGTGCCTGGGCTCGGGCATGGGCATGGCGACGCTGATCGAGAACCTGCTCCGCTGATCCCGGCCGCGCGCGCGGGCGACGGCGGGGCCGCGCGATGCGCTCCGGGCCGACGGCATCCCGTCGAGGGGGAGCGGATTCGTCCGCCGTTCAACCGACCCGCGCCAGCTTCTCGCGCAGCTCGGCCGGCAGCGACGCGAGCCACTCGGCCTCGCCTCCGGGCTCGGGCAGGACGTTGCCGAACTCGAGCACGCCGTGCGCAGGGATGTCCGAGATGTAGACCCAGACCGCCTGCTCCGAAATGCCGAGGATCTCGCTCGTCTCGCGCATGATGCGCCGGAGCATCCTCGACTTCTGCTCCAGGCCGCGCCCGGAGCGGATGTCGGCACGGACCCAGACGTGATCCGGGGACGCCGGCTCACCGCCGATGAAGATCGAGCCCGGCTCGACCCGGTGGAACACCACCTGCACGAAGTAGCGGGGTGCCGTCGCCTCGACCTGGTGGATCGTGGTGACGCTGTCGACGAGCCGCGCGCGCTGTTCGCTCGTCAGGGCGAGCGCGCTGGTGAACACGTAGGTCGGCATGGGCGAGGCTCCTGGCTGGGCGCGAGGCGGCGTGGCCGCGGGTGGGTACGGCGCCGAGTGTAGCCATCGACCGCGGCGACCGATGCATGACCGCAGCGGGAGTCGGCCCTCTTCGGTGACATCCGGCTGATGAGCCTGATCGAGTCGGCGCGGCTCAACGGGCACGACCCGTACGCCTACCTGCGCGCTGTGCTCGAGCGACTGCCGACCCAGCCGAACAGCCGCATCGACGAGTTGCTGCCGCATCGGTGGAATGCCGCCGTGCCTCGCACTTCACGAACGTGAGTCCGGCGAAGGCCACACGGCGGAGCGCGCCGCAGCGGATCTGCCGATTGCGGCTCGAGCTGCTCGATCTCGAGCCGCCGATCTGGCGCATGATTCTCGTGCCCGAGACGCTGACCTTGGCGACGCTCGACCGCGTCGCGCAAGCAGCGATGGGCTGGACCAACAGCCATCTGAATTCGTGGCGAATAGCAGGGACGCGTTGCGGAATCCGCGACCCGGAACGGTCGTCGGTTGGCGCCCAGCGTGTCGATGCCGCGCTCAGTTGCTGCGAACGACGTTGGGAGGCATCCAGCTGCCGTTGATGATCGCCGGGTCCGCCCAGTAGGCGCGGATATACAGCGAGAACTCTCCCTCGGGGGCCGGCACCCAGTTCGACTCCTTGTCCTGGCCCGGCGACTTGGCCCCGAAGTACAGCGTCAGCGAACCATCCGGGTTGTACTTCATGAACGACTTGCTCTTCGTGCCGAGCGAATAGCGCTTGAGCGGGTTGGGGTGGAACACATGCTTGTCGTTGTAGACCGTCAACGACCAGAAGCCCTTCACCGGCGGCTCCTGACCCTTGGCGAAGGTGACGCTGTAGCTGTGCTTGCCCTCGAGCTGACGGCCCTCGCTGTCGTAGTCGCGATAGATGTACTTCGTCTCGATCGGCCGGTTGTCGTACATGTTCGACTTCGCGGTCGCGGTGCGATTGAGATAGTCGTTGCCCCATTGCGCATTGTTGACCGGCGAGTTCCAGCCATTGCCCGCGGGCCGCCCGTTCTGGTCCCAGCGGAAGAAGGGCGCGATCGTGTCCTTGTCCGCCGCCACGAACGACTCGATCAGTGCGTCCTTGATCGCCGGGTCCTTTTCGGCGGCCGTCCACACCGACGCGATCCAGGCATAGAGCGACTCCTCGCCGGGCATCGGCGGCACGAGCTTCATCACACCGGGCAACTGCTCGTAGAACTTCTCGGGCACCACCCATTTGGTCTCGCCGACTGCGCCGGCTGGCGTGGGCCACTTCGGCAGCCGGCTCCAATCGGTGGTCTTCATCTTTCCAGTGAACTGGCTCAGGGGATAGAACATGACCTGATTGATCAGCGGTTGAACCGCCTTGGTCTCGTCTGCGCTGTCGCCCTTGAAGATGCGCGGAATGGAGAATGCGAGTTCGGTGGACGACCGCACGACCGCCGTGATGCCCGCCGGCTTGGTGCCCTTCCAGTTGGGACCGACCATCATGTAGAAGCCGGGCTTCGTGCCGTAGGGTTTGCCGATCTGGGCGAACTGATCGGTTCGTGCGTCGTAGAGCGCATAGACCCAGAACCGGTCGCCGAAGTTCGGCACCTGGAAGACCACCGGCTCCTTGTCGAGCGCGTAGTAGCCCGCGCCGTAGACCACGTCCTGATTCGGGCAGGTCACGAAGGTCTGCGAGGGGTCGACATAGTCGGTCAGCATCGCGGCCTGATTGATCGGTGCCATCGGCACCACACCGCCGTTCAAGCCGGCGACATTGCCGTTCTGGCCCGAGAGGTAGGCGAATCCGGCTCGACGGTTGTGCGAGTTGACCAGTGCGTAACCCCAGAGATACGCCATCCTGCCGACCGTCTGCACATAGGCTTTGCTCATCGCGGTGCCAGCAGGCGGTGCGGGCACATCGGCAGCGGTCTTGGGCAGCGGGACCTGCTGCGCAGGGGCGCTCGCAAAGGGCGTCAGGGTCAGGATCAATACCGACAGCAGGTGTTTGGCGGTCAGGTTCATGTCTACGGGTGCAAAGCTGCAAAGGGGCCTTTCAAGTCTTTGTGCGGACGTGTTGACCGATGCTCGCGGGTGTGGGCACCAAGGTGTCGGTCGCAGAGGTCAGCGCATCCGTTCGATGTCGCCCGGCTTCCAGCTCTTATCGAGCGCCGCCTCGGTCGGGCCGTACAGTCTGATGATCGCGAAGTAGCCCTTACCCGGAACGGTTGCAAGCCAGTTGCGCTGCTTTCCGGCAGGTGCTTTCGGCCCGAGGTAGAGATCGGTCGAGCCGTCGGCAGACGGCTCGGGCTTGTCGCGGGAGCCAAGCGACGGGAATGGTTGACCGTTGGCAAGGCCCGAGGCGTTTTCAGCCTCGTAAAGCGTGAGCGACCAGAAGTTCGCGGCTGGAATACTCGGCGGCAGCCGCAGCCGGTACGACGCCCCGCCAGACAGCGGCGCACCCGATGCGTCGTCGAAGGCGATCATGTAGGACGCGCCTTTCCCCGGGACCCGCGAAATCATCCCCGGACTGATCGAGTAGTAGTTCGTGAAGAACCAGATCCGCGAATCGAGAGCGGTGTAGCCACTGACCGTGTTGCGAAAGTTCAGATCCTTGACCTTCAGGGAGTTCTGCTCGGAAATCGTATCGAGCGGATTGAGCCAGCGGCGGTCAGCGAAGACACGCAGCGAGCCACCGTCCAAGGTCTCCTGAAGACCCACGACGCGGCTCATCTTGTAGGCGGTTCTAGCCGCCCGATCGAGGATGGCGCGATCGTGTTTGCTGGGCTTGAATGGCATGCCCTTGACGAGACCGATGCTGGCCAGCATGCCGAGACCGTCTTCGCTCGCCAGACTCCTGCCTTCGGCGTCGACAACGCCTTTCAGTTGCTCGAAGGCACTGAAATCGCGCCGCGGCAGCATGTTGACCGGCACGCCCGAAGCATCCGGGAACTTCATCGGCCGAGCGGTCGCCTCTCCATTCAGCGGATAGATCTTGGTCTGCTCGAGCAGCGACACGGCCGGAGTCAAGTTGCCCGGGTCCTGGTAGAACCCCCGCAGGAACACGAAGACCGTGTTCGTTGAACTGCGATAGACATGGTAGCCCTCGGGAACCGTGCCGCTGAAGCCCGGAGGCAGCAGCAGGAACTTGCCACCCTTGCCACCGTCGGGTCCGGGCAAACCGACATCGCCTGCGAACTTGCCGCCGTCGACCGGGATCGGCCGCTGCCAGGCGTCCAGCAGAATGCCCTGCAGGTTGGGCGGCGCATCGAAGACCAGGGGGCCGTCCTTGCCGAGATCCAGATAGCTCATCGCATAGATGACATCGGAGTTCGGCGTGGTGACGAGTGTCTTTGCGTCAAGCCGGCGCTTCCAGATCGGCAGCACGTTATAGCCCGCGCCGAAGGTGGCCTCCGAACCCACCTTCATGCCCAGTGTATTGATCAGCGGCAAGGCCCACAGGTAGGTCTGGGTCGCGCGCTGGAACAAGAGTTCGTCGGCGAGCGTGGCCTGAGTCGCCTTGGTCGGTCGGTTCTCGGCAAATGGCGCATTGGCGAGCGCATCGAAACGAGGGTTGACCGAGGGCGGCGCGGCGCTCGCGGTCGATGCGAAGAACATCTCGGAGACTGCGGCAGCCAACAGGACAGCGGGTAAACAGGTCTTCATTGGTATTCGGAGTGAGTGGCGGAACATCAGTGGAGCTCCTGAGCCGACGTCGACGGGCGATGTCGGCGGACCTTGCAACGAGCGCACTGCAGTCCCCGAAGGCGTCGGACTGACTCGCCGTTCATGGCGCTTCGCGATGGAGCGATGCCGCGTAGGGCGCCCGGGCCTGATGCGGCCACGCGGAGGGTGCTTGGCCAGCGCCTATGGCGCAATACCATGCTGCCTATCGCTCCTATGCGATCTGCGCATATTCCTGCTGTGGCCGACTCGGGGGCTTCATGGTCTCGATCGACCTTCGCCTGCTGCGCCACGCGCAGGCACGGGCGGAACACGGCAGCTTCAGCCGCGCCGCCGAGGCGATGTGCATTCGGCGACGTGCCGCTTCCCGCGGGCCCGTCTCACTCCTCGAACCCCAGAAACCTCACCGCCTCCCCCACCTCCTTCCTTCGCGACACCACCCCATTCGCCGGAAACCCCTCATCCGGCCACCCGATCGCCACGCAGGTCTGGATCACCTCGTCCTCCGGAATCCGCGCTTCCGCCCGCACCACCGGCGACTGCATGATCCCCTGGCTGTTGATCACGCAGCCCAGCCCACGCGACCACGCCGCGTTCACCAGGCAATTGACCACGCCCCCGCAGTCGAACGGCGGGATGTCGCTGCCGTGCAGCGCGCGGTCGTAGGTGACGATGATCGACGCGGGTGCGTCGAACTGGCGGAAGCCGCGCAGCACCCAGTCCTGGCGCGCCTGCTTGTCGTCGCGGGCGATGCCCATCGCGCCGAAGAGCTGCTTGGCGATGTCCACCTGCCGCTGGCGATGGTCGCCCGCGTACTCGGGGCCGAGGCGGAACTCGCGCGAGTGCGGGACGCCGGCGAGGTTGCGCTCGACGTTGCCCGCGCGGATCCGGTCGAGCACCGCGCCGGCCACGACGTGGAAGTGCCAGGGCTGGGTGTTCATCGAGCTCGGCGCACGCATCGCGAGCTCCAGGATCTCCTCGATCAGGGCCCGGGGCACGGGCGTGTCGAGGAAGCCGCGGATGCTGCGGCGGCTGCGGATGACGTCGTCGAATTCCATCTCGGGCTCTCGGTCGGGTCGAAGGGGACGGGCCGACATCGTCCGCCGAAGCTCGGCGGATGACATGAAAACGTGCCGGAATCGAAAGGCCGCCCGTGGGCGTGTCGACGGCATGCGGATGATCTTCGGCGGCTTCGAACGAGTGGCCGAAGCGAAGGCGTGAGGGGCGACGGAGCGGCTCGGCTGGCATCGGGCTGCGCCACGCAGGTCGGCAAGACCGTGTCCGACCCCGGCCGTTGACACGAACATACAGAAATCTGTACCGTCATGTCATGAAGACCACGCTCGACCTCAACGACCAGCTTCTTGCCGATGCGAAGGCGCTGGCGGCCCGGCAGCGCACCACTCTGACTCGCCTGATCGAGGAAGGGCTGCAGCTGCGATTGCGCGCGCAGGCCGATGCCGCGAAGCGGCGGCCGGTCCGCCTGCCCGTGTTCAAGGGTCGCGGGGGGCTGGTGGCGGGCGTGGATCCGCTCAGCAACAAGGCGCTGCTCGATGCGCTGGGCGATGACGCCTGACGTCAACGTGATGGTCGCCGCGTCGCGCAGCGACCATCCGCATCACGCGGTCGCGCGTGCCTGGCTCGAGGAGGCAGTCGGCGCGGCCGGAGGCGGCGCGGCGTTCACGCTGATGCCGATGGTGCCGGCCAGCTTCCTGAGGCTCGTCACCAGCCCGAAGATCTTCCATCTGCCCACTCCGGTCGAAGATGCCGTGGCGTTCGTCGATGCGCTGCTGGCGTCGCCGGGCGTGCGCTGCGCGCATCTGGGCGAGGAGTGGCCGTGGTTGCGTCGCCTCTGTCTCGACAGGCAACTCGGCGGCAACGACGTGCCCGATGCGTGGTTGGCGGCAGCTGTGTCGAACATGGGCGAGCACCTCGTCAGCTTCGATCGAGACTTCAGGAAGCTGCTCCCGCGCGGCCAGTTCACGCTGCTCAAGGGCGGGTAGGGGCTGCGGCGGCCCACCCCAAGCTCGGGCTGCGCGAGCTGGCGCTGGTGGGCCGGGGGGTCGCATGGCTGCCGGGCGTGGCGGCGCGGCGTTCGAGGGCGGCCTCGCCCGCCACCCCCCGAGCGAAGAAGCCGCCCGCACGCTGATGCCGCCGCCGCTGCGGCCGACCGCCAGGATCCCGCCAGCCTCAAGGGCTTCATTGCCTTCGGCGGCGCCTGTCGTACACTCGCCCTCCAGTGTCCGACGCGCCGATCCGCTGCGCCGACGGGCCGACACACCGTCACCAGGAGACCCCCATGAAGCTCACCCGACTGCTGCTCGCGTTCGCGGGCGCCGCGCTGTTCTCGACCCAGGTCGGCGCGCAGACCCAGATGCGCATCAACATCTCGATCGGCCAGAACTCGCACTACGGCGTCGCCATCGACACCTTCGCGCGCGAAGTCGAGAAGCGCACCGCCGGCCGCTACAAGGTCCAGGCGTTCTACGCCGGGGCCCTCGGCGCCGAGCGCGAGTCGATCGAGGCGATCCAGCTCGGCACGCACGAGCTGACGATGACCTCCTCCGGCCCGGTGCCCAACTTCGTGCCCGAGACCCGGATCCTCGACATCCCGTTCCTGTTCCGCGACAAGGCGCATGCGCGCGCGGTGCTCGACGGCCCGATCGGCCAGGACCTGCTCGCCAAGTTCGAGACCAAGGGCATCAAGGCGCTGGGCTGGGCGGAGAATGGCTTTCGCCACATGACCAACAACAAGCGCCCGGTGAACACGCCGGACGACCTGAAGGGTCTGAAGATGCGGACGATGGAGAACCCCGTCCACATCGCCGCCTACAAGGGCTTTGGCATCGTCCCGACGCCGATGGCGTTCACCGAGGTCTTCACCGCGCTGCAGCAGGGCACGGTCGACGGCCAGGAGAACCCGCTGTCGGTCATCACCGCGGCCAAGTTCGAGCAGGTCCAGAAACACCTGTCGCTGACCGGCCACGTCTACTCGCCGGCCGTGATCCTGATGAGCAAGGCGGCGTTCGACAAGCTGTCGGCCGACGACAAGAAGCACTTCATGGACGCCGCGACCGAGGGCATCAAGGCCAACCGTGCGCGGGTCGACGATGACGACGCCAAGGGCGTGGCCGACCTGAAGTCCAAGGGCATGCAGGTCGTCGAGGTCGACAAGTCGAAGTTCCAGACCGCGCTCACGCCGGTGTTCGCCGAATTCAACAAGCAGTTCGGCCAGGCCAACATCGACAAGATCCGCAACTTCAAGTGACGACAACGGCCCCTCGCGGGGCCGTCTTTCCATGAAAAGCACCTTCCTCGCGTTCGAGCGCGGCACGACCGCATTCGCGCTCTACATGTCGTGCGCGATGCTCGCGATCGCCGCCGGCCTCGGCTTCTGGCAGATCGTGACCCGCTTCCTGCTCGAGCAGCCGTCCGAGTGGACCGAGGTGCTGATCCGCTTCTCGCTCGTGTGGATGGTGTTCATGGGCATCGCCGCCGCGTTCCGCCAGGGTGCGATGGTCTGCGTCGACGTGCTGTACCGGTGGAGCCGGCCCGGCATGCGGCGCTTCCTCGACTGGGCGGTCGCGGCAGCCAGCCTGGTGCTGCTGGTGCTGATCGTCTGGATCGGCTGGGACTACGCGCAGCGCGGCAAGGTGCAGTCGGTCGCGGGCCTGGAGGAGATGTCGATGTTCTGGGCCTATCTGGCGATGCCGGTGGGGGGCGTGTTCGCCATCCTCGGCGTGATCGGCAACGCGCTCGATCCGAGGCGCGAAGACCTCGAGATGGCTCAGTGAGGGGCGCGCGATGACCTCCATCATGTTGCTCACGATGCTGCTGTGCTTCGCGCTGACGGTCTCGGTCGCGGTGTCGATCGGCCTGTCGGCGGTGCTCGGCATCCAGATCACCGGCGCGAACAACCTCCTGATCGTCAAGGAGATGTTCGGCTCGATCAACAAGTTCCCGCTCGCCGCGATCCCGTTCTTCATCCTCGCGGGCAACCTGATGGAGGGCGGCGGCATCTCGCGGCGGCTGGTCGAGTTCGCGCGCTCGATCGTCGGCGGCGTGCAGGGCGGCCTGCCGATGACCTGCGTGCTGACCTGCATGATCTTCGCGGCGGTGTCGGGCTCGTCGGTGGCCACCACCTTCGCGATCGGCGCGATCCTGATCCCGGCGCTGGTGCGCCAGGGCTATCCGAACAACTACGCGGCCGCGCTGCAGGCCACCAGCGCCGAGCTCGGCGTGATCATCCCGCCGTCCATCCCGATGATCCTGTACGGCGTGTCGGCCGAGGTGTCGATCGGCGAGCTGTTCATCGCGGGCTTCGGGCCGGGCCTGCTGATCGGCTTCGGGCTGATGCTCTTCGTCTGGGTCTACTGCAAGATCAAGGGCTGGGGCAAGCGCGACGGCGAAGGCCGCCTGTCGATCGGACCGGCGATCAAGCAGGCCGCCTGGGCGCTGCTGATGCCGGTGATCATCCTCGGCGGCATCTACGGCGGCATCTTCACGCCGACCGAGGCGTCGGCGGTGGCGGTGGTCTATGCGCTCGTGGTCGGCATGGTCGTGTACCGCGAGATCAAGCCGTCCGACCTGATCCCGATCCTCAAGAAGTCGGCGATCTCCTCGTCGGTGATCCTGTTCATCATCGCGAACGCCGGCCTCTTCGCGTTCCTGATCACGCGCGCCGGCGTGCCGGACGCGATCGGGCAGTGGCTGACCTCGGTGCTGCAGAGTCCGTTCTGGTTCCTGCTCGGCGTGAATGCCGCGCTGTTCCTGATCGGCATGTTCATCGAGACCTCGGCCTCGATCATCGTGCTGGCGCCGATCCTCGCGCCGGTGGCGGTGCACTTCGGGATCGATCCGGTGCACTTCGGCATCATCATGGTGGTGAACCTGGCGCTGGGCATGATCACGCCGCCCTTCGGCGTGAACCTGTTCGCGGCGTGCACGGTGGCGAAGATATCGCTGGACCGGATCATTCCGTATCTGTTGCCCTTCGTGCTGGTGGTGCTCTCCTGCCTGATGGTCATCACCTACGTGCCGGTGATCAGCCTGGGGCTCAGGGACCTGGTCTACCGCTGACCGCAGGCGTCGACCGGGCCGCTGAGCCCGGCGAGGCGCCGCACGACCGCGGCATCCGGCTCGAGCCGCTCGAAGGCGTCGGTGCCGAGTACCGGCAGCAGCAGCGCGGGCGCGGCCAGCGTGCGCGGCTCGCCCGAGGCGTCCACGCCCGCGGCCCGCAGCCACAGCAGCGGCGCGGCGGCGCCCTGCACCGCAAGCCCCCGGTCCACGCGCAGCCGGAGGATCGCATCGGCCTCGCCGCCCGGCAGCACGTCGGGCAGCAGCCAGCCCAACTCGCCGGTGGGGGCGCCGATGTGCGGATGCGCCTGCAGCAGGCTCACCGAGACGCCCGCGCTCGGGCGCGCGTAGAGGCGCATCGCACGCAGGGCGCCCGCGGTGCGGTGCGGCCCGCGGGCGAACGGTGCCGGCGGTGCGAAGGGTGCCCGCGGCGCCAGCAGCCGCACCCACAGCTCGACGGTGGCATCGCGCCCGGCGTGCAGCGCCGCGATCCGCGGCAGTGCGACGAGCCTCGGTGTGTCGCCACGGTCGTCCCCATGCATCCGACTGCCTCCCGATCGGCGCCGCGCTGCGCGCGCCGCGAGGCGGGTCGCCTGCGGTCGGCGCGGAGGCGGCGATCGGGGAGGAGTCTGCGCAGCGCGGGGCTCAGGGGCTGAGCCCGGACGACGCGGCCTTGACGATCCGCGCGTTCGACTCGTGCTCGCGCCGCACCAGCGCGACCGAGTCGCTGACGCCCCCGGTCGGACAGACGACGACCAGCCGGATCGGCTTCGGCGGCCAGGCCTGCGCGCGGGCTGGCCAGCCGCGCGGGGTGCGACATCGTGAGCCGATCGGCATGCCGCATCCACGGGATTCGCACGACGGCACGTCGGGCCTAAGGTGATCTCATGGTGCGCCGCATCCGCCGCCCGCACCGATCCACACCCAGGGAGCCACCCCATGACCGTCCGATCGATGCCCGCCGCCTTCGGCCTCGCCCTGTCCGTCCTCGCGGGGGCGCCCGCCCTCGCGCAGCAGGCCCCGGCCCCGCAGGTGCTCGCTGCCGTCGACGCATCGCGGGGCGCCGACCTCGCCGGTCTGCGCAGCCGCGCGTGGCGCGACGATGCCGGCGCGCAGATGTCGCTGGCGATGCGCCTGGGCGATGCCCACCGGCGCGGCGCCGACGAGTCGTCGATGGTCGAGGCCGCGTACTGGGCGGGCCGCGCGTGGCAGGCGTCGGTGCCGGTGTCGCCCGCCGCGCTCGCCGCCTTCGTGTCGGTGAACTGCGGCTCGGCGACGATCGCGAGCCACTGGGTCTGCACGGAGGCGGAATGATCGGCGCGGCGGCCGCGGGCGCGCTCGCCGCCGTCGCCGCGGCGGGCGTGATCGCCGGCCTCGCCATGGCGGAGTCCACGAGCCCCGTGTCCGCCCGCACACCCGATCCGGTCCCGGCACGTGTCGTCATGCGTGCGTCCGACCCCGAGGGCCTGTTCGAGGGCTTCGACGCCGACGCGCTCGATGCCACCGAGCGGCTGGTGGTCTTCGACGCCGACGGCCTGCTTGCGCCCGCGCAAGCGGCGCAGCTCGGCGCGATCGCGGGCGCGCTCGAAGGCAGCTTCGCGGCGGTGGATGCCGAGCTCTGCGCCGCCGCCGATGACGACGGCGGTGCCCGGGCCCTGGCGGGCCTGCGCCGCGCCGCGCTGCAGGCCGGGCTGCCCCTGGGCACGGTCGGCCTGCAGCCGCGGGGCTGCAGCCTGCCGGGGGCGGTGGTCCTGCGAGCCGGCGGGTAGCCGGGCCGGCCGGTCGCCGCGTCAGCCGGCCCGCAGCGTCTGCGCGGAGCGGGGTGCCGACGGCGGCGCGGCCGGTGCCTCGTGCGGCTTATCCTGCGGCGCTTCGGGCATCCGCTCGGTGTCCGGCGCCAGCGAATCGTCGGCAGCCACCACCCGGTCGCGCCCGCCGGCCTTCGCGCCGTACAGCCGTCGGTCGGCGGCCAGCAGCAGCGCCTCGAGCGTCTCGCCGTCCGCGGCGCTCGCCACGCCGATCGACACCGTGACCGGCATCGACAGCCCGAAGGACGTCGAGCGCACCGCGTCGCACAGCCGATGCGCATGGGCGTGGCCTTCGTCGGGCGAGGCCTGCGGCATCAGCAGGCAGAACTCCTCGCCGCCGTGACGCCCGATCACCGAGGTCTCGGGCGACAGTTCGCGCAGCAGGCGCGCGAACCGAACGAGCACGCGGTCGCCGCTCACGTGCCCGTGGCGGTCGTTGACCTGCTTGAAGCGGTCGATGTCGAGCATCAGCAGCACCGGCCGGCCGCCCTCGTCCAGCAGCCGGCGGGCCTCGTCGACAAAGCCGCGCCGCGTGCGCACGCCGGTCAGCACGTCGATGGTGGCCAGCCGCCACAGGTCGGCCGCGAGCCGGCCGTTGACCAGCCCGAGCAGGATCATCGCGTAGACCATCGGTCCGAGCGCGAAGACCGTGGGCATCAGCATCTGCAGCGGCCCCTCGACCAGGCCGTCGACCGACATCTGCGCCCCGGCGGTGGCGATCACCCCGAACCGCAGCAGGTGTCCGACGGTGAACACCACCATGAACCCGGTCGCCCAGCGCAGCGGCCCCAGCGCGTCGTTGCCGCCACGCAGCCGCCCGAGCAGCAGCGGCACCGAGGCCGCGGCGAAGACCGCGTGCACTGCCGAGTTGAGCTGCAGCCGCGCCACGAACTGCGAGGCCTCGCTGCCGAGGCGCAGGTTCACCGCGAGCAGCGCGAGGTTGGTGCCGACGGCCAGCCAGGGCAGCGGGCGCGCGCCGGTGAGCCGCCGCACGCCTTCGTAGGTGAGCGCGGCCGCGCCGGTGCCGAGCGTGTTGGCGATCTGGAAGGACAGCAGGTCGGGAATCGCGCCGCGCAGCGCGATGGCGCCCATCGCCAGGCCGAACATCAGCTGCGAGCCCGCCGCCCAGCGCAGCCCCGCCTTCGAGGGCAGGTGCAGGCCGCGGCTCGACCACAGCATCACGGTGCAGGCGAGCGAGCTCAGGGACCCGACGAACAGGAGGGTCCGCACGTCGAAGACGAGCGTCATCGGTGCATTGGGCCACGCCGCCGCCGCCGCCGTCCGGCGTGCGCGACGGCCAGCACCGACGGACCGACGGACGCGCGGTTCCGCGCCGGAGGGGGGCCGACGGGCGGCGGCCGCGCGGGCGCGCTACAGTGCCTGCCGACGGCGGACCGGACCCGGACGCCGACGACAGGAGACACGCATGGCGGCGGTGCGCACCGAGGTGGCGGGCAGCATCTGGAAGGTCGAGGTGACGGTCGGCCAGCGCGTGGCCGCGGGCGACGCGCTGGTCATCGTGGAGTCGATGAAGATGGAGATCCCCATCGAGGCACCGGCCGCGGGCACCGTTGCCGAGGTGCGCGTCGCCGAGGGCGAGCGGATCGCCGAAGGCGCAGTGGTGGTCGTGCTGGCGTAGGCGGCGCGGCTCAGGCCGGCACCTCGGTGCCGTCCCAGGCGAACACGCGCCCGCTGTCGGCCGGGCCGAGCCGATCGAGCACCTCGAGCAGCTTCGCCGCCGAGTCGGCCGCCTCGAACAGCCGGCCCTCCGGGACGTTGGCCTGGAACGGCCGCGACAGCGCGCTGTCGACCGTGCCGGGATGCAGGCCCACGCACACGCCCTCGCGCGCGGTGCGTGCCCACTCGATGGCCGCGGTGCGCAGCAGCATGTTCAGCGCCGCCTTGGAGGCGCGGTAGCCGTACCAGCCGCCGAGCCGGTTGTCCGAGATCGAGCCGACCCGCGCCGATATCGCGGCGAACACCGCCCGGCCCTCGCGCGGCATCAGCGGCAGGAAATGCTTGGCGACCAGCGCCGGGCCGCTGGCGTTGACCGCGAACAGCCGCGCCAGCCGCGCCCCGTCGAGCATCGCGAGCGACTTCTCCGGGCGCAGCCCGTCGGGCGCGTGCAGCAGCCCGGTCGCCACGATCACCCGGCGCGGCGGCGCGAGCGTGCGGGCGAGCGCGGCGGCCGCGGCGATGCTTGCCTCGTCGGTGAGGTCGATGCGCGCGCGCACGACACGGGTCGCGCCCGGGCCGGCCACGGACTCGCCCGACGGTCCCGATCGCGACAGCGCCAGCACCGTCGCGAACGTCCCGCGCGCGACGAGCGCCTCGACGAAGGCCGCGCCCAGCCCGCCGGTGGCGCCGACGACGACCGCGCCGACCGGATCGTCGCTCACAGCGACGCCGAGAACCCGCCGTCGACCACGAGCGTGTGCCCGTTGACGAAGGCCGCCTCGTCCGACGCGAGATAGGCCGCCGCCGCACCGATCTCCTCGGGCCGGCCCCAGCGGCCGACCGGCGTGCGCCCGACCACCCAGCCGTCGAAGGCCGCGTCGTTCACCAGCGCGGTGTTCATCTCGGTCGCGAAGTAGCCCGGGGCGATGCAGTTGACCGTGATGCCCTTCGGTCCCAGCTCGACCGCCAGCGAGCGCGTCAGCGCGTGCACCGCGCCCTTGGAGGCGATGTAGGCCGACACCGTCGGGCGCGCGGCGATCGCGGTCATCGAGCCGGTGACGACGATGCGCCCGCGTCCGGCCGGCTGCATCACGCGCGCGGCCTCCTTGCACAGCGCCCATACCGCGACCAGGTTGGTCTCGATCACGCGCCGGAAGTCCTCGATCGGGAAGTCGGCGATCGGGCTGCGATGCTGGATGCCTGCGTTGGCCACCAGGATGTCGAGCCGGCCGTGTCGCTCGACGGTGCGCGCGACCGCCGCCACGCAGGCGGGCGTGTCGGTGACGTCGAAGACGGCGGACTCGGCCTGCCCGCCCGCCGCCTCGATCTCGGCCACGCGGACCTGGATCGCCGCCGCGTCGCGTGCGTTGAGCACCACCCGCGCGCCGTTGTGCGCCAGGGCCTGGGCCATCGCCCAGCCGAGCCCGCGCGATGCGCCGGTGACCAGTGCGACCTTGCCGTCGAGTCGGAACACGATGCCGTCTCCTCGTTGTGGAGGCGCAAGGATACCGGCCGGCCTCACCACGAGCGCGGCAGCGCCTTGAGCAGCACCAGGCGGCGGTCCTCGACCGCCACGTAGCCCCCGCCCGTCAGGTCCTTGAGCAGCCGGCTCACCATCTCGCGCGAGCAGCCGATCTCGCTGGCGAGCATCGCGTGCGTGGTGCGCTCCGGCACGCGGCGCCGCCCCGTGCCGTCGTCCACCGCCAGCGCCTCGAGCCGGCGCACCAGCCGCCCGTAGACGTCGAGCGTGGCCATGCCGCGCGCCGACTCCGTGGCCAGCCGCGCGCGGCGGATCACCCGCGAGATCAGCAGCAGCGCCAGGTCCGGGTCGCGGGCGATCTGCTCGCGCAGCGTCGGGCGGGTGATGACCGAGCAGGTGGCGGGTTCCACCGTGATCACGCTCGCCGAGCGCGGCCCGCCGTCGAGCGACATCTCGCCCACGCACTCGCCCGGACCGTGGACGTTGAAGGTCACCTCGCGGTCGCGGGCGCCGTCGCCGCCGGAGGAGAACACCCGCAGCCGGCCGGTCAATACGACGAACAGGGTATCGCCGGTGTCGCCTTCGTCGATGACGATGGTGCCCCGGCGGTACCGGCGCACGACCCCGCGCTCGGCGAGTGCGCGCAGAGAGGGGTCGGAGACGGCGGCGAATGGATCAGTGCCGGACGGCTTCAGCACGGATTCGACCGATTGAGGGAGGGATCGATAGTGTCACGCAGCGGTGCAATCGTGCCAAATCGTGAAGGCGTCCTTACAATCGCTGCGGTCTGCGGTTCGCCCCGCTGCGGCCGCTGCCAGCGGCACGCGCGCCGGGTCGACCTTCACGAACGGTCCTGGCGACGATGGAACGGCACCCGGCTCCCGATTCGATCGATGCGCTCGTCGGCCATGCGGCTGGGCGGCGAAGCGGCACCATCGTCGTGGTCGACGTGGTGGAGTCGGTTCGGCTCATGGAGCAGGACGAGGCGGGTGCGGTTGCGCGCTGGCAGGCGCTGGCCGAGGCCATCGTGCACGGCGTGCTGCCCGGTACAGGCGGGCGTCTCGTCAAGAGCCTCGGTGACGGGATGATGCTCGACTTCCCCGACACCCGGCGCGCGGTCGCCGCGGCCTTCGCGATCCAGCAGGCCTGTTCCGAAGTGAACGAGGGCGTCGCCGACCCGCGCCGCCGGATGTGGGTGCGCATCGGCGCGCACGTCGGCGAGCATCTCGTCGACGCGCGGGACGTGTACGGCCACAGCGTCAACCTCGCCGCGCGCCTGACCACGGTCGCTGGTCCCGGCGAGATCGTCGTCAGCGCCGAGGTCCGCGACCAGGTCACCGACACGCTCGACGCGCAGATCGAGGACCTCGGCGACTGCTGGCTCAAGCATGTCTCCGAGCCGGTGCGGGTGTACCGCCTGGGCCCGCCGGGGCCCGAGCCGACCGTGGAGTCCGCCACCGAGGCGCACGCGCTGCGCCCGACCGTCGCGGTGATCCCGTTCGCGGCCCGGGCCTGCCACGCGGACGAGGCGGTGCTCGGCGAGATCATCGCCGACGAGGTGATCGGCGCGCTCTCGCGCTCGACCGACGTCGACGTGATCTCGCGGCTCACCACCAGTGCCCTCCGAGGGCGTGAGACATCGCCGGCCCTGCTCGCCGAGCGGCTGGGCGCGACCTACGTGCTGTACGGGCACTACCGCGTGTCGGGCGCGCGGGTGATCGTCGCCGCCGAGCTGTGCCACGCACGGAGCGCAAAGGTCGTCTGGAGCGACACGCTGCGCGCGAGCACCGCCTCGGTGATCTGGGGCGAAGCGCCGCTGTTCGAGCATCTGGTCGACGCGGTGAGGAGTGCGCTGGTCGCCACGGCGCTGCAGCGCGTGCAGACACAGGCCCTGCCGACGCTCGAGAGCTTCAATCTGCTGATGGCCGCGATCGCGCTGATGCACCGGCAGTCGCCGAGCGACTACGAGCGGGCGCGCCGAGCGCTCGAACTGGTGATCGACCGCGCGCCCCGTCAGGCCATCCCGCGGGCGTGGCTCGCGAAGTGGCACGTGCTGCGGCTGATGCAGGGCTGGACATACGACCCGGCCGAGGACGGGCAGGCGGCGCTCGACGCGACCCGGCATGCGCTCGATCTCGACCCCGAGTGCTCGCTCGCGCTCGCGATCGACGGACTCGTGCAGACGCACTTCACCAAGCGGCACGACATCGCGCGGCAGCGCTTCGAGGGCGCGCTCGCGGCGAATCCGAACGACTCGCTCGCATGGCTGCTGAAGGGCACGCTGCACGCGTTCCGGGGCGAGGGCCGCGACGCGCTGCACGACTCGCGCCGCGCGCTCAAGCTCTCGCCGCTGGATCCGCTGAAGTACTACTACGACTCGCTGGCGGCGACTGCTGCGCTGGCCGCCGGGGAGCCTCTGCGAGCGGTCGAGCTCGCACAGCGGTCGTTGCGCGCGAATCGCCGCCACACCTCGACGCTACGTGCGCTCGCGATCGGATCCTGGCAGTCCGGTGACATCGCCGGCGCGAGACAGGCCGTCGATCGACTGCGCGAGTTCGAACCCGGGCTCACGGTGTCTGCCTGGCGAGAGAAGACGCCGAGTCGCGGATTCGCGATATGCGATGAATGGGCTCGCGCACTTGGCGGCGCCGGGCTGCCGCCCTGAGGCTGGCGCCGGGGCAGATCGATCCCTTCCAACAGAGAGACCGGGCCGGTCTCGCGTCTGAGGAGTGTCCGAGCATGAGCGGTGTGAGCGGTGTGAGCGGGGTGAGTGGAGTCAGCGGCGTCAGTGGCGTCAGTGGCGTGAGCGGCGTGAGCGGCGTGAGCGGCGTCAGCGGTGTGAGCGGCGTCGCGGCGGGTGCGCTCGGTGGCGGCGCACCGCTCGACGCCCTGATCCGACACCGCGAGGCGATCGCCGGTCCGTGGCTCGGTGTCACCTCCGGCGCGAACGAGCTGCCGCCCGACAAAGCCGAGCACCTCAGGCGCAGCCCGCCCGACATCCGTGCCTGGGCGCTCGACCAGGAGGTGCTGTCGAGCCTGCGGGTCACTTACGACGGATCGGGCGCCGCCGGGAATCCTGCGCGCCACGCGTGCGTGGTATGGCACGCGGAGGTCGTGCCGCCGTCGACCGAGGCCACCGTGGCGAAGCTGGTCGAGATCGTCCGGCCGCCGTTCGCCACGTTCCAGGCGCAGCTCAAGCGGGTCGAGGAATACGCCGACCTGCGCGAGGACCGGGCGCTCGAGATCGCCTCTCAGGTCGGGCCTCAGGCGGCCTACTGGGAGACGGTGCTGAACCTGCGCCCTTGGCAGCATCCGCGTACCCTCGAGCTCGCGCTGCTGACGCTGCGCATCGCCAATGCCGTCGCGCAGCGCACCAAGCTCATCCTCGCGTGCCGCCGTCCGGTCGAGCTGTCGGCCCAGATCCAGCCGATGATGCCGACGCCGGGCCACGGCGCGCTGCCGAGCGGTCACGCGAACGAGGCGTTCGCGGTCGCGACCGTGCTCGGTGCGCTCGCGTCGAACGCGGGCGCGAACGCCTCGTCGGCGAACCCGGGCGCCACGATGATGCCGATGCTCTACCGGCAGGCCGCGCGGATCGCGACCAACCGGACGATCGCGGGCCTGCATTTCCCGGTCGATCATGCGGCCGGCCAGGTGCTCGGCCTGTCGATCGCCGAGTACCTGCTCGCGCGCTGCGGCGCGGCGCCGGGCAACGGACTCGCCACCTGGACCTTCGACGGCATCGCCTATCCGGCCGATCTCGAGCACGAGTACGACCGGCAGTTCGATGCCACGCAGAGCGCGCGCCTCGCGCCCGGAGCCGCCGACCTGCCCGCGTACGTGAAGGGCGAGGCCCTCGGCGTCGCCGTGCCGCCTTCGCCGCTGCTGCAGTGGCTGTGGGCCGCAGCCAAGGCCGAATGGACCGCCTGAGGAGACCGCCATGGCACTCGACTGGCGCAACGTCACCGATGCCGCGGGCGATCCGAGGCGCGATGCCTACGGCCTGCCGCCGATCGTCGCGCGCATCGACCCGTACCTGAACCGGGCCGTCCTGACTGGCTTCGTGGACTTCGAGGACGGGGCAGCGAAGCGCACCTGGTTCTCGATGCTCATCGAGCTCAAGCACGTGACCGCGAAACAGTTCGCGCGCGGCGACTGGCAGGCCCACGCAGCCGTGCCCGCCGGCTGGCGCGGCTGGATGAAGATCCCGGCGTGGTACGCGGATCCGCCTGCCGGCCTCGACGGCACCTACTGGCTGACGGCGCGGGTCACCGACGAGTTCTTCAGACAGCTGCACGACCCCGACTCGGCGCTGTCGCGCTGCGTCCTGCGTTTCGGCTTCGGCTGGTCGCCCGATCGCGGTGACCTGCTCTGTGACGGCGATCCGGCGCCGGACCCCGCACCCGCCGCGCGGCGCTGGCAGCCGGGCGATCCGGTGATCGTCGGGGTGATCGACGACGGCATCGCCTTCGCGCACCGGCGCTTTCGCCGGGCCGACGGCAGCTCGCGGGTCGAGCACTTCTGGGACCAGCGCGAGCGCCAGGGCGACGGGCCGATCGATGCCTCGAGCTGGAAGAAGGCGGCGCCGGTGCCGTTCGGCGTCGAGCTCGACGCGGGCGCGCCCGACGGCATCGACGCGCGCCTGCGCCCCGCGTCGGGCGCGGCACGCGCTGCGGTCGGTCCGATCGCGGCCGGACTGCTCGACGAGGACCGGCTCTATCGCGACGCCGGCCAGCGCGAGGTCGGACGCCGGGCACGGCACGGCACGCACGTGATGGACATCGCCTGTGGTGCCGCCCCCGACGACGCGACCGCGCCGTCGATCGTCGCGGTCCAGCTGCCGCGGCCGGTGGCGCTCGACACCACTGGCCACCTGCTCCCGACGCATGTGATGGAGGGACTGCGCTACATCCTCGACCGGGCCGACCGGATGGGCGGCGCGGTGCGTGCCGACGGACCCGTCGACCCCGACGTCACCGACCCGCGCGTGCCCGTCGTCGTGAACCTGAGCTACGGCACGATCGCCGGTCCGCAGGACGGCTCGTCGCTGCTCGAGCAGGCCATGGACGAGCTGATCACCCAGCGCACTGCGGCCGGTCATCCCTTCGCGATCGTGATGGGTGCGGGCAACCACCTGCTCGCCCGGGCGCACGCCACCGTGAGCCTCGGGCTGCGCGAGGAGGCGATCCTGGAGTGGCGGGTGCCGGCCGATCACCTCGGCTCGGCCTTCATGGAGATCTGGCTGCCGATGCCGAGCCTCGACGTGCCGCAGCCGGAGATCGAGGTCTCGCTGCTGGCGCCGGTCGAGGCCACGAACGCGGCGCAGGCCGTCAGGCGCGGCCGAGTGTGGGAGTGCGTCGAGACCTCGCCGCGTCCCGGGGGCTCGCCGGGCGACGCGGTGATCGCGACGGTCGACTACCGTACCGCCGGACTCCACATGAATCCGGAGGTCATGTCGTTCTGGTGCGATCGCGACATGGTGCTGCTGTCGGTCTCGCCGACACGCCGCTCGGGCGGCCTGCGTGCGAGTGCGCCTTCGGGCACCTGGCGGGTGCTCGTGCGCAACGTCGGACGTCCCTGCACGATCGACGCATGGATCCAGCGCAACGACTCGCCGTTCGGCTTCACGCGGCGCGGTGTGCCGTCCCGCTTCGAGGATCCGGCGTACGTGGTGCACGACCGGATCGGTCGTCCGGTCGAGACCGATCCCGCGGTGCCGCTCGGCCCGGTGCGCCGGCGCAGCACGTTGAACGCGCTGGCCACCGGCCATCGGACGCTGGTGGTCGGTGCCGCCCGACGCAACGCTGCGCGGATGGGCGATCGCCCCGCGTCCTATGCGAGCTCGGGTCCCGGGTTCGCGATGCAGCCGGCCGGCGCGCCGGACCGATGGGGCCCGGACGCTGCCGCGGTCGCGGACGACGGCGCCGCGCATCGCGGCGTGATCGGTGCCGGCACGCGCAGCGCGGGCGCGGTGGCGCTGAACGGCAGCAGCGTCGCGGCGCCGCTGGCCACCCGCGCGGTCGCGCAGACGATGTCGAAGGGATGGCCCGCCGACCGTCCCGCGCTCGCCGGTCTCGTCGAGGTCGAGGCCCTGGCGCTCGCCGACCTGCAGCGGATCGGGCGTGGCGTGATCGACCTGCGTGTGCCCGGTCGCGTCGAGCGGCTCGGCCGGTTCAGGCCGGATAAGCCCTGACGCCTGCGCGTCAGGCCGCCGGCGGCCAGGCGAACTGCTTCGCGCACAGCGCGACCAGCGCGCCGCGGTCCATCGGCGGCACGGCGCGCACGCAGCGCGAGGTGCTGCGCGCTGTGCGCGCCGGCTGGCTGTCGCGGGGCGGCAGCGCGCCCGTTGGCGCGACCGTGCGCAGTGGTTCGTCGACGCGTCGCGACGGACCGCCTTCCGGCGGCGAACCTTGCGGGCGCGGCGCGAGCGACAGCACCGCGTGTCCGGGCATCGGCGGCAGGTGCAGCGCCTCCACCACCAGCTCCCGCATGCTGTGCGTGCCGGTCTTCTCCAGCAGCGACTTGATCTGGCTGCGCACCGTGCCCTCGCTCGAGCCACGGCGCGCGGCGATCTGCGGCGGGCGGTCGCCGAGCACGATCTGCTGCATCACGTCGGTCTCGCCCTCGGTCAGACGGCGCTCGCGGGCATAGGCGCGCAGCGCGGGCCACTGCTGGCGCTCGCCGGTCTGCAGGGTGGCCAGCAGCACGGCGCAGCCGTCGGCCTCGCGGGTCCAGCAGGCGAGCGCCAGCTTCGTGCCGGGCACGCCGCCGCCCAGGCACAGCATCCGCGGCTCGCCCTCGGCCACCTC
>JBIIPQ010000121.1:0-10916 GCA_044342535.1 Burkholderiaceae bacterium
CAGGCGAAGCCCGACGTAGGTCATCGTCCCGTGCGACTTGGTCTTGCGGAACCGGCGCGCGACGTCCTCACCAAACGCCGTCTCGGAGCGCGGCGACTCCCCGCGTTCGAGCTTCCACTCGCGATAGTCGGAGTACAGGGCGCGGGCGGGCGTGCGAGCCTCGGCATCCTCGATGCACCGTTCGTCGAGGAACCGCTCGACGGTCGCCTGCGCCCCGAAGTAGTCGGCCGTCGCAGCCTCGACAGCGGCGCACGGCGGGAGCTTCCCGGCCGCGTAGAACTTCCGAGCGCCCTCGACGAGCCACGCCAGGACGGCCGGACCTTCGGCGCGGAGCATCACCGGCAGCGTCGGATCCTCGCGCCCGAGGAAGCTCGCGCGGAACGGCACGAGGCGGATGCGTGCACGGATCGCGGTGTCGGCGGACCGTAGGCGCGGCCGCGAGTTAGCCATCACGAACAGCTTGTGGGTGCGTCGGAACGGTTTCGGGTCTTGGCGCATCCGACGCCCGACGAGGACCGCGTCGCCCGTCTGTTCCTTGATGCCCGCCTCGTCCCACCACGCCCCATCCTCGATCTCGGAGGCGACGGCGCAGCGCACGCCCTCAAGCTCCGCGACGGCCGTCGGGTGACGCTGCCCCTTCGGGTCGTGCATCAGCGACGTCGAGGCGATCTTTCGGCCGTAGTCGCCGAGCAGTTCGAGGACGAGATCCATCAGCACGGACTTGCCGTTCCGACCGTGGCCGTGCAGGAAGTGCATCACGTGGACGCTCGTGTCCCCGGTGACGGCGACGCCGAGCGCGGCCTGCACGTAGGCGGCAAGCTCCGGATCGGGCGCCCCCGCCTCGTCGACGAACACTTCGGCGAGGAAGCGATCGAACACCGGCCGGGCGGCCCCGAAGTCCGGCGCGACCGCCGTGAGCTTCGAGAGCATGAGCGCAGGGTCGTGCGGCGACACCACCCCGGCGGGGATGTCGACGACGCCGGCCGGCGTGTTGAGCAGGTGCGGGTGCGCGTCAAGGTTCTCGCGAGGGCAGGCGATGCGCGGGTCGTGGGCGACAAGCTCCGCGACGCCGCGAACCGCCCCGTAGCGTTCGAGTTGGGCGGCTACGCGTCGGGCGTTCTGCCCGAGCGTGACGTCGCGCTCAGCCACCTCCGCGAACTTCTTCGCCGCTTCGGTCGCGAGGTTCAATCGCAGGCTCCCGAGCCGGTCGGGAGCCCACCGCCGGCCGTCCCATTCGTGCAGGACGAGGTCGACCGACCGGATCCCCTGCCACTTCTGCCGCACGACGTAGTCGGCCATGCAGACGTCGGAGTAGCGCAGAGGCAGCGCGCCCCCGGACGGGCCTTGCGCGCCCTGCGCGGGCACCGTCGGGGGGTTCGACGCCCCGGAGCCGCCCGAGGGCGCCACGAGCCCGGGATCGTCGTCCACGGGCTCGAACTCGGGCGCGATCGTCTGCACCGCCCAATCCGCGAGACGCGGGATCTCCGATCGCTTCTCGGCGGCCCGCCGCGCGTCCATCTTCGAATCGTCGACGGCCGCGACGAGCGCGTCCTCGATCTCGTCGCGCTCGCGCCCGAGCCGGCGCAGCGCGACCGCCATCCCCGCGAGCGCGTCGTGCGTCTCGCCGACCCGCCCCTCGATGACCTTGGCACGCAAGGACGCGAGGTCACGCCCGGCGTGCACCGCGCCGCCGGTGCCGGAGCGCGCGGGCGTCCGGCTCTCGAACTCCTCGACCATCTGCATGTCGAGCGGCGCGCCCTCGATCGTCTCGAACAGGAACTCCCCGTCGGACGGCACGCTCGGGAAGAACATGCATTGCTCGACCTTGAAGCTCGCCGGGTCGGCGTCGAGGTCGAGCGCCGCCGCGATCGCGCGCATCGCCCGGCCGTAGTCGGCCGGCGCGAGGGGCTCGGCGAGCGTGACGACGATCCGCAGGCGGGGCGCGGCGGCACGGTGCTTCGTCGTGGAGTGGACGATCGCCGCGACACCGAGCAGGCGCAGCCGCGAGAGCACGGCCGCCACGTCGTCGACCGTGTCGGCGTCGATCGCGCCGACGGTGCGCGACTTGACGTTCGCCGCCGTGCGCGGCCCGGACGGGTCGAGCAGTTCGGCGCCGAGCCAAGCGCCGGCGCGGTCCTTCGCCTCCGTCTGCTCGGGCTTCGACAGCACGTCGAACTGCGCCCCCGTGAGCGGCAGCCGCAGCGGCGTCGCGAGCTTCTCCTTGAACTGTGCGGCCGACCACTCGACCGGCGCCCACCGCTTGCGGTTCACCGACGGCGATACGAGCAGCGAGACGACCGCTCGCGCGGCACGTCCTTGCGCGGCGGCTTTCTGTTGCGGTAAACGATTCATGTTCGGTTCCTTTGGCGCCCGCCTTGTGTGCGGGCGTCTTCTTGTCCTGCCTGCGCCGGCGCTAGCTGTTCTCGACGAGCGTTCGCGCGAGAGCGCGAGCCCGAAAGCTCGTTCGACGGATCGACTCCCGACTGCGCCGGGTGAGCGACTCCGACTCCGCGACGGCGAGCAGTAGCAGCGAGGCGTCGAGGAGCCGCTGCGCGTCGACGCTCCGCATCTCGGGCCGGCTGTTCCAGTCGATCGCGCGCCGCGTCGTCGGCAGCGCGGCGGCCGCTTCACCCGTCGTCATTCCCGCTCCCCTTCGCCGAGCGCCTCGGCCGCGATCAGCGACCCGGCACGCGCCTGCGCGTGCCCGGCGAGCCGGCGTGCGCGGTCACCGATCTCCGCCATCGCATCGGCGGCCGACGGCGCGAGCGCGCCGCTCAGGGCGACCGAGCGCGCTGCATCCGCGAACTGGACGAGCCCGGCGGCCGCGAACGCGAGCGTCTCGGGCGGACAGTCCTCGCGCAGCACCGAGGCGGCGTAGCGGGGGATCATCGCGGCGCCTCGTCGGATGCCTGTTCGGCGTTGGGAGCGAACACGGCGTCGATCTCGCGTGCCCGGGCGCGGGCTTCGCCGAGCCACAGGGCGAGCAGGAGTGCACGCCTCGACAGGTCGCGCAGTTCGAGGACAGCGGCTTGCGTGAACACGCCCGTAGCTCGCGCGTCGTCGGCGGCTCGCGCGATCGTCAGCGCGGCGCACTTCGCGTCTTCGAGCCGGAGCGGCGGCACGCCGGCACGCAGCGCCGATGCGAGCGACGGCACGCTCACGCCGGCCCCCGGCACGTAGCGGACTCGCGCTCCCGCGCATCGAGCCACTCTCGCAGGGCGCGCTCGGAGATGAAGGTCCGGCGGCCGATCTTCGTCACGGCGAGCCGCCCGGCACCGATCTCCCCGTAGAGCATCGTCCTCGACAGCCCAGGCACGCGCCGGAGCGCGGCCGGGATCGTGTGCGCCAGCGGCGCGGCATTGCTGTTCGACTCGTTCAAGGCATTCCCCTTCGGCTGAGCCACTCTGTCGCGGCGTGAGGGCATCTCAGCGAACGGGGATGGACGTCGCCGGGCGACGAAGGATGAGCGCCACCGGTTACCCGACGGCCGGTCAATTCCTGCGAATCTCATGTTCGGCACCCGTGCGCCGCCGGCTCGCTGCCGAGCCGGTCGCGCACGGGTGCCGGGCGGTCAGGCGCGCGGGAACGCCCGCACCGCGTCGCCGGGGTCGAGGATCGGCGCGACGCCGAGGACCGGCTCACCTCCGCCGAGGAGCGCCCGCGCCTCGGCAGCGCGGCCGGCATCGAACAACGCAGCGGCGCGGGCGTAGCGGGCCGTCAGTTCCAGCCGGGCGGCGATGCTGTAGCGGGCGCGGTCTTGGAGTGCCCGGAAGGTCCGACGGCGGTCGAGCGCAGAGCGCCGGGGCGCGGGGCGGCCGCGCGAGCCCGGCATCCGGGCGCGGCGGGGGTACGGGGAACGGGAGGTCTTGCGGTTCGGAAGGGTCATGGTCGGCCTCGTGGGCAAGGGTGCACGGGCCGCGCAGTGCGCGGCGGACGTGCCCCTGTGCGACGAGGCGCTCGTGCCCCTGACCCGAGGCGCGGAGACGCAAGCCTAGCAGGCGGCGCCGGCGGGCGTGTGACGGAAGGCACGCGACCGCACCGGCACCGGCGCCCCGAGCTACAGCGCGAGGGCGCCGAGAGCCTCAGCGGCGTGCCGCTGTTGAAGGTGCCCGTAGAACCGCTCGATCATCGCGACGCTCGTGCCGCTGATCTGCGCCACCGTGAGGATCGGGAGCCCGCCGGTCACGAGGTCCGTGATGACCGAGTGCCGCAGCGCGTAGGCGGTGATCGCGGCCGGGAGCTTCGCCTCCTCGACGGCCGCCTTGACCGCTCGCTTCCAACGGTCCTTGACCCACCGCCCGCCGTCCGTGCGCGCGATCAGCGGCGCGGCCGGAGTCTTGTTCCGCGCCTGCTCCGAGAGGAAGCCGACCGTCATCGGCGGCAGCGCGATCCGTCGCTCGCCGCCCGCCTTGTCGACACCGACCCGCAGGCTCATGGTCCGCGCGTTGAAGTCGGCGACGTTCAACGCGGCGAGCGCGCCGGGGCGCAGCGGCAGGAGCGACAGCCCGCGCAGGAACGGCGCAAGTTCGGAGCCGGCCGACTCGATGAGCCGCTTCCGGTCGGCCCGGTCGAGGTAGACCTCCCGACGCCGGTCCGCGTCCTTGAGGGGACGCAAGGCCACCCGCCACGCGAGGTCCGAGGGCACGAGCTTGCGATCGAGCGCGAGGTTCAGCGCGGCACGCAGCGGGACCAAGTCTCGATTGACCGTCGCCGGCGCACGAGGACGATCGCGCAGCGCCTTCCCGCGCCCGACCTTCACCGGCCGCGTTGCGGTCCGCTCGCGCCACGCCTCGACGTGCCGGTCGCGCAGGCTGCGAAGGTCGACCTTCGCGATCGGGTCGTCGTCGACGAGCCGGCGGAAGTCGGCGGCCGCGCGATCGGCCTTCGCGGCGCCGGACTCACGCTTGAGCTTGGAGACGTACGCCTTGCAGGCGTCCGCCACGGTCGCGACGTCGGGGTCGACGCCGGCGGCGCACGAGTCGAACCACTCGCGCGCCTTGGCGATCGCCGCGTCGAACGCGTGCCGCGACTCGGTGTCGACGATCGTGCCGAGGGCGTGATACCGCTGCCGGCCCTCGTCGTCGCGCCATCGGGCGATCCACGTCCCCTCCCCCTCGGGGAGCTTGCGATAGCCGACGAAGCCGCCCTCCCGCTCGCGATGCCAGTAGGGCTCACGCCGAGGCGCGAGCTTGCGGCGGGACGTCGTCGAGTTGATCTTGCTCATGCGGCGGTCCTAAGTCGTTCGGGCCTTACGGAATCTGTACGGAAAAACCATTCCGTACAGGACCGAACGCCAATGTACGCTCAGGACCGCTTTTCCTGCAAATTCAATACGTTACAGGACACGCCCGGACGTCGCCGGACGCCAATCCCGTCCTCCTAAGGGGAGGGTCGCACGTTCGATTCGTGCCGGGGGCGCCAGTCAGCGGGGCGCCACGCCGAGGCCGCGACTTCAGTCGTTCGGCAGCGCCACAGGCACCGTCTGGTCCGGCTCGATCCCGGCGTCCGCGAGGCCCAGCGGGCCCAGGCACAGCGCCGCCGCAGCGACCGCAAGGGCGCGCCGCAGCCCGTGTCGGGGCGTACGCTTCGTCCATCCGGCCTGCCCCTTGCCGAACGAGAACGCTCGCTCCGAGCCCAGTGGAACGTTCAGGAAATCCTCCACCGCCACCCGCTTCGTCATCGACGCCTCCGATATCCGATCCCTGGAGCCGGCCGCCGGGTCGAGCCCGGTCTTCGGGACGACCGCTCCGAGGGGGAAGTGTCGGACCGGCGCAGGGACGGAAACGAGACGGAGTTGGCAGTCGGCATGAAGTTGACGATCTGTCGTCAGTTTCGGGACCGGTCGTGGGGACTGGTCGTGGCATCCCGGCGACGCCACGCCGTCAGCGCCGCGCGAGCTCCGTGCCCACATCGGCCAGCACCCTTTCCAGCAGATCCCCGAAGAACGGGTTCGCGCGCAGCCGCAACTGGTCGGCCGCGCCGATCGCGAGCGCCCCGCGCTCGCCGCGCATCGCCATCGCGCCGAGCGAGGGCAGGCCGTCGTCCCGGGGCCCCGGCGCCAGTCCGTAGACCGGATCATCGGGCGGGAACGGCAGCGCCACGTGCGACAGCGAGTAGATGTCGGCCGGCCAGACGAGCGACAGCGCCCGCTCGGTCGGCACGGTCTCGTTCGGCGCCAGCGCGAGCTCGCGCAGCGTCGGGGTGCCGCCCGCATTGGTCAGCACCACCAGCCGGTAGTCGCGACGCGGCGCCTTCTCGAAGGCGGCGATCACCGCCCGGGGCGAGAACGACAGCAGCGGCTCGAGCCCGGCGCGTCGGTTGACGTCGTAGAGCACCAGCGTGCTGGTGCCGCCGCGCAGCAGGCCGTAGAAGCGCCCGGCGAGGTCGGGCGTGCTGACCGTCGCATCGACCACCGACTGGAAGCCGGTCACCGGCGGCATGCGGCCGATCGAGCCGTCCTCGGCCATGCGGGCCAGGTCCTTGTTCAGCGCGCCGATCAGCGCTGCGATCTGCGAACCCGCGTTCTTGGCGAAGGACTCGTACTTGTGCGGGTCGATCTCCACGCCGATGTTGCCCCAGCGGGCCTTGGGCGCCAGGCCCCATCGGCTGATCAGCCGCTGCACGTTCGCCAGCGGCGCGAACGGGGAGACACCGAGCGCGGGCGACAGCAGGAACATCCGCGCGGGCAGCAGGTCGAGGCGCTGGGCGGCGACCGCGTCGGCGGCGTACTTGAGCCCGAGCGTGGCGCCGGTCGAGTAGCCGCCGTAGAAGAACGGCGCCTGGGGATGGGCCTCGCGGATGTGGCGCACCGTCAGCGACACGGCGGCGAGCCAGTCCTTCCAGTCGGTGGCGTCGAGGCCGGACGGCAGGGTGCCGTGCCCGGGCAGCCGCAGCCCGTACACGGTCAGCCCCGCCCGGTGCAGCGACTGCGCGAGGCCCCGCATCGAGTACGGCGAGTCGGACAGCCCATGGACGAGGAGCACGACGCCGCGCTCCGGGCTGGCCACCATCCTGAAGCTTCGGTTCCAGTCGCCCTCCACGCGCGCCGCGTACGGTCCGCCATCGGGCCCGAAGCGGCTGATGGCCGAGTCGAGCACCGGGTCGAAGTGCGCCGAGCGCACCGCCCGGACCTCCTCGAAGAGGCGCGCCTCCTGCTCGCGATACGCATCGAAGCCATAGCCGGGCACGGCCTGCGAGGCCTCGAACTCGCGCGTCAGCCGTTCGGTGTGCCAGGGCCGGAGCTCGGGCAGCGTGCTCGAATAGAGCGCATCGCCCGCGGCGATCGCGAACAGCGCGCCCAGGACCCAGGCGAGCACGAACCCGAGCCATCGCAGCAGGCGGCGCACACGGCGCGGGCGGATCGGGCGGGCGGCGGCGGACATGGCGGTGGACATGGCCGCGGATTGTCGCCCAAGCCCGCGGCAGGGTCGAACTGCTAGGCTCTTCTCTCGACGAGGACCGCGATGCCGCGACAGACCGACACCGAGCCGCTCCCGCCGCAGCCGAGCGGCGCACACCGGAACGACGCCCAGGCCGATCCGCAGGCCGACCGCGAGCTGCTCCCGCTCGCGCGCCGGCTGGCGCCGCTCGGACGCGGCGGCGTCTTCCCGCTGCGCTGGTCGCGTGGCGACGGCACGGCGCCGCGCCTGCCGATGGTCGGCTGGTTCGACCCCGGCCAGCTGATCGCGACCGGATTTCGCGCCGCGATGTCGTCGATCGTCGGCGAGCAGTCCGACCGGCGGGTCGTGCAGGCGATCGCCGAGCGCGGCGCCGACGTGCACGACTACAGCACGCGCCCCGGCCCGGACGGCGAACCCGTCCCGCGCGACGGCCTGTGGATCGACTACCTCGCCGACACCGGCGACGGCTTCAACCCGACCTACGCCTGCGCCTACCTGCTCGCGCAGCCCGAGCTGGCGCTCGACGCGCCCGACGGCACGCATCACCGCCTGCCGCGCGCGGAGGTGCTGGTGCTCGGCGGCGACGAGGTCTATCCGGCTCCGAGCCGGGAGGCCTACCAGCAGCGGCTGGTCGCGCCCTTCGAGACCGCATCGGCCGGGCTGCGCACCGACACGCCGCCGCACGTCTTCGCCGTGCCCGGCAACCACGACTGGTACGACGGCCTGTCGGCCTTCCTGCGGCTGTTCTGCTCCGACATCGGCGGGCGGGGCTTCGGCGCGTGGCAGACCCGCCAGACGCGCAGCTATTTCGCGCTGCGCCTGCCGGGGCGCTGGTGGCTGCTCGGTGCCGACAGCCAGCTGCAGGGCGATCTCGACACCGCGCAGATCGCGTTCTTCGAGTCGGTCGCCGAGCAGCAGATGGCGCGCGGGGACCGGGTGCTGCTGTGCCTGTCCACGCCGGTCTGGGTGCACGCCCACAAGTACCGCCGGATGGGCCGCGTGCTCGACGAGACCGACCTGCTCTACCTGCGCGAGCGGGTGTTCGCACCGCGCGGCATCGAACTCAAGGTCTACCTGTCGGGCGACCTGCACCACTACCGCCGCCACGAGGAGACCGACCCCGCCGACCCGGGCGCGCCGGTGCAGAAGATCACCGCGGGCGGCGGCGGCGCCTTCCTGCATCCGACGCACGACGAGGACGTCGCGGTGCTCGACGAGGCCGAGGACTCGGGGGCCGCGCCCGGGCTGGCGCGCCGCTTCGCGATGCGCAGCGCCTACCCCTCGCTCAGACGCTCGTGGTGGCTGAGCTTCGGCAACCTCGCGTTCGGCTGGATCAACCCGAGCTTCGGTATCGTGCCCGCGCTGCTGTACTTCATGACGGCGTGGCTGGTGGCCGCTGCGGTCGACTTCCAGCGGCCGCAGGGTGCGACCGAGTCGATCCTGCTCACCACCAGCGCGTTCGCGACGAACCCCGGCCTCACGCTGTGGGTCGCGGCCGTCGTCTCGGCGTTCATCGGCTTCAACACGACGCGCTCGGTGCTCTACCGGGTGCTCGGCGGCCTGGCCCATGCGGCCGTGCACTGGGTCTGCATCTTCCACGTCGGCTGGGGCGCGATCGCGCTGACCGGCGCTCTGCTGCCAAGCTGGGGCTTCCTGCAGTTCGTCGCCGCCGGCGCCCTGGTGTTCGCCGGCGGCTGGGTGGTGGGGTCGGCGGTGATGGGGCTGTACCTGCTGGTCTCGCTCAACGTGTTCGGGCGGCACAGCGAGGAGGCGTTCTCGGCGATGCGCATCCAGGACTTCAAGAACTTCCTGCGCCTGCACGTCGCCGCCGACGGCACGCTCACCATCCATCCGGTACGCATCGACCGGGTCCCGCGCCGCTGGCGCGATGCCGACCGATCCGCCCCCGGCCACGCCGGCCCGGCGGGCGACCGGGGCAACCCCGCCGCCCTGCTGCCGGACGGCCCGCTCGTCACCGGCCTGATCGAGCCGCCCATCGTGCTGCGCCCCGGGCGCGACGGCGAGGCGCTCGTCTGAGATCGCCCCCTCTGCTTGCCCCGAACGCCCTCGGGCAGCAAAATAGGTGCATATGCACGCTTCAGAACCGGCGAGCGCCATCGACCCCCGCTGCACCTGCCTGCTGCTGCGCCAGGCCGCGCGCGTCGTGACCCAGCGCTACGACGAGCACCTGCGCCCGGCGGGCCTGCGGACCTCGCAGTTCTCGCTGCTCGCCAACCTGCGCCACGACGCGGGCCTGTCGATGGGCGAGCTCGCCGCGCGGCTGACCATGGACCGCACCACGCTGACCCGCAACCTGCGCCCGCTGACCGACGCCGGCTGGGTCGTGTCCCGGCCCGACCCGGACGACCGCCGGCGCATCCGGCTCGCCCTCACCCCGGCCGGCCGCGGCGTGCTGCGCGCCGCGGTGCCGCGCTGGCGCGAGGCGCAGCGCGCGCTGCGCGAGCGCGTCGGCAACGGCACGGTCCTCGCGCTGCACGCCGCGATCGACGACACCCTGGAGCACCTCGAATGAGCACACGCCCCGCCCCCGCGCCCTGGCTCGCCATCGTGCTCTGTGCGGCGGGCCTGTTCGCCGTCTCGCTCGGCGTGCGGCAGTCGCTGCCGCTCTTCATGGGCACGCTGAACACCCAGACCGGTCTGGGCATCGCGGCCATCAGCCTGGCGTTCGCGGTCGGGCAGCTGATGTGGGGCATCACGCAGCCGGTCGCGGGCGCCTTCGCCGACCGCTACGGCAGCGGCCGCGTGATGCTCGTCGGCGCGATCGCCATCGCCGTCGGCACCGCGCTGATCCCGTACGCGGGCACCCTGCCCGCGCTGATGATCGCGATCGGCGTGCTCGGGGCGGGCGGCGCCGGTGCGCTCGGCCCCTCGGTGATGATGGGCGCGGTCGCCAAGCTGATCGACCCGGCGCGCCGCGGCATCGCCACCGGCATCGTCGGCGCGGGCGGCTCGTTCGGCCAGTTCGCGGTCATCCCGCTCGCGCAATTGATGATCTCCGGCCTGGGCTGGGTGCATGCGCTGTGGGGGCTGGCGCTGCTGACGCTGCTGGCGCTGCCGATGATCCTGCCGCTGCGCGCACCCGTCGGCGGCGGCACCGTCCCCGCGGGCGGAGCCTCCACGCTCGGCGAGGCCGTGCGCGGCGCGGTGCGCGACCGCAGCTTCGTGCTGCTGACCGCGGGCTTCTTCGTGTGCGGCTTCCACGTCGCCTTCATCGCGACCCACCTGCCCGGCGTCGTCGCCGCCTGCGGCCTGCCGCCGTCGGTCGGCGCCTGGTCGCTCGCCCTCATCGGCCTGTTCAACATCGCGGGCAGCTTCACCATCGGCTGGGCGGTCGACCGCTGGCGGATGAAGTCGCTGCTGTCGCTGCTGTACGCGGCGCGCGCGGTGATCGTCCTCGCCTTCGTCCTGGCACCCAAGACCGAGGTGGTCGTCCTGCTCTTCGCCGCGGCGATCGGCTTCACCTACCTGTCCACCGTGCCGCCGACCGCGGGGCTG
>JBIIPQ010000481.1:0-3464 GCA_044342535.1 Burkholderiaceae bacterium
CGCCGGCCGGCGTCGCAGGCGCGGTCGCCGGCGGCGCGACGGCATCCATCACGCTGGCCGGCGTACGGCCTTCGGTCCGCGAGTTGGCGAAGAAAGCCAGCGCCAGCGTGCACACGAAGAACACCGTGGCCAGCACCGCCGTCAGGCGACTCAGGAAGTTCGCCGAGCCGGTTGCGCCGAACAGGCTGCCGGACGAGCCGGAGCCGAACGCCGCACCCATGTCGGCGCCCTTGCCGTGCTGCAGGAGGACCAGCACGATCACGCCGATCGCGCTCAGCACCTGGACCACCATCGCGAGCGTTGAGAGGATTGCCATCCGAAGAACCCCATCGTGAGGGAGGCGGCGGCGGGATGCCGCGCCGTCCCGGTCGTCTAGTTCAGGAGCGACCCGCCGCGGCGCGACAGATCGAGAGGAAGTCGGCCGCCACCAGCGATGCGCCGCCGATCAGCCCGCCATCGACATCCGGCTGGCTGAACAGCTCCACAGCGTTCGACGGCTTGACGGAGCCGCCGTAGAGCAGCCGCAGCCCGGGCGCCGCGACGACACCACCGCTCGCCAGTCGCGCCCTGATGAAGGCGTGCGCGGATTGCGCCTGGGCAGGCGATGCAGTCAGGCCCGTGCCGATCGCCCAGACCGGCTCGTAGGCAAGCACGCAGCGCTCGCCCGCATCGCGCAGCACCGGGCACACCGCATCGATCTGACGGGCCAGCACGGCCTCGGTCGCCCCGGCCTCGCGCTCGGCGAGCGTCTCGCCGACACACACCACCGGCACCAGCCCGGCGGCCAGCGCACGCGCGGTCTTGCGCACCACCTCGGCGTCGGTGTCGCCGAACAGCGTGCGTCGCTCGGAGTGCCCGATCAGCGTCCAGGTGCAGCCCAGGTCGACGAGCATCCGCGCCGACACCTCGCCGGTGTAGGCGCCGTCCTCGAATGTAGACACGTCCTGCGCGCCCCAGGCGACCCCCGACCCCGCGAGCCGCGCGGCCGCGAGCGCCAGATAGGGGTACGGCGGGCACACGCCGGCGACGCCTGGCAGATCGCGGGCACCGTCCCGCACGCCGGCCAGCAGCACTTCGGCCGCGGCGGCATCGCCGTTCATCTTCCAGTTGCCGAGCACGAGCGCAGCGCGTCGGGCGCGCGGAGCCGCCATGGATGCGGTCATATCAGAGGAGGTACGTCGCCGGGAAAAACCCTAGATTCTAGCGCCCGGCGCCCCCGCGGGTCAATTCGGCGGGGTAGCGGGGGGCTTGGCGCGCCGACCGGCACGCCAGCGCCAGAACCACAGCACGTAGCCCGACACCGCATAGACCAGGAACAGCGAGAACAGCACGATCGGCGGATCCGAGGACACCAGCACGAACGCCAGCACGATCAGGGGCACGGCCATGTACGGCACGCTCTTCTTCAGGTTCAGGTCCTTGAAGCTGTAGAAGGGGGCGTTCGAGACCATGGTCACGCCGGCATAGAGCGTGATCGCCCAGGCGAGCCAGCGCAGGTCGGTGCCGGTGGCGTCGATCCAGCGCGTCTCGCGCAGGTCGGTCGCGATCCAGACGAGGCCCGCGACGAGGGCCGCCGCCGCCGGGCTCGGAAGACCCTGGAAGTAGCGCTTGTCCACCACGCCGATGTTCGCGTTGAACCTCGCCAGCCGAAGCGCCGCTCCGGCGCAGTAGACGAAGGCCGCCAGCCATCCGAGCTTGCCCATGCCGCGCAGCGACCACTCGTAGACGACCAGCGCCGGGGCGGCCCCGAAGGACACCATGTCGGACATGGAATCGTACTGCTCGCCGAAGGCGCTCTGGGTGTTCGTCAGCCGCGCGACACGCCCGTCGAGGCTGTCGAGCACCATCGCCACGAAGATCGCGACCGCAGCCGCCTCGAAGCGCCCGTTCATCGCCTGCACGATCGCGTAGAAGCCGGCGAACAGGTTCGCGGTGGTGAACGCGTTGGGCAGGATGTAGATGCCGCGGGAACGCGGCCGTGCCGGGGTTGCGGCGACCTCTGCGGCGGAGACAGGGGGGCGCGGCGCGCGCGAGGCGCGGAACGGCCTGAAGCGGCGACGCTTCGGTTCTTCCATCGCAAGAGCCTACCGTCGCACGGCGGCGGACACAACCGCCGTCGTGCGTCGGTGCACGGTGCGCACGGCGCCCGTCGCCCGGCTCATGCGTTCGCGTACGGCGACTGCCGCAGCCACTTGGTCGCGATCCACTTGTGTCCGCGCAGCACCGGCATGCCGGCATGCAGGCAGCGGGCATCGAGCTGGTCGCGCGCGTTGTGGTATTCGAAGTAGATCGCGCTACCCCGCCGCGGCCGCACCGACAGCTCGAGTTCGGGGAAGCAGGTGCCGCCCCCCTCCTCCGGCTCGTGCAGGTAGACGATCACCGTGGCGATGCGCTGCCCGCCTTGCTTGAGCAGCGACGCCGTGCCGGGGAACGCTGGATCGAAATAGTCGTGGTGCGGCTCGTACTCGCCGCCCACCGGGTAGTGCAGCAACTGCAGGGGCTCGCCGTGCGGGATCGGGACCCGCGTGAGCGCGGCGATGCGGGCCTCGAGCCGCGCGACCACGGCGTTCTCGCCATAAGCGAAATGCGCGCCTTCACTGCGACGCACACCACTGATCTCCAGGCGCCCGGAGCTCGGATCCACCACCTCCGAGCGGCGCAGCTTGCCCTGGGCCATGCGGATCAGCTGTTCGCATTCCTGGACGCTCAGCAGATCCTCGACCAGCACGACGTTGGGGTTGGACAGCACCATGGCCAGCCTGACCTCGCGGTCCGCCACGCGCTGCACCGCCCCCGCGGCGATCTCGAGCCTGAGCGGATCGGCGACGTAGTCGCCGAGCATCGCCGGATTCTGCTGCTGGACACGATCGGTCATCGATCGCATCACGGTGATCGCGACGCGGGCATAGCCCTCGTCGAACCCCGCCTCGAGCATCTTGGCCAGCAGCACCGACGGGTCTGTGCCACGCACCAGCTCGGCGGTGAGGTAGTCCTGCCAGTCGGCGGCGAGCGGACCCGGCCACGCCCCCGGGGCGACCGGAGCCGCTGCGGGGGTGGACGCTCCGACGGGCGCGACGCTGTCGCGCTCGTCGTTGGCGGCTGGATCCATCACGCCGCCCGCCCGCTCAGTTGCGCGAACGGTCGACCAGCTTGTTGGCCTTGATCCACGGCATCATCGCGCGCAGCTGCTCGCCGACGACTTCGATCGGATGCTCGGCCATGATCCGGCGCTTGGACAGCAGCGTCGGGGCACCGGCACGGTTCTCGAGGATGAAGCGCTTGGCGTAGTCGCCCGACTGGATGTCGTCGAGCACGCGCTTCATCTCCTTCTTGGTCTCGGCGGTGATCAGCCGCGGACCGGTCTCGTACTCGCCGAATTCAGCGTTGTTCGAGATCGAGTAGTTCATGTTCGCGATGCCGCCCTCGTAGATCAGGTCGACGATCAGCTTGAGCTCGTGCAGGCA
>JBIIPQ010000482.1:0-3462 GCA_044342535.1 Burkholderiaceae bacterium
CCAGCGCACCCACTCATCGAGTGCCCGGCTCGCCCGCCCGCCCGGCGAGCCGGGCAGGTACGAGCCGGTCCACTCCCGCACGACCCAGCGTCCCACCTGCGGCGAGTACCACAGCGTATCGATGCGCTCCGGCGCGTACCGGAAGGTGTCGGGATGCTGGTAGGTCGCGAAGCGCTCGATGCGCAGGGCGTCGAAGCTGCCGGCCGGCACCTGCACCCGCTCCCAGCCGACGACCCGCAGCCGCTGCTGCCAGCCGAGCACGCTGCTCGAGCGCTCGCTGCGGTAGCGCGACGCGCTGGTCAGGCCCTGGCCGGCGCGGGCGCCGGGCGGCACAACGGGGATCGGCGTCTCGAAGGCCATCGGCGCGTCGTAGATCGTCTCGAGGATCACGGTCCACGGATTCGCCCAGCGCTCCTCGAGCACCGGCCGCCCGTCGCCCGGGTCGACGCGCAGGCGGATCTCGGGCGCGACCTCCAGCACCTCGACCGTGGTCTCGCCGACGGTCGAGCCGTTGTAGCGATTGGTCAGCCGGTAGCGCCAGCGGTCACCGACGCCGAGCACCGGCACCGGCAGCGGCTCGGCGCCCGCGGGGGCGGGCACCGGAATGCGGCTCGCGCAGCCGGCGCCCAGCAGGCCGCTGCCGAGCACCGGCAGGCCGAGCAACCTGCCCAGCGCGCGGCGCCGGATGGGATCGATGCAGGTCATCGCAGACGTCCTCCGAAGGCGGGTACCCGATCCCGGCTCAGCCGGAGACGGGCGTCCGCGTGTAGGCGGTGAGCTGCCACAGCAGCCAGTCCTCGCGGCCGCGCACGCCGGTCGACGGGTTCCCCGCCCCGAGCCCCGAGGCGATGAAGTCGCCGCGCAGCTCGCGCTGCACCCACCGGTTGACTGCCGGCGCGTACCACAGCGTGTCGCTGCGGTTCGCCGAGGTCTTCTGGCTGTCGGGATGCTCGAACGCGATGATCCGGCCCACCCGCAGGCAATCGTAGCGCCCGGCAGGCACCTCGATCGTCGTCCAGCCGGCGATGCGCAGCTGCTGCGACCAGAGCTTGCGCTGCTGCGTGGCGGGATCGACGTAGGAGGTGGACGTGGCCACGGTGCGCCCCGGCTCGATCGGGGACGGCACGATCGGCACCGGCTCGCGGAATGCATAGGGCGCGCCGTACAGCACTTCGGTCAGCGCGGACCAGGGCGCGGCGTAGCGCTCCTCGAGCGGGCCGCCGGGCCGCCGTCCGCGGATGCGCATCACCAGCTCGGGCGCGAGCTCGGCCACCTCCCAGGTGGGCTCGTCGAGCCACTGCCCGTTGAACTTGTCGATCAGCTGGTAGCGCCAGCGGTCGCCGATCCGCAGCACCGGCGCGGGGGCCGGTCCGCTCGGCAGCGCCGCGCCGGGACCCGCCGGCGGCACCGCGGTGCAGGCCGGCAGCGCCGCAGCGGCGGCCAGCAGTGCGCGTCGCGCCGGATCGGTCAGGCCGGCATCGGCCGTCCGTCGTTGAGCCACAGCACCCCCTTGATCATCCGGTAGAGGTACCAGACGACCGGCACCAGGAACAGGAACGACAGCAGGCCGAAGGTGATCACCGTCAGCAGCAGCGCCGGGAGGAAGGATACGACGACCCAGAACAGCGTCCACCAGAACGTGCGGATCATCCAGTTCATGTGGCTCTCGTAGATCGAGCCGCGGGCGTCGTCGCGCTTGATGTAGTTGACGACCAGCGCGATCACGGACAGCAGGCCCATCGACAGCAGCGGCCCGGCGATATGGAGCGCGTAGTCGACGAGGCAGACCTTCTTGAGCGTGTCGAGCCGGTCGGCGTCGAGGGTCAGCACGGGTTCGGCGGGCATTCGGGGCTCCTCGGTGGGATGGCCCCGATGATGGGGCCGGGGCGGGCGGTCTTCAAGACGCGCCCGGCCCCGGCGGGCCTCACTCGACCGCCTTGACCATGTCCTCGACGACCTTCTTCGCATCGCCGAACACCATCATCGTCTTGTCCATGTAGAACAGCTCGTTGTCGAGGCCGGCGTAGCCGGACGCCATCGAGCGCTTGTTGACGATGATCGTCTTGGCCTTGTAGGCCTCGAGGATCGGCATGCCCGCGATGGACGACTTCGGATCCTTCGCCGCCGGGTTCACGACGTCGTTGGCGCCGAGCACCAGCACCACGTCCGCCTGGCCGAACTCGGAGTTGATGTCCTCCATCTCGAAGACCTGGTCGTACGGCACCTCGGCCTCGGCGAGCAGCACGTTCATGTGACCGGGCATGCGGCCGGCGACCGGATGGATCGCGTACTTCACCGTCACGCCGTGGTCGGTCAGCTTCTGCGCGAGCTCCTTGAGCGCGTGCTGTGCGCGGGCCACCGCCAGGCCGTAGCCCGGCACGATGATGACCGTGTCGGCATTGGTCATCAGGAACGCCGCGTCGTCGGACGAGCCGCTCTTGACCGGGCGCTGCTGCTTGTCGCCGCCAGCGCCCGCCGCCGCGGCCTCGCCGCCGAAGCCGCCGAGGATCACGTTGAAGAACGAGCGGTTCATCGCCTTGCACATGATGTAGCTCAGGATCGCGCCCGAGCTGCCCACCAGCGAGCCTGCGATGATCAGCATGCTGTTGTTCAGCGAGAAGCCGATGCCGGCCGCCGCCCAGCCCGAGTAGCTGTTGAGCATCGACACCACGACCGGCATGTCGGCGCCGCCGATCGGGATAATGATCAGCACGCCGAGCACGAACGACAGCGCGAGCATCGCGAAGAACGCCGGCCAGCTCTCGGTGAAGGTGAACACCAGACCGAGGGCGAGGGTCGCGAGGCCGAGCACCAGGTTCAGCTTGTGCTGGCCGGCGAACTGCACCGGCGCGCCCTGGAACAGCCTGAACTTGTACTTGCCCGACAGCTTGCCGAAGGCGATCACCGAGCCGCTGAAGGTGATCGCGCCGATGGCCGCCCCCAGGAACAGCTCGAGCCGGTTGCCGGCCGGGATCGGCGGGCGCGCGACGATGTCGGCGACCACCATGCCGGCGGGCGTCTGCGCGCCGATCAGCAGCTCCTTGGGAAAGGCGGTGATGCCGAACGCCCAGGGCTCGGCGACCGCCGCGATCGCGATGAACACCGCGGCCAGGCCGATCATGCTGTGCATGAAGGCGACCAGCTCCGGCATCTTGGTCATCTCGACCCGATTGGCCATCACCGCGCCGGCGGTGCCGCCGACCGCGACGCCGAGCGCCACCCACAGCAGGCCGACGCCCCCCGCCTCGGCGCGCATCATGAAGATCAGCGCGACCGTGGTCAGCACCGCGATCGCCATCCCGGTCATGCCGAAGACGTTCCCGCGGATCGAGGTGGTGGGGTGCGACAGCCCCTTGAGCGCCTGGATGAAGCAGATCGAGGCGACCAGGTACAGCAGGACGACGACGTCGAGGCTCATGCCGCACCCCCGTCACGTTGCGAGGCGGGCGACTGCGAGGCGGA
>JBIIPQ010000483.1:0-3454 GCA_044342535.1 Burkholderiaceae bacterium
GCCCGAAGGCCGCGCCGCGATCAGGCCGCGGGTGCGGCCGGCGCGCCCTCTTCGGCGGGGACCGCCTTCATCGACAGGCGCAGGCGACCCTTGTCGTCGGCCTCGAGGACCTTGACGCGCAGGACCTGCCCTTCCTTGACGTAGTCGCCGACCTTCTCGACCCGCTCGTTGGCGATCTGAGAAATGTGCAGCAGACCGTCACGGCCCGGCAGGATCTGGACGATCGCACCGAACTCGAGAATCTTCAGCACGGTGCCTTCGTAGACCTTGCCGATCTCGACCTCGGCCGTCAGGTCCTCGATGCGCTTGCGCGCCCGGGCTGCGGCTTCGGCGTCGATCGCGGCGATGGTGATGTCGCCGGTGTCCTTGATGTCGATCGTGGTGCCGGTCTCTTCCGTGATCGCACGGATGGTGGCGCCGCCCTTGCCGATCACGTCGCGGATCCGCTCGGGGTTGATCTTCATCGTGTACATCCGCGGCGCGAAGTCGGAGAGCTCCGTGCGCGCGCCGCCGATGGCCGACACCATCTTCTCGAGGATGTGCAGACGGGCCTCGCGGGCCTGCGCCAGCGCGACCTGCATGATCTCCTTGGTGATGCCCTGGATCTTGATGTCCATCTGCAGGGCGGTGATGCCGGCGTCGGTGCCGGCCACCTTGAAGTCCATGTCGCCGAGGTGGTCCTCGTCGCCCAGGATGTCGGTCAGCACCGCGAAGCGGTTGCCGTCCTTGATCAGGCCCATCGCGATGCCCGCGACATGCTTGTCGATCGGCACGCCGGCATCCATCATCGCGAGGCAGCCTCCGCACACCGAGGCCATCGACGAGGAGCCGTTCGACTCGGTGATCTCGGAGACCACCCGCAGCGAGTAGGCGAACTGCTCGACCGGCGGGATCAGTGCTGCGAGCGCACGCTTGGCGAGCTTGCCGTGTCCGACCTCGCGGCGCTTGGGCGCGCCGAAGCGGCCGGTCTCGCCGGTGGCGAACGGCGGCATGTTGTACTGGAGCATGAAGCGCTCGCGGTACTCGCCGGTGATCGCATCGATGATCTGCTCGTCGCGCGCGGTGCCGAGGGTGGCCACCACCAGCGCCTGCGTCTCGCCGCGGGTGAACAGCGCCGAGCCGTGCGAGCGCGGGAGCACGCCGGTGCGGATGCTGATCGGGCGCACGGTGCGCGTGTCGCGGCCGTCGATGCGCGGCTCGCCGGACAGGATCCGGTTGCGCACGATCTTCGACTGCAGGTCGTACAGGATGTTCGACAGCGTGTTGCCGTCCGGCGCGGACTTGCCCGCGGCCGCGGCTTCCTCGGCGATCCTGGCGATCGCGGCGGACTCCACGCCCCGGATGCGGTGCGTGCGCTCCTGCTTGTTGCGCAGCGCGTAGGCGGCGCGCATCTCGCCTTCGGCGAGCTCGCTGACGCGCGCGATCAGCGCCTCGTCACGCGCCGGCGCCTTCCAGTCCCACTCCGGCTTGCCGGCGATCTCGACGAGCTCGTCGATCGCCTTGATGACCACCTGCATCTGGTCGTGGCCGTAGACCACGGCACCGAGCATCACGTCCTCGGGCAGCTGGCTCGCCTCGGACTCGACCATCATCACCGCGCCGTCGGTGCCGGCCACGACGAGGTCGAGGCGGCTGTCGGGCAGCTGCGAGGCGTTCGGGTTGAGCACGTACTGGCCGTCGATGTAGCCGACGCGGCAGGCACCGATCGGGCCGGCGAACGGAATGCCCGACAGCGCGAGCGCGGCCGACGCACCGATCATCGCCGGGATGTCGGAATCCACCTCGGGATTGCTCGACAGCACGTGGATGATGATCTGGACTTCGTTGTAGAAGCCGTCCGGGAACAGCGGCCGCAGCGGCCGGTCGATCAGGCGGCAGGTCAGGATCTCCTTCTCGGTCGCACGGCCTTCACGCTTGAAGAAGCCGCCCGGGATCCGCCCGGCCGCATAGAACTTCTCGACGTAGTCGACCGTCAGCGGGAAAAAATCCTGCCCCGCCTTGGCGTTCTTCTGACCCACCACGGTGGCCAGCACCACGGTGTCGTCCATCGTGACCACCACCGCACCCGACGACTGACGGGCGATCTCGCCGGTCTCGATGGTCAGGGAGTGCTGTCCCCATTGAATCGTTTTCTTCGCGATTTCGAACACGCTCTGTCCTCTCTTTGCTTGCTGTGACCCGCGCGATCAGCCGGCGGCGCGGTTCGCCTTCATTCGGAATTGCTTGTTCCTCGAAATCACAAACCCGGAATCACAGACGAAAATGCCCGCGTCGAGCGGGCATCTACGTGCTACCGGAGCCGGGCGGCGACCGGAACCGTCGGAGCCGAAGGCCCCGCATCGGTTCCTGCCACCCGGTTGACCGCCATTCGCTGCGTTCGAGCTTGCTTGCGCGGATTACTTGCGCAGGCCGAGGCGCTCGATCAGCGCCTTGTAGCCCGTCGGGTTGCGGCCCTTCAGGTAGTCGAGCAGCTTGCGCCGACGGCTGACCATCTTCAGCAGGCCGCGACGCGAGTGGTGATCCTTCGCGTGGGTCTTGAAGTGGCCGGTCAGCTCGTTGATGCGGGCGGTCAGCAGTGCGACCTGGACTTCCGGCGAACCGGTATCGCCCTGGGCGCGCTGGTAGTCGGCGACGATCTTCGCCTTGTCGATTTCGGCAACGGACATGATTTCCCTTGTTGACTTGCGGTGGCGCCGGGGTGCACCACCGTGCGGTTGCTGCGGTGTGGATCCTGCGGTGAGGATCTGTTCAGCTCTGCATCCGACCTTTTCAGGCGGCCGACCGCAGAACCTGTGGAGTATAGCGGATTCGGGTTTCCGGGGCAGCGCGCCCGCCGGGCGGCAACCCTACCGGGTGCCGCCCGACCCCGGGGTCAGGGCGTGACGTCGTGCTGCGGATTGACCCGCGGCGCGTTCGAATGGAGCTTGTTCAGCGCGTTCAGGTAGGCCTTTGCCGAGGCCACGACGATGTCCGGATCGGCGCCGATGCCGTTGACGATCCGCCCGGCGCGGGCCAGCCGCACGGTCACCTCGCCCTGCGACTCGGTGCCGGTGGTGATGGCGTTGACCGAGTACAGCAGCAGCTCGGCCCCCGAGGCGACCTTCGACTCGATCGCCTTGAGCGTGGCATCGACCGGGCCGTTGCCCAGCGACTCGGCCTTGTGCTCGACGCCCCCCACCGAGATGACGACGCTCGCCTGCGGCTTCTCGCCCATCTCGGACGCCTGGCGCATCGACAGCAGCTTGTACTGCTCGACCTCGGTGGTGACCGACTCGTCGGACACCAGCGCATGGATATCCTCGTCGAAGATCTCCGACTTGCGGTCGGCGAGGTCCTTGAAGCGCACGAAGGCCGCGTTGACCTCGGTCTCGGAGTCGAGCTGGATGCCGAGCTCCTGGAGCCGCTGCTTGAACGCGTTGCGGCCCGACAGCTTGCCGAGCACGATCCTGTTGGC
>JBIIPQ010000484.1:0-3439 GCA_044342535.1 Burkholderiaceae bacterium
GTGGTCAACGACGTCGAGCCCTCCGATCGCGACATCGCGATGGTCTTCCAGAACTACGCGCTCTATCCGCACATGAGCGTGTACGACAACATGGCCTATGGCCTGAAGATCGCGAAGGTCCCGAAGCCCGAGATCGACGCGCGCGTGCGCAAGGCGGCCGGCATCCTCGAGCTGGGTGCGCTGCTGCAGCGTCGGCCGCGCGAGCTCTCGGGCGGGCAGCGCCAGCGCGTGGCGATGGGCCGCGCGATCGTGCGCGAACCGCAGGTGTTCCTCTTCGACGAGCCGCTGTCGAACCTCGACGCCAAGCTGCGCGCGCAGACCCGCATCGAGATCCGCAAGCTGCATGCCGAGCTCGGCGTGACCTCGCTGTTCGTCACCCACGACCAGGTCGAGGCGATGACGCTCGCGCAGCGGATGATCGTGATGAACAAGGGCGTGGTCGAGCAGATCGGCTCGCCGGAGTCGGTCTATGCACGGCCCGAGTCGACCTTCGTCGCCGGCTTCATCGGCTCGCCGCCGATGAACCTCGTGACCGGACAGGCCGAGGGCACGCGCTTCGAGCTGCCCGGCGCGGTGATCGCGCTGCCGACGGGCGCGCCGCGCGCCGGCGAGCTGGTGCTGGGCGTGCGTCCGGAGCACCTGTCGCTCGAGCCGGGCGGCTGGCCGATGCGCGTCGAGCTGGTCGAGATGCTCGGCGCCGAGCGGCTGGTTCATGGCCGCATCGGCGAGGCGGCGATCACCGTGAGGATCGAGGGCACCGCGGTACCGCCGACCGCCGGCCATACTGTCGGTGTCGCTGCCGCGCCGGCCCAGCTGCACTGGTTCGATCCCAAGACCTCGAGGAGGGTCGAGTCATGATGCGGATTCCGACGGAGCCGGACGGGATGCTGCCCCCGCTCGACGCGGCGCTCCTGCCGCCGGGCATCCGGGCGAGCTTCATCGACGGCGTCAACGGCCTGCGCATGCACGTGCTCGAGGCCGGTCACGACCGGCCGGACGCGCCGATGCTGCTGCTGCTGCACGGCTTCCCCGAGCTCGCGTACAGCTGGCGGGCGGTGATGCCGGCGCTCGCCGACGCCGGCTGGCACGTGGTCGCGCCCGACCAGCGCGGCTACGGGCGCACCACCGGCTGGACGCGCGGCTATGACGCCGATCTCGCCGAGTTCCGTATGGCGAACCTGGTGCGCGATGCGCTGGGACTGGTCGCGGCGCTCGGCCGCCGGCACGTCGACGCGGTGATCGGGCACGACTTCGGCTCGCCGGTGGCGGCCTGGTGCGCGCTGATGCGACCCGACGTGTTCCGCGCGGTGGTGACGATGAGTGCGCCCTTCGGCGGGCCGCCGACGCTGCCGCCGCTGGGCGGGGAGCGCGCGCCGCGCGATGCGTCGCACGCGCTGGCGGCACTGGCCGCGCTGCCGCGGCCGCGCAAGCACTACCAGTGGTACTACTCGACGCCTGCGGCCGAGGCCGACATGCTCGGCGCACCCCAGGGCCTGCAGGCCTTCCTGCGCGACTACTACCACGCCAAGAGCGCGGACCTCGCCTCGAACCGGCCGCATCCGCTGCGCGCATGGGAGGCCGAGGAACTCGCCCGGCTGCCCACCTACTACGTGATGGATCTCGAGGCGGACATGCCCGCCTCGGTGGCCGCCGACCGGCCGTCCGCGGCGCAGGTCGCCGCCTGCCGCTGGCTGCCCGACGAGGCGCTCGCCGTCTATGCCGGCGAGTACGCGCGGGCCGGTTTCCAGGGCGGGCTGCAGTGGTACCGCTGCGGGACCTCCGGGCGCTTCCTCGCCGAGCAGCAGACCTGGGCAGGGCGCCGGATCGACGTGCCCGCGATGTTCGTGGCGGGCGCCAGCGACTGGGGCATCCACCAGAAGCCGGGCGAGTTCGAGTCGATGGGCACGCGCGGGTTCTCTCGTCTGCTCGCGTGCGAACTCGTCGAGGGCGCCGGGCACTGGGTGCAGCAGGAGCAGCCCGAGGCCGTGGTCCGCCTGCTGCTCGACTTCCTGCGCGACGCGCGGCGCTGAGCGCCGCGCCGCCGCCTCACTCCCCGCGCTTGGGCTTCTGCGCCAGCGCCTGGGCGACGAGCATGTCGATCACCTCGCCCTGGCTGGGCAGGTTCTCGCTCGCCTTCATCCGGGTCAGGCCTTCCCGGGTGCTCGCCTTGACGAGGACGTTGATGTAGACCCGCTTCGGGGGACGTCCCCGGCGAGCCGGAGTCGCCGTCGTCGCCGGTTCCTGTCGCTTCGTCGTCGTCGTCATGTCGGAATGTGTCTGGATGGCTTCGTGGAAACTTAGCCCAGAAGAGTAGCACCTCGAGACCCCCCTGCGGGTGTCAGGGAGGTTTCGAACCGTGATCTGTCTCATGCCATGGGCTTAGTCGCAACGGTGACCGGTGGTCAGGCGCTCGGCGAGGAAGCGCCCCATCGACGGGGCGGACAGCCACGCGTCGAAGTGTGCCCGGTCCACGCCGCAGAAGGGTCGGAAGCGGCCCCCGATCTCGGCGAGGGCGAGCTGGCGCTCCGGGTCGTGGCACAGGCGGCCGACCGTGGTGCTGCGGGCGATCGCCGTGCAGTCGAAGCCCTCGAGCCGGGTCGGCCCGAGCCCCTCGACCAGCACCAGCTCGGCGCGCGGGGCGTCCGCGGTGGGCGGCGCGGCCGGCGGGACGAGCACGGCGAGCCACATCATCCACATCGCGATCAGGGCGGACATCGGCGGATTCCCGGCGGGCCAGCATACCGCGCGCATCGGGTCGGCTACGATGGGCTCGGACGCCGCCGCGGGGGCGGGCGTCGCAACGGAGGCAGTGCATGGCGGTGATCCTGAAGCCCGGACGGGTGTCGCTCGGCGACTGGCGCGCGATCCTCGCCGGGGCGCCGGTCGCGCTCGATCAGGGCGGGGCCGAGAGGGTCGCCGCGAGCGCCGATGCGGTGCAACGCATCCTCGCGGCGGGCGCGCCGGTCTACGGCATCAACACCGGCTTCGGCAAGCTCGCCAGCGTCCGGATCGAGGACGCCGACCTGCGCACGCTCCAGCGCAACATCGTGCTGTCGCATGCCGCGGGCGTCGGCGCGCCGATGCCGGTGCCCATCGTGCGGCTGATGATGGCGCTCAAGCTGGCGAGCCTGGCGCAGGGCGCCTCGGGCATCCGGCCCGCGACCCTGGCGATGCTCGAGGCGATGCTGGTCCGCGGGCTGTCGCCGGTGGTGCCGTGCCAGGGTTCGGTGGGCGCCTCGGGCGACCTCGCGCCGCTCGCGCACATGGCCGCGACGATGCTCGGCGTCGGCGAGATCGACACCGCCGCGGGCCGGCTGCCCGCGCTCGAGGCGCTGCAGGCCGCGGGCCTCGCGCCGATCGAGCTCGACGCCAAGGAGGGTCTGGCGCTGCTCAACGGCACGCAGTTCTCCACCGCTTATGCGCTCGCCGGTCTGTTCGA
>JBIIPQ010000014.1:0-30687 GCA_044342535.1 Burkholderiaceae bacterium
CCGAGGAGCTGCTCGGACTCGACCTGGTGCGCCTGCAGCTGCAGATCGCCGCCGGCGCCACGCTCGCGCAGCTCGGCCTGGCGCGCTCGCCGGCGCTGGTCTCGGGCTGTGCGCTGCAGGCGCGGATCAACCTCGAGACCATGGCCGAGGACGGCACGGCGCGGCCCTCGGCCGGCACGATCACCGCCTACGAGCTGCCCTCGGGCCGCGGCATCCGGGTGGACGGCTGCGGCTACGCCGGCTGGCGCACCGGGCTGCGCTTCGACTCGCTGCTCGCCAAGCTGATCGTCCGGGTCGACTCGGGCGGCCTGCTACAGGCCGCGGCCAAGGCGCAGCGCGCGCTCGCCGAGTGCCGCATCGAGGGCGTGGCCACCAACCTGCCCTTCCTGCAGGCGCTGCTCGCGCAACCGGACGTGCGCGCGGGGCGCGTGTCCACGGTCTTCGTCGACGAGCGGGTGGGCGAGCTGCTCGCGCAGGTCGACGGCCTCGCGCGCCGCCGCTACGTCGAGCCCTCGGCGCCAGCCGCGGCGACCGACGGCGCGGGCACGGCCCGACGTGCGGGGGCCCGCACGGCCGGGGACGATCCGCTGGGCGTGCTCAAGCTCGGGCGCGAAGCCGCCACCGCCGGCGGCGCCGACGCGGCACGCGATGTGCGCGAAGCGCCGGCCGACGGCCTGCAGCCGACACGATCGCCGATGCAGGGCACGGTGCTCGCGGTCGCGGTCGCCGAGGGCGCCCGCGTGCGCCGCGGCGAGCCGCTGCTGGTGCTCGAGGCCATGAAGATGGAGCACGTCGTCGAGGCCGCGCAGTCGGGCATCGTGCGGCGGCTCGATGCGGCCACCGGCGACACGGTGTTCGAGGGCGACGGGCTCGCGTGGATCGAGCCCGACGGCGCGCTCGACGACTCGGCCGTCGAAGCCGTGGTCGAGGACGTCGACGCGATCCGGCCCGACCTCGCCGAGGTGCTCGCGCGCCAGCGCCTGGCCCGCGACGACGCGGCCCGCCCCGAGGCGGTGGCCAAGCGCCATGCGCTCGGACGACGCACCGCGCGCGAGAACGTCGACGACCTGTGCGACGACGGCTCCTTCGTCGAGTACGGCTCGCTGGCGGTGGCCGCCCGCCGGCAGCGCAACACGCTCGAGGAGCTGATCGCACGCACGCCGGCCGACGGCCTGGTGATGGGCATCGGCCGCGTCAACGGCGATCGCTTCGCCGACGAGCGCGCCCGCGTGATCGCGATGTCGTACGACTACACGGTGCTCGCCGGCACGCAGGGCTACAAGAACCACGAGAAGAAGGACCGGATGTTCGAGCTGGCCGAGCGCTGGCGGCTGCCGCTGGTGCTGTTCGCCGAGGGCGGCGGCGGGCGTCCGGGCGACACCGACCGTGTGATCGCCGCGCAGCTCACCACGCGCGCCTTCGAGCTGTTCGGACGGCTCTCGGGGCTGGTGCCGCTGGTGGCCGTCGTGTCGGGCCGCTGCTTCGCCGGCAACGCGGTGCTCGCCGGCTGCTGCGACGTGATCATCGCCACGAAGGACGCCAACCTCGGCATGGGCGGTCCGGCGATGATCGAGGGCGGCGGCCTCGGCGTGTACCGGCCCGAGGAGGTCGGACCGATGGACGTGCAGGACGCCAACGGCGTGGTCGACATCCTGGTCGACGACGACGCGGCCGCCGTCGATGCCGCGAAGCGCTACCTGTCCTACTTCCAGGGCCCGCTCGAGGACTGGACCTGCGTCGACCAGCGGGTGCTGCGCCGGCTGGTGCCGGAGAACCGCGTGCGCGCCTACGACGTGCGCCGCGTGATCGAGGCGCTCGCCGACGAGGGCACGGTGCTCGAGCTGCGGCCGCGCTTCGGCCCCGGCATGATCACCGCGCTGGTCCGCATCGAGGGCCGGCCGGTCGCACTGATCGCGAACAATCCGATGTTCCTGGGCGGCGCGATCGACAGCGACGGCGCCGACAAGGCCGCGCGCTTCATGCAGCTCGCCGACGCCTTCGACCTGCCGATCCTCACGCTGTGCGACACGCCCGGGAACATGGTCGGCCCCGAGGCCGAGCGAACCGCGCTGGTGCGCCACTGCTGCCGGCTCTACGTCACCGCCGGCAGCGTCGACGTACCCATCCTCACCGTCGTGCTGAGGAAGGGCTACGGGCTCGGCGCGCAGGGCATGGCGGGCGGCAGCTTCTGGGCGCCGGCGATGCTGGTCTCCTGGCCGACCGGCGAGTTCGGCGGCATGGGGCTGGAGGGTGCGGTGAAGCTCGCCTGGCGCAACGAGCTCGCCGCGATCGAGGATCCGGCCGAGCGCCGCGCCGAGTACGAGCGGCGCGTCGCGCAGATGTACGAGCAGGGCAAGGCGCTGTCGACCGCGTCGCTGTTCGAGGTCGACGACGTGATCGATCCGGCCGACACCCGGCAGGTGCTCGTCGAGGCGCTGCGGGCGATGCCGCCGCGCCCCCCCCGCACCGGCAAGAAGCGGCCGTTCGTGGACACCTGGTGAGCGGGGCGGCGACCGAAGCCGTGCTTCAGCGCTCGAACTCGACCTCGTCGATGCGCGACGCCAGCGGCGTGCCCCGCACCTTCACGAGCGAGCCGCCCGACGGGGTCGCGACCACCGCATCGAGGAAGGCCTGCATCGACGCGAACGCGGAGCCGTCGGCGCGCCGGTAGATCGCGTTCGCGGGCAGCGTGACGCTGGTGCCGAGGAGCGTGATCGTCGCGGACGTCTTCGCCGTCACGCGGGCCTGGATGAACTCGCGCCCGTCGCGGCCGCTGGGATCCTCGATCCGGTCGGCCACCAGGACGCCCGCGGCGCTCGCGGCGCCGCGGACCTGGACGCCGGCACCGACCGCGACCGGCGACTCGATGCGGGCCGCGGGCCCGACCCGCACAGTGCGGCCGAGGATCCTCAGCGTGCCGTCGGCGTTCATCGCCTCGATGCGACCCTGTACCATCACGCGCTCGCTCTCGAACCGGATCTCGCGCGCCCGCAGCCGCCCGTCCGCGCCGCGCGCCCCCTCCACCTCGATGCGGGCGCCGGCGACGAGATCGTCCGCCGCCCCCCGACGGAACTGCGTGGCGTCGTCCCACGAGACCGTCGCCGACCCGAGCCGAAGCGTCCGCGCGGCGATGTCCACGCTGCCGACGAGACCGGTCTGCTCGTGGCGCGAGCCCGACCCCGAGCGCAGGCCCAGCAGGTCGTCGCTCAGGTCCTCGCACTCGATGCGCTGCGCGGTGAAGACCCGCTCGGCGGTGAACGCGCCGTGGACCTCGACGGCGCGGCCCGCCACGAGCGCGGCCGCGCTGCAGCCCGCCGGCGTGAACACGCTGCCCGCCTCGGCGAAGCGCACGGTCACCGGCGCCCCCGCACCGACGGCGATCGGGAAGGTTCCGGCCGAGGGCGCCGAGCCGACCACGCCGCGCAGCTCGTCCACCAGGCCCGAGCCGTCGATCGAGTCGACCCGCGTCGCCACCAGGCCGCCCGAGCCGTCGCGCAGCCCGTGCACCTCGACGCGGCGGCCCGACAGCGTGGCGGCGCTCAGCCCGCCGGCCCAGACGGTCGAGTCGTCGGTGCCCACCCTGAGCCCGCCGACCTCGAAGGTCGGCAACGCACGGCTCGAGTCCACCGTGCCGACCGAGCCGCGCAGCTCCGGCTCGATCTTGATGCGGTCGGCGACCCCTCGGCTGCGGTCATCGCCCAGCTCGCCGTGCAGCTTCACACGAACCCCTTCGGCCAGCGCCCGGCCGCCCCGGCCGCGGTCGTCGGTCACGGTGGCGCGCGAACCGTCCCAGCTCACGCCGTTGACGACGCCGCTCTTGCCGACGATGCCGGAGGAGAAGGCGGCGCCGCCCGGGGCGGCGGCGGCGGTCGGGCGAGACTCGCTGTCGTCGACGCCGCTGCCCGCGCCGCCGCCGCCGCAGGCAGCGAGGCCGAGGAGCAGTCCGGCGGCGGACATCACGACGAGGGGGCGCAGGGCGGCAGTGTTTCGATGGGTCATGGAAGGCTCCGGCAAGGGTGGGTGCCGGACGCTGTGTCGGACACCCTGGTTTGGGTTTTCTGTCCCAAATTGATTGGGTTTGGGAAAGTTATCCCAAATTTTGCCGGCGCGCAAGCCTGTCCCGGCGCCCCGCCCGGCCGCGGACGGCCGTGCCGGTGCTCTACACTCGGCCCCCATGGATCTCGACACCCTGCGGGCCCGGCTCCGAGCCCTCGGTGCCGGGCCGCTCCACGAACGCCGGGTGCTGCAGCACTGGCTGCACGCCCGACCGCTGGACACGCCCTTTCGCGGCGATCCGAATCACCTTCCGAAGGCCTTGCGCGCCGCGCTGCCGGCGTTCGCGGCCGAGCTCGAGGCGATCGCCTCGGTCGAGGCGCGCCATGGCGGTGACGGCGCCGAGCGGCTGCTCGTCGGGCTGGCCGACGGGCAGCGGGTCGAGAGCGTGCTGCTGCCACGCGGGGGGCTGTGCGTCTCGACGCAGGTCGGCTGCGCGGTCGGCTGCACGTTCTGCACCACCGGGCGCGACGGCCTGCTCAGGCAGCTGGGCAGCGCCGAGATCGTCGCGCAGCTCGCCGTCGCCCGACGCCTGCGCGAGGTGCGCAAGGTGGTGTTCATGGGCATGGGCGAACCGGCCCACAACCTCGAGGCGGTGCTCGAGGCGATCGAGACGCTCGGCACCGACGGCGGCATCGGCCGCGAGCAGCTGGTGTTCTCGACGGTGGGCGACCGGCGCGCCTTCGAGCGGCTGTCCACCTCGCGCGTGCGGCCCTCGCTCGCGCTGTCGCTGCACACGACGAAGCCCGATTTGCGCCGCGAGCTGCTGCCGCGCGCGCCTCGGATCGATCCCGAGGAGCTGGTCGCGCTCGCCGATGCCGCCGCACGCGCCGGTGGCTTCCCGCTGCTGGTGCAGTGGACACTGCTCGACGGCGTCAACGACGGTGACGACGAGGTCGAGGAGCTGGCCGCGCTGCTGGCCGGGCGCCGGGCCATCCTCAATGCGATCCCGTGGAACGCGGTCGAGGGCTCGGCCTTCGCCCGCCCTCCGCTGGAGCGCGCCGTCGCCTTCGTGCGCGGCCTGCGCGAGCGCGGCACGATGGCGACGCTGCGCTGGTCGGCCGCTCAGGATGTCGACGGCGGCTGCGGGCAGCTCAGGGCTCGCCGCGCGGCGGGCGAGGCGGCGGCGCGCGCGCACCTCGGCCTGGCCGCCCCGCCGGGCGAGTCGCCCGTGGTCCTGCACCGCGTGCCCGGCGGCCGCGCCAGCCCCTGACCCGGCCGCGGCGCCCGAGGTCGACCCGCCGGTCCGACCCGAAGCCGAGCCGCTACGCCTTCTTCTTCTGCCCGATGCGCCCTTCGGTGCCCGCCATCAGGTTCGAGATGTTCGCGCGGTGCCGCCAGACGAGCAGCGCGCTCATGACCGCCAGCGCCAGCAGCACGCGGTCGGCGCCCGCGAGCAGCAGGTAGAAGGCGGGGGCGAACACCGCCGCCACCAGCGAGGCGAGCGACGAGTAGCGCAGGAACACCGCGACCACGATCCAGGTCGACAGCGTCGCGAGGCCGAGCCAGGGCGACAGCGCGAGCAGCACGCCGGCCGCGGTGGCCACGCCCTTGCCGCCCTGGAAGCCGTGGAAGACGGGGTACAGGTGGCCGATGAAGGCCGCCAGGCCGACCAGCGTCAGCGTGAGGTCGTCGAAGCCGAAGCGATCGGCGAGCGTACGCGCGAGCAGCACCGCGACCGCGCCCTTGGCCGCGTCGCCGACGAGCGTGAGGATCGCCGCGCGGCGGTTGCCGGTACGCAGCACGTTGGTCGCGCCGGGGTTGCCCGAGCCGTAGCTGCGCGGGTCGGCCAGCCCCATCGCACGACTGACCACCACCGCGAACGACACGGAGCCGATCAGGTAGGCGACGACGATCGCGACGAGCGCGGGCAGCAGGTCCATGGCGAGATCCGGGGAGCGGAGGTCAATCCTCCAACGCGCAGTTTACCGGCACGGCCTCGAGCATCGCGACCAGCACCGAACCCCGTCATCGCGCGCGAGCGCGACGGGCATCCGGCCGAGCAGCCCCGTGACCTCCGGGGCGAGTCGAGCCGGGTCGAGCCGGGTCGAGCCGGGTCGACCCGCGCAGTGGGCAATGCGCCGTCCACCCAGAGCGTGGCGAGGCCGTGCACGAGAGGCCGTGCGACATACACCCGGGGGCCGGGATCGCCCGCGGGGGCCGCGGCCTCCCGCCGGCACCGGTTTCATCGCGGCGCCGTGATCCGTTGCGGATCGCCCGACCGGGGAGCGATTGATCGGATCGGATCCATCGCAGCGTACCTGGCTGCCGCAGCGCTTCACGCGCGGCGCGGATGATCGATCGTGTCAGAAAGGAAAAAAGAACATGCGGTACTCACGGCTCGGCCTCATGCTCCAGACGACCGTCATCGGGATTTCCTCGATCCTGGCGATCGGCAGCGCGACGGCCGCCACGGTGACGGCCGGCACACCCACCATCTCGTCCTCCAACCTGGGTCCCGGCTCGCCGAGCGTCTACGGTCCGAGCGTGTCGACGCAAACCGTCTCGTCGAACCGGAACTACGGGTCGTCGACGGTGAACGTGCCATCGTCCGAGGTCATCATCGAGCCCACGGCGACCACGAGCGGACTGAGGTATCTGTACTCGACGCCGCAGACGACGACCACCTGGGTGGAGGACACCTGGAAGCGGGACACCTTCGAGATCGACGTGACCTCGAGCGGCGGCAACAAGTCCGGCGGCAAGTGGATCTCGATCGTCGGCACCGTCACCTCGGCCACTGCGCTCGACATCCGCTTCAGCATGATGGCGAGCGGCACGTTCGACCCCATCCAGACGCCGTTCGGCCTCGCCGCGCCGCCGCTGGCGTCGTTCTACTTCGGCGAGGGCGCGGTGGGGGCGGTGCCCTCGAGCACGACGAACGCGGACATCATCTCGCTCACGTACTCGGCGAACACCTTCTCATCGCAGTTCGGAACGACGACCTTCACCCTCGCACCCGGCGTGGCGCAATCCTTCGCCGCGTTCGTCTACGCCGGCCAGGACGTGTCGATCGGCTCGTTCGATCTGACCGGCATCACCACGCTCTACGACTACGCGTTCGCGCCCCGGGAATCGGTCTTCATCGGCAACCGGGTACTCGTCGGCGCCGAACAGATCGCTCCGATCCCCGGGGCCGAGCCGGCGCTCGTCCTCGCAGCGGGGCTCGCCGCCGTGGCTGCACTCGCACGGCGCCGTCGTCGTGCCGTCGCGCTGCCATGAGGATCAGGCCTGCACGGTCCACGGCACGCTCGGGGAGGTCAGTCCATCGCCAGGCTCCGAGCCCGCCAGGCCGCTATTCGAGGCCGTTGCCGTCGCCGATCAGTTCGAGGTAGGCATCCTCTAGCGCGACGGCGCGCACGCTGACCGCGCTGACCTCGGGGCCGTCCAGCGCGTCCACCACTTCGCGCAGGCTGAAGTGGCGAGGCAGCAGGCAGCTGAGCTGCCCCGAGCGCTGGCGTACCGCCCAGCCGAGGCGCTGCGCGCGGTGCGCGGTGAGCGCACTGTCTCGCGACTGCACCGCTGCCACCGACTGGCCCGGCACGCGGGACAGCAGTTCGGGCACGGTGCCCAAGGCCGCGACGCGCCCCCCCTGCATCACGGCGACGCGGCTGCACAGACGCTCGGCCTCGGCCAGCTGGTGGCTGGTCAGCAGGACGGTGGTGCCGGTGTCGCGCAGGCCCTCGATCAGGCGCCACAGGTCCAGCCGAGCGGCCACGTCGACCGCGGCGGTGGGCTCGTCGAGCACGAGCAGTTCGGGACGATGGACCAGTGACACGGCCAGGTGAAGCCGCTGCTGCCAGCCCCCCGAGAGTCGGCCCACCCGGGTGGCGGCGTGCGGCCCCAGACCGAACCGCTCCATCAGGTCGGCGATCCGCGCACGGCGCTGCGCGGCGGGCACGCCATGCAGGCGGCCGAAGAAGTTCAGGTTCTCCTCCGGCAGCAGGTCGGGGTACAGCGCGCAGTCCTGCGCGCACAGACCCACCCGTGCGCGCGCGGCCGCTCCGAGCCGGGCCAGCGGTTCGCCCATCAGCCGAACCTCGCCTGCATCGGCCAGCAGCAACTGGCAGACGATGTTGAGCACGGTCGACTTGCCGCACCCGTTGGGGCCGAGCAGGCCCATGACTTCACCGCGCGCCACCTCCAGGCTGAAGCCGTCCAGCACCGCCCGGCTGCCGAAGCGCTTGTGAAGGCCGTCGATGCGAAGGGCCGCGGTCATGCCCGCTGATCCAGCACCAGCAGTTGCCGATACGAGCTGACGCCCAGCGCCAGCGACAGTGCGCAGAACATCACGAGAAAGCTCAGCTCGAAGCGCAGCTCGCCGACCCCCAGGCCGTACGCGGCGACGCCCTTGAACGCCTGGTTCATGTGCAGCACGGGGTCGAGCTGGGCGACGCGCTGCATCGCGGTCGGCATGATCTCGAGCGGAAAGAACGTCCCGCCCAGGACCAGCAGCGGTACGCCGATGGCCGACAGGGCGACCACCACTTCCTCGCTGCGCCGGGCGAACCGTGCGCCGAGGAAGAACCCCATGCCCACGTAGGAGAACACCGAGAGCAGGAGAATGAAGCCGCCCAGCCACAGGCTGCCGTGATACCGCGCACCGATGAAGGTCGCGATGGCGTACAGCATCACCACCTGGACCGCCGCCAGCAGCAGTTGCGCGGACACCACGCCGAGGAAATACGCCGCCGGATGCAGCGGCGAGGCCAGCAGGCGCCGCAAGGTACGGCGCTCGCGTTCGGCGGCGATGATCGCGACCGTCCCGCCCAGGCAGCTGAAGAACAGCGCCCCGCCCATCAGAATGCCCGCCGCGGCCGCGTCCAGCCCGGCGCGCATGCTGTCGTTGTGGGCGTAAACCAGCCCGAACAGCACCATCATGGCCGCCGGAAACACCGCCCAGAAGATCAGGCCCCGGCGTTGCCGCCATTGCTCGAGCAGAAGGCGCTGTGAGACGGCGAGCGTCTGTTCGAGCAGCAGGGGGCGGGCGCGCATTGAACTCGGATTCGGCGCTTCGACGCGATCGGGTGGGATGCGATGGGACAGCCGGGCATCGGACCGCCCTGCGATGGATGCGATTCTACGGTCGCCCACCCTCGAAAGCGAGACAGCGGCCGACCGTGACCCGCGCCGCCGATCAGGCCGGACTGCGCCCCGCGCAACCGGGCGCAAGCGCGGTCACGGCATGGCGACCGCCACGTCCGGCAGCAGCCGGTGGTATTCGTCCCTGACGACCGCGTAGCACTCGCAGGTGCGCCGCTCGAGCCCGGCGCGGTCGAGCACCTTGATGTGCCCTCGCGCATAGCGGATCAGCCCGGCGGCCTGCAGCTTCAGCGCGGCCTCGGTGACGCCTTCGCGGCGCACGCCGAGCATGTTCGCGATCAGTTCCTGCGTCATCACGAGTTCGTCGCTCTGCAGCCGGTCAAGGCTCGTCAGCAGCCAGCGGCACAGCTGCTTGTCGAGCGAGTGGTGCCGGTTGCAAGCCGCCGTCTGGGCCATCTGCGTGATCAGTGCCTGTGTGTAGCGCAGCAAGAGGTGCCGCACGTCCGAAGAGCGCTCGAACTCTCTGTGGATGGCCTGGGCTCGCATCCGATAGCCGCTGCCCGCGCTCTGCACCACCGCCCGGCTGGGGGTCGACTCGCCGCCCATGAGGTGCGCGATCCCGACGATGCCCTCGTTGCCCACCACCGCGATCTCGGCCGATGCGCCGTCCTCCATCACGTAGAGCAGCGACACGATCGCGGTGGTCGGGAAGTACACGTAGCTCATCGTGCAGCCCGACTCGCAGAGCACCCGGCCCAGGGGCAGGTCCGTCGACTCGAGAAGCGGCTCCCAGCGCTGCCACGCCTCGGGTGCGAGGGCGGCCAACAGATGGTTGTCTTGCGGGTGTGACGCTGCTGGCATCGGTCTGCTCCGGTTGGGGGCATCGGAGCGGGGGCCGCGCAGATGCGCTGCAGGCCCGTGCTCGACGCCCGGATGACATGGGTGTGTGCGCCAGCGCACGTAGCGAGTTCCGTGCCCGGCCGACGGACCGGCTCCGAACCGATCGGCCGGGTCACCCGCTCGAGCCTGCGGCCACGGCCAAGCTCGCAGGCGAGGGCCGCTATGTATTCCATCGCACGGACGGCTGACCCGACACCCTTTAGCTTCTGTGACATGAACCCACGCTCGCCTGCCCCCTTCCCCGAGTCGACTCCGGCGTCGCATGGCTGGAGCACGTCTTCGTTCGGCCATGCCGCCATCGCCTCGCCCGCCGAACTGTCCGAGCTCGGTGCGCACCTGCGCACGTGCTCCGGTGCGAGCGGGCACCTGTTCGCGCTCCAGTGCGGCGGCGAGGCGGTGCACGGCTTCCTGGCCGCACGGATCGTCACCACGCTCGTCGTAGCAGCCGTCGTGATCGGCGCGGTGGCCGCAGCGCTCCAGGCCGGGTGAGACGGGCCGGCCTCTCGCGCTGGGTGCCGGAGGCGTCGCCGTCGCTGTGCGACATGCTCGACGGCGCGCGCGGCCCGCTCGAGCCGCCGATCCGCGGCGAGATCTTCGGCCTCGAGCGCTTCGAGCAGCATGGTGCGAGCCTCGCCGCGACGCACCGGTCAGAGCGTTCGAGCTGGCGCGCCACGAGCTTCTACCCTCGCCTGCATGCCAACATCGCCATGCTCCGCGATGCCCACCGGTACATCGGTGCACAGGCCGCGATGGGCTACGACGTCAGCCCGGCTGCCGAGTGGCTGCTGGACAACTTCCACCTGATCGAGGCGCAGCTGCGGGCGATCCGGGAGGGCCTGCCCCGACGCTACTTCCGTTCGCTGCCGCTGCTGACCGAGCCGCCGCTCGCGGGCCTGCCCCGCATCTACAGCGTCGCGTGGGCCTTTGTCGCGCACACCGACGGCGCGTTCGACGACGACCTCCTGGCAGCATTCCTGATCGCCTACCATCGGGTCTGCCCTCTCGACCTCGGCGAGTCCTGGGCGCTGCCCACCACGCTGCGCATCGTGCTCGTCGAGCAGCTGCGTCGTCTCGCCGAGCGCGTCGCCGCCAACAAGGCCGCCCGCGAGCTGGCCAACCTGTGCTGCGACCGACTGGGCACCCTCCCGATCGAGGACCTCGCCTCGGTGCTCCGGCTGCTCGAGCACCGCGGCGTGGCACGCGTCTTCCTCGCCCAGATGGCTCAGCGGCTTCAGGACAACGCAGACCCGAGCGACCCGCTGAACAGTCACAGGCAATGGCTGCAGCGCGAGCTCCCCGACCCGGCGGCGGCGCGCCTGCAGCAGATCGCGGACCAGGCCGCCGACAACCTCAGCGTCGGCAACGCCGTCGGCTCGCTGCGCATCATCGACGCCGCCGACTGGCCCGACATCGTGTCCCGCACCAGCCCGCTGATGCGTCTGATGCTCGGCTCGACGCTGTTCGAAGCGGAGGACACGGCGACGCGCGACCACACGCTGCACGGCATCGAACGGCTGGCGCGGCACAGCGGCCGCGGCGAACTCGCCGTCGCGCAGGCGCTGCTCGCCTGCATGGGCGGCGCGTCCGACGCCGACGCTGCCGTCGCCGGGCACTGGCTCGGCGGCACGGGCCGGCCGGGCGTGCTGCGCGCGCTGGGGCTGCGCGAGGGGGCGGCCGCCCGCGGGGGGGCGCTCGTGCGTCGCATGGCGCTGCCGATCTATCTCGGCGCGCTGCTGACGGGGACCTTCGGCCTGGTCGCCTGGATCATGTGGCACACCCCGGGCAGCGCCCTCCCGCTTTCGGCGTGGATGCTGCTGCCGGCTGCGCTCGCGCTGTTCCCGGCGTCCGAGGCGGTGGTGGCGGTCATCAACCGGCTGATCAGCGAGTCGGTGCACCCGCAACCGCTGCCGCGCCTGGCGCTGACAGAGGGCATTGCGCCGGAGCACCGCGTGATCGTCGTGATCCCGGCGATGCTCACCGACCCGGCCTCGACCGAGCGCCTGGCGCGACGCTTGCTGCTGCACCACCTCGCCAACGTCGAAGACCCCACGCAGTTCGCATTGCTGACCGACTTCACCGACGCCGACCGACCGACGCTCCCGTCCGATGCAGCGCTGCTGGCGCATGCGGTCGAGCAGCTCCGCGCGCTGAACCGCGACCATGGCGGCACGCCGGAGCCGGGCCGAGCCCCCCGCTTCATCGTGCTGCACCGGGCGCGGCGCTTCTCCGAATCCGAGCAGCGCTGGATCGGCTGGGAGCGCAAGCGAGGCAAGCTCGAGCAGCTCGTCGCCGCGTTGGCCACAGGCCGGACCGACGCCTTCCTGGACCTCGGCGCCGAGTCGCGCATCGCCGCCGACACGCGGCACGTCCTGACGCTCGACAGCGACACCCGCCTGCCGCCCGGGCGCCTGCGCGCACTGGTCGGCGTCGCCGCGCATCCCCGGAACCGGCCGCGCCTCGACGCGGACGGACGCCGCGTGGTCGCGGGCTACGGCATCCTTCAGCCGCGCGTCGCGATGCCGCTGCCAGCCGCCGGTGAAGTGACGCCGTTCCACTGGATGTTCGCCGGGCAGTGCGGCATCGATCCCTACAGCGCCGCGAGCTCGGAGATCTACCAGGACGTCTTCGGCGAAGGCAGCTTCAGTGGCAAGGGCCTGCTCGACGTGCACGCGGTGCACGCCGTGCTCTGCGGCCGATTTCCGGAGGACCGGGTTCTCAGTCACGACCTGCTCGAAGGCTCATTGGTGCGCTGCGCGGCGGTCTCCGACATCACCGTGATCGAGGACGCACCGTCGCACGCCGACGTGGCGGCCGCGCGCACGCACCGCTGGATCCGCGGCGACTGGCAGCTGCTGCCGTTTCTCGTGCGCGGTCACCTGAGCTTGCGCGCCATCAACCGCTGGAAGATGCTCGACAACCTGCGACGCTCGCTCGTCGCGCCCGCCTCGCTCGCGCTGCTGCTGCTCGCGCTGGCGGGGTCGGGCACCGCGCCGCCCGTGGTGCTCGTGCTGGCGCTGGTCCTGATGGCATTCGCCGCGGGCCCGCTGATGGGGGCGCTGGCCGGCCTGCTGCCGAGCCGTCGCGACGTCGCCGTCTTCCACTTCGGCTGCCACGCCCTGGCCGATCTGGCGCGGGCGCTGCTGGGTGGTCTGTGGCACATCGCGATGCTGCCGCAGCAGGCCCTGCTCGCCCTCGACGCCCTGGCGCGCACGGCCTGGCGGATGGCCGTCAGCCGGCGACACCTGCTGCAGTGGACGACCGCGGCCATCGCGCAGGCTCGGATGAAGGTCGATCTGGCGTCGGTCGCGCGCCGGCATGCGCTCGAGCCCGTGGCGGCCTGCACGCTGCTGGGCGCGCTGCTGGCGACGGACACTGCGTCACCCCTGCTCGCCGCGGTGCTGTGCGCGCTGTGGGCCGGCTCGCCGCTGTGGATCTGGTGGTCGGGCCGCGTCCGGCCGGTGGACGCGGAGGCCATGCTGCCACTTCAGGACCGCGTCTACCTCGAAGGTGTCGCGCGCGACACCTGGCGACTGTTCGATCGCTGCGTCGGCGCCGAGGACAACCACCTGCCGCCCGACAACCTGCAGATCGCACCGAGCGACATGACGGCGCACCGGACGTCACCGACCAACATCGGCATGTACCTGCTGAGCGCGGCCTGCGCGCATCGGTTCGGCTGGATCGACACGGCCGAGCTGGTGTCGCGCCTGGACGCGACGCTCGGCACGCTCGCGAGGCTGCCCCGCCACCGCGGCCATTTCCTCAACTGGTACGACACGCAGTCGGGCGCGGCACTGCTGCCGATGTACGTGTCCACGGTGGACAGCGGCAACCTGAGCGGCCATCTGCTCGCGGTGGCCGGGGCCTGCCGGGAGCTGGCACGTGCGGATACCGCGGGACCGCAGCTGCGCGTGCTGGCCGATCGCTGCGAGCACCTCGCGTGGGAGCCCGAGTTCGGGTTCCTCTACCACCCCAAGCGGCACCTCTTCCACATCGGCTACCGCGTCGCCGAGCAGCAGCTCGATGCCGCCTTCTACGACCTGCTGGCGTCCGAGTCGCGGCTGACCAGCCTGCTCGCGATCGCCAAGGGCGAAGTGCCGATGCAGCACTGGGCGGCGCTCGGCCGCCCGTTCTACGCGGTCGGCGCAGTGGCCGGGCTGCGCTCGTGGTCAGGCTCGATGTTCGAGTACCTGATGCCCGGCCTGGTGCTCGACGAGCCGCCCGGCAGCGTGCTCGCCGACGCCTGCCGCGCCGCGCTGCGCGAGCAGATGGCATTCGGCGCGACGCTGTCGGTGCCGTGGGGCATCTCGGAGTCGGCCTACGCGGGGCGCGACCACACCCTCGCCTATCAGTACGCGCCGCATGGCGTGCCGCGCCTGGCGCTGCGCCGTACGCCGACCGACGAACTCGTGGTGGCGCCCTACGCGACAGCCCTGGCGGCTCAGCTCGCCGTGCGCCGCGCCTGCGCCAACTTCGCCGCGCTCGAGGGGCTGGGCGCACGCGGCCGCTACGGCTTCATCGAGGCGCTCGATTTCTCGCCGGCCCGGCAGGCACTGGGCGCGACCTTCACTCCGGTCGGCACCTACATGGCGCACCACCAGGGCATGACGATCGTCGCCCTGGCCAACCTGCTGCTCGCCGGCGCGCCCCGGCGCTGGGGCATGTCGCACGCGCGCCTCGAAGCCGTCTCGCCGCTGCTGCACGAACGCGCGCCTCGCGAGGTCTCGACGCTGCATGCGCCACCCGAAGGCCCCCTGCCGCAGACCCTGCAGCGGCAGCCGCCCGGCATGCTGCGCGAGGTACGGCCTGGCGACAACGCGGTCGAGCCGACGCACGTGCTCTCCAACGGACGCTACAGCGTCACCCTGCGCGCCAATGGCGCCGGCGAGAGCCGCTGGGGGACTGCCGGCATCACGCGCTCGCGCGACGACGCGCTGCGCGACGCGCTCGGCAGCTTCCTGTACCTGCGCTGGGACCGGCAACCTCGGCCGGTCTCGATCACGCAGCACCCGGCACCCGACCCCGACGCCGTCTACCGCAGCACGTACCACGCCGATCGCGTCTGCTTCGAGGCGTCGTGGCCGGAACTGCAGGCCCAGACCACCGTGTGGGTGAGCCCGGAGGACGACGTCGAGTTCCGCCAGGTCGAGTTGCGCAACCTGGGCGAGCGGACGATCGAGCTCGAGCTGCTCTCGGCGTTCGAGGTCACGCTGGCCGATCCGCGTGCCGACGAGGCCCACCCGGCGTTCTCGAATCTGTTCGTGCGTGCCTCCTGGCGCAGCCCCCATCAGGCGCTGGTGTTCGAGCGCAGCCCGCGCCTGGGCACCCAGCAGGGCCTGTGGGCAGCACATTTCCTGGCCGGCAGCGAGCCGCCCGTGCTCGCCGTGCAGGCACAGACCGACCGCGCGCGCTGGCTCGGTCGCAATCGCGCAGCGAGCCAGCCGCTCGCGGCCTTCGATGCGATGCCGCAGACCACGATCCAGATCGGTCAGGCACTGGACACCGGTCTGGATCCGGTGTGCGCGCTCGCGGTGCACGTTCGCATCGAGCCGCACTCGAAGGCCCTGCTGACCTTCGCCACCGCGGCCTCGGACAATGGCGGCGTGCTCAGCGCCGTGATCGACAAGTACCGCCAGGCGAGCCACGTGCAGCGCGCCTCGCTGATGTCGGCCACGCTGGCCGGCATCCGCCTGCGGGCACTGCGCATCGGACCGGAGAACTTCGCCGCGATCCAGTCCCTGACCACCGCGCTGGTGTTCTGCCTCGCGCGCCCGAGGTCCGCAGCCGACCGCGCGGAGGGTCCGGTCGGCGAGGTGTGCGACAAGCGCGCGCTGTGGCGATTCGGCATCTCCGGCGACCGGCCGATCGTGCTGGTGTCTGCCGGCACGCGCCAGGACCTCGGGCTGCTGCGCTCGCTGCACCAGGCCCTCGGCGTCTGGGCCTGGGGCGGCGTCGCCTGCGACCTGGTGATCGTCGACACCGAGCCGACGTCGTACACGATGGCCCTGCACGCCGAGCTCTCCGAGATGCGCGAGCGTCACGTCGCCGACATCGCGGCGCAGGGAGGTCCCGCGGTCACCGCACTGCACGTGCTGCGGGCCGAGACCCTCTCGGGCGACGAATGGAGCACGCTCGCCCACCTGGCCCGCGTGCGCCTGCGCGCCGACGGCCGACCGCTGCTGCATCACGTGCAGGAATGGATCGACGCCCACGAGCAGGCCTTCGAGCGACGCCACGACACCTCGACCACACCGGTGGCGCTGTCGTGGGCCACCGACGCGCCGGTGCCGGCGCCGGTCGGCAGCTTCGCACAGGGCTCCGGCGACTTCTCGTTCGACGTCGGCGCCCGGTTGCGTCCCACGCGCCCCTGGATCAACGTCCTCGCGAACGAGGCGTTCGGCGCCCACCTGTCGGAGGTCGGCGGCGGCTACACCTGGGCGCACAACAGCCGGCTCAACCAGCTCACGGCCTGGTCGAACGACCCGCTGACCGATCCGCCGTCCGAATGGTTCCTGCTGCAGGACCGGCGCACGCGCGAGGCGTGGAGCGTCACGCCCTCGGCCTGGGGCGACGCGAACACCGTCTACCGCGTGTCGCACGGTGCCGGCCACAGCGAGATCGGCCACCGTCGCGGTGACCTGGAGGTCAGTGCCGCCTGGTGCGTCGACGCGCAGGCCTCGGTCAAGCAGGTGCGGCTGAGGCTGCGCAACCGCGGCGCGCGCACGCTCGAGCTGCGCGTGATCGGCATCGCCGAATGGATGATGGGCGCCGAGCGCCGCGACCGCGCGACCGCGCACACATCGCTGTTCCGGCAACCCCTGCCCGACGGCAGGCTGACAGCGCTGCTGTGCACCCAGCGCGAGCGTTCGGCCGGCTTCGGCGAGGGGACCGCGTTCCTCGCGCTGGCCGCGCCCGCCGACGACGACGAGGACGACTGGACCTGCGACCGGCGCGAGTGCTTCGACGCGCGAGGCCGCCTCGTGCTGCCCGATCACTTCGGCGAGCGGCGCGGCGGCGGACTCGATCCGTGCGCCGCGATCGCCGCCTCGGTGACGCTGACCGCGGGCGGGTCGGCGGAGCGCGTCTTTCTCCTCGGCCATGCGGACAGCCCCGACGCGGCGCGCGCCCTCGCAACGCGCGCCGCCACCCAGCCCGCGCAGCGGCGGATCGAGCAGGCCTCCTCGAACTGGGACGCGCTGCTGGGGGCGACGACCGTGACGACGCCGGACCCGCTGTTCGACGTGATGGTCAATCGCTGGCTGCTCTACCAGACCGTGGCGTGCAGGCTCTGGGCCCGGTCCGGCTTCTACCAGGCGGGTGGCGCGACCGGCTTTCGCGACCAGTTGCAGGACGCGATGGCCCTCACCTGGGCGGCCCCGCAGCACCTGCGCGCGCAGATCGTCCTGTGCGCGTCGCGCCAGTTCGTCGCCGGCGACGTGCAGCACTGGTGGCACGCACCGCTCGGCGCCGGCGTCCGCACGCATTTCTCCGACGACCTGCTGTGGCTGCCTCTGGCTTGCCTGCGTTACCTGCGCGCCACCGGCGACACGGCGCTCCTCGAGGTTCCGGTGCATTTCCTGGACGGCGCCGCGATCCCCGCGGGTGCAGAGGACCTGTACGACACACCCACCGTCAGCGTGCAGACCGCGAGCGTGTACGAGCATGCCGCGCTGGCGATCGACCGCAGCCTGCGCGTCGGTGCGCACGGCCTGCCGCTGATGGGGTGCGGCGACTGGAACGACGGCATGAACCGGGTCGGCCACGAGGGCCGCGGCGAGTCGGTCTGGCTGGCCTGGTTCCTGTGCCCCATCGTCGCCGGGTTCGCGGTGCTCGCGCGGGAACGCGGCGAGTCCGATCGCGCCAGGGACTGGGAGGTCGCGGCGGCCGGCTGGCGGGCGGCGCTCGAGTCCGAGGCATGGGACGGCGCCTGGTATCGCCGCGCCTTCTTCGACGATGGCAGCGCACTCGGCGCGCAGGCCAATGGCGAGGCGCGCATCGATCTGATCGCCCAAGCCTGGGCAGTGCTCTCCGGTGTGGCGCCGCCCGAGCGCCAGCGCGCCGCGATGCAGTCGGCCGATGCGCTGCTGGTCGACCGGGAGGCCGGTCTGATCCGGCTGCTCGATCCGCCGCTCGTGCGGGCGCTGCCGAGCGCCGGCTACATCCAGGCCTACCCGCCCGGCGTCCGCGAGAACGGCGGCCAGTACTCGCACGCGGGCGTCTGGGCGCTGATGGCCTGGGCCACGCTGGCCGGCAGCGATCATGCGCTGCCCGGCGACGGTGACACCGCATACCGCTATTTCCGTCACCTGAGCCCGGCACATCGCGCCAGCGACCCGAGCCCGGGCCCGAGCTACGGCATCGAGCCCTACGTGATGGCGGCCGACGTCTACACGCAGCCGCCGTACGTCGGCCGCGGCGGCTGGAGCTGGTACACCGGCGCCGCCGGATGGCTGCACCGCGCGGCGATCGAGTCGATCCTGGGCCTGGACCTGCGCGCCGACCTGCTCACGGTCTCGCCCTGCCTGCCCTCGGACTGGCCGCAGGCCGAGCTCGTGCTGCGCCGCGACGGCCGCACGATGCGCTTCGTCCTCGTGCGCGAGAGCGGCCCCACGGCACTCGCGACGGCGCTGCGGCTCGATGCACGGCTGCTGGGCGTGGGCGAACCGCTGCGCTGGCCCGAGCTCGGCGCGAACAGCTGCTTCGTCGTGGCGCTCGGGGTGACGGTGGCCACGGTGCGGGACGCAGCACAGGCCTGAGGCGATCAGGGACGAAGTGACGGCAGCCAGGCTGCGAAGGCGCCGATCACCAACGCGTTCAGCAGATCGATCACGAAGGCGCCCATGATCGGCACCACGATGAAGGCACGCGGCGCATGGCCGAAACGCTCGGTCACCGCCTGCATGTTGGCGATCGCGGTCGGCGTGGCACCCAGACCGAAGCCGCACTGACCGGCGACCAGCACCGCGGCCTCGTAGTCCCTGCCGACCAGCCGGAACGTGACCCAGCGCGCGAGGGCCGTGACCACGATCACCTGCAGGAGCAGGATCACCACCATCGGGCCGGCGAGCGAAGCAACCTCCCACAGCTTCAGGGTCATCAGGGCGATTGCGAGGAACAGCGCGAGGCAGACCTGGCCGGCGAACGCGAGCGCAGCATCGTCGACCTCGTGCACGCGCGCCAGCGACAGCAGGTTGCGCAGCACGACGCCGATGAACAGCGTCCACACGAAGGCCGGCAGCTTGATCGGCGCATCGACCATCTGCTCGGCCACCCAGCCGCCGGCGGTCATGCAGAACGTCACCAGCAGGATCGTCACCACCAGCCGGTCCGCGGTCATCGGGCCGCTCGCATGCGCGCCATCGTTCGGGCCGCTGGGTGAGCCTGACGATCCGAGCGGCTGGCCACGCGCCGCGAGCTGCTCGACCAGCCGTCGCGCGACCGGGCCGCCGACCAGGCCCCCCGCGATCAGCCCGAACGTCGCTGCGGCGATCGCGATCGCAGGCGCAGCCTCGATGCCGTAGGACTGCGCGAATCGCTCGCCCCAGGCCGCGCCGGTCCCGTGTCCGCCGGCCATCGTGATCGATCCGGCCAGCAGGCCGATCGCCGGGTCGATACCCATCGCCCGGGCCGCGAACACGCCCACGAGGTTCTGCACGACGAGCATCAACAGCACCCCGACGGCAAAGCGCGCGAGCAGCGCCCCGCCCTGCACCAGCAGCCGCAGATCGGCGCTCAATCCGACGGTCGCGAAGAATGCGAGCATCATCCCGGGCTGCAATCCAGCGGCGAACGACACGTCTGTGCCGAACCCATGCATCACGCTGAACAGCACGGCGGCCACCAGTCCGCCGACCACCGCCGGGGGGATCGAATGACGCTGCAGCCGCTCGATCGACCCGACGAGGCGCCGCCCGACGATGAGCACCAGCGCGGCGAGGGCAAGTGTGGCGGGAACGCCGAACGACATCGTCTGGGCCATGACTCGAGACTATCCCGGACAGCCCCCCCCTGCGCAACCGCCGGGACGAGCAGGGCGTTTCGATCCGAACCGGTTCGGTCGGCGAACTGAGGTGCTGCCGCGCCTGCTCGACGGCCCGGCCCACGATGACCCGCTCTACACCGTGCGCGAGACGGTGCTGCGCTGGCTGCCGGAGACGCTTGCGAACGACGCCGCGCTGCCGCCGGCGTTCCGCGCCGGGCATGGGCTGTCTGCTGCGCAGCAACTGCGTGGATTCCGCGGGCACCGGCGGCCTTGCACCGCTGCCCTACTCAGGCACTCCTTCACAGGCAATGACCTTGCTGCAGGCCACCCTGAAGCAGTTTCCCGAGGCGACCGTCGTCAGCAGCGACGCCCGCCATCCATGCCCGACACCGACAGTGCGCGCATCATCGGCGTCTTCTTCGCCTGGTGCGAGCTCATCCGGACCAGCACGTCGGACAGGAAGGCGACCGTCTCGACGATGCGCGGCCCCTTGTTCAGCATCACGCACTCGGCTCGACCACTCATCGCCGCGTCGGTGACCTCGGCACGGGACGGCACGCCGCCGCGGGCGAGCCCCTCGAGCACCTGGGTCGCCCAGATCACCGGCACATGCGCGGCTTCGCACAGCCACAGGATCTCTTCCTGGACCTCGGCGAGCCGCTCGAAACCGATCTCGACCGCGAGGTCGCCACGCGCCACCATCACCGCCGCGCCGCCGGGATGCGCGGCCGCCGCCATCAGCAGCTCGGGCAAGCGCGCGAAGGCATGGGCGGTCTCGATCTTCAGCACGATCCCGATCCGGCCCGCGTCGTGTGACGCGAGCGCGTCGCGCAGCGCGATCACGTCCTCGGGCCGCTGCACGAACGAGGCCGACACCAGGTCGACACGGTCGACCGCGAACGCGAGATCCTCGAGGTCGTCCTCGGTGATCGCCGACAGCTCGAGCGAGGTGTCCGGCAGATTGATGCCCTTCTCCTCGCGCAGCTTCGCCGTGCCGTCGGCGCACCGCACGATTTCGAGCACCACCCGGTCGCGTTCGACCGACTTCACGACCGCACCGATGGTCCCGTCGTCGAACAGCACCCGATGGCCCGGCTGGATCTGATCGAACACCGCCCGGACTTCACATGACACGCTGGCCGGTTCGAGTGGACGCCCGTCGAGATTCAGGCGACACGCGTGGCCCGGCTGGCGTCCGTACACCAGATCGAGCCGGTCGCCTGGCTGCAGCGGGATCTCGCCCGGCATCGGTCGCAAAGCACCCACCTCGCCCTCGGCCGCCGAGCGCTTGCCCCGCCGGTGCACGAGTACGGTGCCGGGCACGAGATACACGGTTCGATCGGTCTCGCACACCGGCCGCGCATCGGGGTCGAAGCCGACGACGGTCAGGCGCCGGCTGCGGCCGCGCGCATCGACCATCTCGAAGACGTCGCCGAGCTTCACGCGGTGCAGCAGACGTGAATCCACCGGCACCACGTCGGGCGCCGCGGGCGGCACGCGCTGGGCTGGCACGAGTCGCACGCGGGCCGGCGCGATCACGCGCCCCAGCGCATCGCGCTCCGGGCGCAGCTTGAGCACCGCATGGCCGGCCTCGAGCGTGCCGGTGCGCAGCTTCGGTCCGGCCAGATCGAACGAGACTCGGCAGCCCCGATCGAGCGCAGCCTCGGCGGCGCGAACGTATCCGACCATCTTCGTCCAGGCCTGCGCATCGTCATGGGCGGCGTTCACGCGCACGAGATCGGCGCCGGCCTCGAGGAGATCGTGAATCAGCCCTGGTGCGTCGGCAGCCTCGGACGGCAGGGTCACCATCACCCGCGTCGCGCGTGCGTGGGGCTCGGGGCCGAAGACCTGCACCGCGTTGGCCGCGAGCCGACTCTCGCCGAGTTCGAACCGAGGATCCGGCTCGATCACTGCCGTGCGTCGACCGGCAAGTGCGCCGAGTGCCCGGGCCACCGCATCGAGCGTGGCCATCACATGCGACTCCATGCGCCCGAGCGAACTCAGCCCGAGGCGACCGAGCTCGCGCTGAAGCGGGCGCAGGTCGTGGCGCCGCACCGCAAGGTAATGGAGCAGGTTGCACACGCCTTCGCGAGCATGGGGCGCCGCCCGCTCGAGCTCGGTCGCATGCTCGCGCTCGAGGGCGAGCGCGCAGGCACGCAGCCGCTCGACCGCGGCCAGCAGGTTCGGGGGCGACGGCGGCATCGAGGGCGATACCGGTTCGAGGAGCACCGTGCCGGGCGCGGTACGGGTCGACGACACGAGCTCGTGGTCCATCAGGGGGGCCGCTCGAGGCGCGGCCTGAGCCATCGGAACATCATGCTCGCCACTGCGATTGACAGGACGGTGACAACGCCGGGTGCCGCGCGCCCGCGGTCGGGTCGAGCGGAGCAGATCCGAGCAGTCAGAAGACGATGATCGGCAGGTTGACGTCGATCCGGTAGTCCGTCGTGCGCCTGTCGCCCGCCGCCGTCTTGTCGGTGATCCAGCCCGCCCGGGCCCGGACACGGAGATTGTCGAGGATCGAGCCCTTGTCGCGATACGTCCAGACGACGCCCACGTTCAGTTCAGTCTCGTCCGGGAGCGGTCCGGCGCCGCCGGGCCTGACGGCATCGCGTCCAGCCGCCCAGTCGGTCCAGGCGCTGAGGCCCTTGGCCACCGAATCGAGGTTGACGCCGATGCCGATCAGATTGGTCGCCTCGCCGGCACGCGTGAACGAGCGGACCAACTGTTGCGTGTAGTGTGGCCCGCTGGTGAACGGCAGCCGAAGGTCCGCGCCGCTGCCGGTTTGCGTCAAGGCGCCGTAGACGGTGTAGGCACTCCAGCCGAACTCGCCGTACAGTCCGGCGTGGTAAGTCGAGAACGAGCTACCGGTGAGCGCGTTGGCGCCGACCGACCCCTGGCTCGCGTACTGGGCACCGATCCGCAGGTAGCTCGTCTTCGACAGCCTGTTCACGTAGTCGCCATCCAGGAACGCGATCCTCAGCACGTCCGGCACCTCGTGATACCAGGCCTGGGTCCACGCGTCCTTGACCGGCGACCATTGGACGCCGAGCGTGTACATGCCCGAATCGGACCCCTTGGCGCCGAAGACCTCGCCGATCGGATCGAACCCAGCCTGGTTCACCGGCTTGGCCTTGCCAAGGTAGCCGGCGTAATAGGCGAACGACGGATCCGGCTTGCCCGCCAGCATCGCGGCCTCGTAGGAGATCGGGATCATCCGGTTGTCCTGCCGACCCACGAACGTCGCGTCGCTACGGTTCGATCGCACGCCGCTCGGCCGCGGCGGATTCATGTCGATCTCCTGCCGGCCCACCGTCAGGGTGTTGCCTTCGTGACGCGCACGCACGAACACCTCTCCCAGCACGCTGATGGTCTTCTGGCCGACGGCCAGCAGCTTCGTGCCGTCGCGGTCGTCGGGTGCGTACAGCGGCAGCGACAGGTAGTACGTCCCGCCGAACTGCACGGCGCCCGCCCACCAGCCGGTCCGCCCGAAGAGGGAGCCGCCGAACGCCCAGGCCTCCTGGTCGGTCTTGGTCGGCGTGTTGTCCGGGATGTCCCGGTTCATGAAGAACGTCCGCAGGTTCGCGCCCGCCTTCGCGTCGGACCAGAACGGGTCGGCGACGGCGGCAGGCGTGCCGACCGGATCGGACACCCGAGGCTGGGCGGCGAGGGGCGAGGCTGCAGCGAGGACGAGCACCGCGGCGGCGGCGGCGGCGACGTGCGACGGGTCGAGCGGACGGTTCATGGACATGGCAGCGACGGGGGAGAAGGCGACCACGGAAGCATCTTTCGCGTTCTTGACGCGAGCGAGACAGCGCCGTTCCAGGAATCCGCCACCCGCACTGCGCGACGCATCGCTTAGGGATCGTCGCGCCGCCGGCTGGGCGCTTCATGCGTGTGCTCGCTCATGCCTTCGAACAAGCAGGTCGCGGGCCATCGACCTCGGCGGAAGGAAACGCTCGGGCGCTCAGTCGGCGAGCGCGCAGTCCACCGGGACGGCCTGCAGCAGGTCGACGAGCACCGACGGATCGATGCCGAGCAGGTAGCCGCGGCGCCCGCCGTTGATCCAGATCCGCGGCAGCGCGAGCACGCTGCGCTCGACGTAGACCGGCAGGCGCTTCTTCGTGGCGAACGGCGAGGTGCCCCCGACCAGGTAGCCGGAATGCCGGCTCGCCACCTCGGGCTCGCAGGGCGCGATCGACTTGCGCCCGGACTGCCGGGCGAGGTTCTTGGTGGAGACCTTGCGGTCCCCGTGCATCAGCACGACGAGCGGCTTGCCCGCCTCGTCCTGCATGACCAGCGTCTTGACCACCGCATGCTCGTCGAGACCGAGCTGACGCGCGGACTCGGCGGTGCCGCCGTGATCGACGTAGTCGTAGGGATGCTCGGTGAAGGGGACGCCGCGCTGCCTGAGGAGCGCCGTCGCGGGGGTCTCGGAAACGTGCTTCGCGGCCATCCAGGAATGATAGCGGGGCCGGGGGGACGCGAGGTCGCCGCGCGGGGCGGACCCCTGAAACGAACGCGCCGCCGGGACCCGCTCTGCAGCGGATGCCGACGGCGCACCGGCCGAAGCCGGTCGACGGTCAGTCGGTGATCAGTCGATCACGCGAACGGCCGACGCCTGCATGCCCTTCGGGCCCTTGCGCGGCGTGAACTCGACGCGCTGGCCGACGTCGAGATTGCGGAAGCCCGAGCCCTGCAGCTCCGAGAAGTGGACGAACAGCTCGGCGCCGTCGACGTCCGACTTGATGAAGCCGAAGCCCTTGTCGCTCATGAAGCGCTGGACGGTACCGGTTTGAGTGCCTGACATGGTGTGTAGCCTTTCTGGAAACGTGACGAGATGGGGCTCGCGCCCCGGTGGGGGCATGCGCGACAAAGACGAACCACCGGGGGGATTCCAGAACGCCGGGTCCGCGTGGAGGCGGGGGCGCAGAAGAAACCGCGGAACTGCGGAGGGCTTCGAGGCAGATGCAAGGACGGACTATACGCGCATCTCGCTACGACACAAGGCTGTCACGTATCCGGAAGTGTGGGAGGACGCCCCATGCATGAGCGTGGCCGGTCGATGACGAGCGTGGCCGGTCGATGCCCGAGCATGCCCGGCAGGTCGCATCGCGGCCCGCCGGCAGCGGCGTTCAGGCGGGCGGCACGAGGCCGCGCACACGCCCGAAGAGCCGCGTCAGCCCGAGCAGTGCATCGATGTTCGGCGTGTCGACGCCGACCCGCCGCCCCATCTCCGACACCGAACCGATGAGCGCGTCGAGCTCGATCGGCCGGCCCGCGTCGACGTCCTGCAGCATCGAGGTGCGGACCGCACCGAGCTTGCGGGTGATGACGTGGCGCTCCTCGGGCGTCATCGTGATCGGCAGGCCGAGCGCGTCGCCGATCGCGCGCGCCTCGACCATCGCATCGGACACGAAGCGGCGCAGCAGCGGGTCGTCGAGGATCCGGTCCATCGTCGCGCCGGTGAGCGCGGAGACCGGGTTCATCGTCATGTTGCCCCAGAGCTTGAGCCACACGTCGAGCTCGATGCGGGGCGAGACCTCGACCTGCAGACGGGCGGCCCGCAGCAGGTCGGCGACTGCGGCGAGCCGCGGCGTCGACCCGCCGCCCGGCTCGCCGACGATGAACCGGTCGCCGAAGGCATGACGCACCACGCCCGGCTCGGGCATCGAGGCCGACATGTGCACGACGCAGCCCACGACGCGCGCCGGCGGCACCGCGTGCGACAGCGAGCCGTCGGCGTCGGTGGCCTCGAGCCGCGTGCCCTGCCAGCGCTCGCCGAGCCCGTGGAAGAACCACCAGGGCACGCCGTTCATCGCCGACAGCACGACGGTGTCGGGCCCGAGCAGCGGCGCGATGCTCGCCGGGATCGAGGGCAGCGCCGTGGTCTTGACGGCGAGCACCACCAGGTCCTGCGGGCCGAGCTCGGCGGGCGAGTCGCTCGCCGCGATCGAGACCGCCCGTCCGCGCTCGGGATCCGCGGCGTCACGCAGCACCAGGCCGTTGCGGCGCACCGCCGCGAGCGTGGCGCCGCGGGCGAGCGCCGTGACCGGCTGGCCGCCCTCCACGAGACGGTGGGCGACGAAGCCGCCGATGGCGCCGAGTCCGACGATGCAGGTCTTCATGGTCATACCGGGAAGAGAGCGTTGATCTGGCCCGTGCCGGAGCTCGGGAAGTAGGGGGTGATGATCTCGACTGGCTTGTCGTACGCAGTCCAGCCGAGCAGCCCGAGGAGCATCGCGGTGTCGTGCATGCCGCCCTCCCCCACGCAGCGCTCGGCGTAGGCGGGCAGCATCCGGATGAAGGTCTTCCAGTCGCCCTGCTTCCAGAGCTCGACCACCCGCAGGTCGACCTGCCGAAAGAACTCGTCGCTGATCTCGTGGATCGACGACTCGGGGCTGCCGTTGGCGTTGAAGCGGTGCGACAGCGAGCCGCTGGCGAAGACCGCGACGCGCCCGTCGAAGCGCTGCTCGATCGCGCGCCGCACCGCTGCGCCGAAGCGCGCGCTGTCTGCCAGGCTGTGCCAGGCGCACCAGGCGGCGACCGACACCACCTTGAAGCGCCGGTCGGCGTTCATGTAGCGCATCGGCACCAGCGTGCCGTACTCGAGGTGCAGCGTGGTCGCGTCGTGGGCGCGGGTGAAGACGCCGTCCTCGGTCGCGCACTCGGCGATCGCGCGCCCGAGCGCAGGCTCGCCGGGATACGCGTACGGCAGGTTGCGGATGAAGTGCGGCAGCTCGTTGCTGGTGTAGACGCCCTCGAACTCGGGCGCGCAGTTGACGTGGTAGCCGGCGTTGACCAGCCAGTGCACGTCGAAGACGACGATGGTGTCGACATCGAGCGCGCGGCAGCGCCGGCCGATCTCGTGGTGGCCGTCGATCGCGGCCTGCCGGCAGCCCTGGTGCGGCCCGGGAAACTCCGACAGGTACATCGACGGGACGTGGGTGATCTTGGCCGCCAGCGCGAGCGTGCCCATCTCAGCTTCCCAGCTTCGGGATGGCGTGCGTGCCGAGCGCGAGCGCCACGTTCTTCGTCTCCATGTAGAAGTCGAAGCTCCAGTCGCCGCCGTCGCGGCCGATGCCGCTGGACTTCATGCCGCCGAAGGGCGTCGGCAGGTGGCGCACGTTCTCGGAGTTGACCCAGACCATGCCGACGTCGAGCGCCTGCGCGACGCGGTTGGCGCGCCCGACGTCCCCCGTCCACAGGTAGCCGGCCAGGCCATAGCGCACGCCGTTGGCGATGCGCAGCGCGTCGGCCTCGTCCTCGAAGGGGATCACGGTGAGCACCGGGCCGAAGATCTCTTCCTGCGCGATCCGCATCGAGGCGGTGGCACCGACGTACAGCGTCGGCTGCACGAAGCAGCCCGCGGGCGGCAGCCCGGCGCCGGTCGCGCGGGCCCCGCCCACCGCGACGCTCGCGCCCTCCCCGCGCGCGATCGCCGCATAGGACAGCACCTTCTCCAGGTGGCGTTCGTGCACCAGCGGCCCGACCTCGGTGGCCGGATCCAGCGGATGCCCGACCTTCAGGCGGCGCACGCGCTCGGCGAGACGATCGACGAAGCCGTCGTGGATCGAGCGCTGCACCAGCAGCCGCGACGAGGCCGTGCAGCGCTCGCCGTTCAGGCTGTAGATCATGAACACCACCGCATCGAGCGCACGGTCGAGATCCGCGTCGTCGAACACGATGACCGGGTTCTTGCCGCCGAGCTCGAGGTGCACGCGCTTGAGGGTGGGTGCGCCCTGCGACATGATCAGGCTGCCGGTGCTCGACTCGCCGATGAACGCGGTGGCGCGCAGCGCCGAATGCTCGGTGAGCGTGCGGCCAGTGGTCTCGCCGAAGCCGTTCACCAGGTTCGCGACGCCGGCGGGCAGTCCCGCATCGTGCATGATCTCGGCGAGCAGCCGGGCACTGAGCGGGCTCCACTCGGCCGGCTTGTGGACGACCGTGCAGCCGGCGGCGAGCGCCGGCGCGATCTTCCAGGTGGACAGCATGAACGGCGTGTTCCACGGCGTGATCACCGCCACCGGCCCGACCGGCTGGCGCATCGTGTAGTTCAGGTGCGAGTCGGTCGGCAGCGACACGCCGTTGGCCGCATCGGGCGCGCGGTCGGCGAAGAAGCGGAAGTTCTCGGCGCCGCGCAGCGCCGCCTTGCTCATGAAGCGCCAGGCCTGGCCGGTGTCCATGCACTCGACCAGCGCGATCTCCTCGGCGCGGGCCTCGATCGCGTCGGCGATCGCATGCAGCACGCGGCGCCGCTCGGTGCCGCGCGTGGCGCGCCAGCCGGCGAACGCATCGCGCGCCGCATCGCAGGCCTGCGCGACCTCGGCCGCGGTGGCGTCGACGACGAGGCCGAGCGCTCGGCCGTCGACCGGCGAGCGGTTGCCGAAGGCCTCGCCGGCGCCGGCCACCGCGCGGCCGCCGATCCAGTGGCCGAGCGGCTCGGCGGCGAAGCGCGCGAGCGCGGCTTCGGCCTTCTTCAGCTGGGCCTCGAGTGCGGGGTTCATTCGAGTGCGGTGTTCATGCGGAGGGGGGCTCACTGGGTGCGGTGGTCACGCAGCGCGATGGCCGACGGCCTCGCGCGCTGCGACGTGCTCGTGGACGGTGTTGCGCTTGAAGCTCAGGTCCGGATCGATCTCCTGCACCTCGAAGGAGATCGCCAGCGGCGACGTCGCCAGGACCGGCGCGAGCTCGGCGCAGAGCGCGTCGAACACCCGCTGCCCGGCCTGCCTGCGCGTGTCGAGGTCGCGGCCGTGACCGATGCGCAGCGTCACGTGGACGAAGGCGTTGTCCGGATGGCCGTCGGCGATCAGGTAGTCGGTGCGCTCCTCGGCTCGGGTGCGGGTGCCGCCGCGCGGGAACACGCCGGTGGCGAGGGCGGCGTCGTGCACCATGCGCAGCAGGCGCGTCACGTCGGCGTGCTGGCGAAGGTTGGCCGAATACTCGACGACGACGTGGGGCATGCACCGGTCTCCAGCGGTCGGACGGCAGCGAAGCACCGGCCACTCGGAAGTTGACATGACAACAACCCGGGTCGTCAAGCCTCGCCGCCGGGCGCGCGGCCGGCACCCTGCTTGTCGCCGATTTGATTGACATGCTAACTTTCTCCGCGGCCCGCGAACGGACGACGGGCCCACCGCGGAGAACGACGGATGAAGCTGGTGAGCTATGCCCTCGGCGGGCAGGAAGGCTGGGGCGCGGTGACCGGCGACGGCTGCGCCGAGGCCGGCGTGATCGCGCTCGGGGCACGCCTGCCCGCCTACCCGACGACCGACGCGCTGCTCGCGGCCGGCGCCCTCGACGAGGCCCGCGCGCTCGCCGCGCGCACCGCGCCCGACCTGGCGTTGGCGGACCTGCGGCTGCGCAAGCCCGTGGCGCGCCCGGGCAAGGTGATCTGCGTGGGCGTGAACTACGCCGAGCGCAACGAGGAGTACCGTGACGGGAGCGAGCGGCCGAGATGGCCGAGCCTCTTCATGCGCACGGCGGGATCGCTGGTCGCGCACGGCGAGCCGATCCTGCGCCCGCCCGAGTCCGTGCAGCTCGACTACGAGGGCGAGATCGCGATCGTGATCGGCCGCGCCGGGCGGCGCATCGCCCGCGCCGACGCCGCCGCGCATGTCGCCGGCCTGACCTGCATGAACGAGGGCACGCTGCGCGACTGGCTTCGGCACGGCAAGTTCAACGTCACCCAGGGCAAGAACTTCGAGGCCAGCGGCGCGATCGGCCCGTGGCTGGCGACGACCGACGCCTTCGCGTCCTTCGGCGACCTGCGGGTCATCACGCGCGTCAATGGCGAGGTCCGGCAGGACGACACCACCGCGCGCCTGATGTTTCCGTTCGAATACCTGATCGAGTACGTCTCCACGTTCATGCGGCTCGAGCCCGGCGACGTGATCTCCACCGGGACGCCCACAGGTGCCGGCGCGCGCTTCGATCCGCCGAAATGGCTGGTGCCCGGCGACCTCGTCGAGGTCGAGGTGCCGGGCATCGGCACGCTCGCCAACCGCGTGGAGGACGAGCGGCCGTGAGCCGTGCGATGCGCGCATTCTCGCGCTCGCTGCCGATGCTGCTGCTGCGCAGCCACCAGGCGGTGATGGCGCAGTTCCGGCCGGTGCTGCGCGCCCACGGCATCACCGAGCAGCAGTGGCGGGTGCTGCGGGCGCTGTCCTCGGTCGACGAGGCCCGGATCACGCGGCTGGCCGAGCTGACGCTGATCAGCAAGCCGAGCCTGTCGCGGCTGCTGCCGGCGCTCGAGGCGCGCCGGCTGGTGCGGCGCAGCGCCGCCGTCGACGATGCGCGCGGGGCGAGCATCCGCATCGCGTCCGCCGGCGTCGCGCTGATCGAGCGGGTCGCGCCGCATTCCGAGTCGCGCTACCGCGCCATCGGCGAGGCGATCGGCGACGAGGCGCTCGCCGGGCTGTACGCACTGCTGCCGCGGCTCGCCGAGCGGCTCGAGGCGGGGGTCGCCGAACCGGCCGCCGTGGCCGCGCCGCGCCGCGCCGCGAAGGCCGAAGCAGCGGTGCAGGCACCGGGGCCGCGGCGCGGACGGCGGGCACAGGCGTAGGCGGGGGCCCGCCGCGCCGCTCAGCCTCGCGGATGATGCGCCGCGTGAAGCGTCTTCAGCCGCTCGCGAGCGATGTGCGTGTAGATCTGCGTGGTCGAGATGTCGGCGTGCCCGAGCAGCATCTGAACCACGCGCAGGTCGGCGC
>JBIIPQ010000304.1:0-5423 GCA_044342535.1 Burkholderiaceae bacterium
GTCACGAACGTGACGATCGGCCGTGCCACGGGCTACCGGCTCAGACCGTCCGACCGCCGTCGACCGGAAACTCGACCCCGGAGATGAACGCCGCCGCATCGCTCGCGAGGAACACCGCCGCCGCCGCGACGTCGTCCGGCCTGGAGAGGCGCCCGAGCGGGATGGTCGCGATGAACTTCGCCCGGTTCTCCGGCGTGTCCGGCACGCCCATGAACTTCTCGAGCAGGCCGGTCTCGCCGATCACCGGGCAGATCGCGTTGACGCGGATGCCGTCGGGTCCGAGCTCGACCGCCATCGACTTCGACAGCAGGTTCACCGCGCCCTTCGAGCCGTTGTACCAGGCGAGGCCGGGCCGCGGCCGGATGCCCGCGGTCGAGCCGACATTCAGGATCACGCCGCTGCGGCGGGCTCGCATCGCCGGCACGACCGCGTGGGCCATGTGGAAGATCGACTTCACGTTGACCGCGTACACGTGGTCGAACGCCGCCTCGTCGATCTCGAGCATCGGCCGGTTCGGATGCGTGGTGCCGGCGTTGTTGACGACGACGTCGGGCACGCCGAACACGTCGGTGCAGGCACGCACGACCGCAGCGACTGCCGCCCCCGAGGACACGTCGCACGCGACGAATCGCACGCCCTTCGCGCCCAGCGCGTCGGCGAGCGCGCGGCCCTTCGACTCGTCGAGATCGGCGATCACCACGCCGCGCGCGCCCTCCTCGACGTAGCGGCGCACGATCGCCTCGCCGAAGCCCGCCGCGCCGCCGGTGACGATCGCGACCTTGCCCTGCAGCTGTCCCATCGTCTCCTCCCCTCAGCCGTGCCAGTGCACGAGCGTCTTCGTGGTGCTGAGTTCCTCGAGCGCGAGCAGCCCCTTCTCGCGGCCGTGGCCGCTGCGCTTGGTGCCGCCGAAGGGCAGCTCGACGCCGCCGCCCGCGCCGTAGCAGTTCATGAAGACCTGACCCGCCCTCACCGCCTTCGCGACGCGGTGCAGGCGCCCGGAGTTCTCGGTCCACACCGCGGCCAGCAGCCCGTAGTCGGTGCCGTTGGCGAGGCGGATCGCGTCGGCCTCGTCCTCGAAGGCCATCGCCGCGAGCACCGGGCCGAACACCTCCTCGCGCGCGATCGCGGCGTCGCGCGGCACCGGGCCGAACAGCGTCGGGGTCACCCAGAAGCCACCGGGCGGTACGCCGTCGGCGATCCGCCCCTGGGCGATCACCGGGATGCCGGCGGCCTTCGCGCCGTCGACGTAGCGCTGCACGCGACGCTGCTGCGCCGGGTTCATCAACGGGCCGCAGTCCAGATCCATCTCGGGCGTGCCGACACGGACCTTCGCGAACGCCTCGGCGACCCGCGCGACGAAGGTGTCGTGGATCGAGCGCTGCACCAGCAGGCGGCTGCCGGCGGTGCAGGTCTGACCGGCGTTCTGCACGATCGCGCGGACGACGATCGGTACCGCTCGCTCGACGTCGACGTCGTCGAACACGATCTGCGGCGACTTGCCGCCGAGCTCGAGCACGCACTTGACCGCGTTCTTCGCGGCCGCCTGCTGCACCAGCGTGCCGACCTCGTTGGAGCCGGTGAACGACACGAAGTCGATGCCGGGATGCGCGGCGAGCGCGGCGCCCGCCTCCTCGCCCAGCCCGGTGACGACGTTGAGCGCGCCCGCCGGCAGCCCCGCGGCGGCGGCGAGCTCGGCGACGCGCAGCGCCGACAGCGGCGTGTCCTCGGCGGGCTTGAGCACCGCGGCGTTGCCCATCGCGAGCGCCGGCGCGACGGTGCGCCCGAGCATCTGCGCCGGGTAGTTCCACGGGATGATGTGCGCGGTGACGCCGAGCGGCTCGCGCACCAGACTCACCTGGTGGCCGGCGACGAACGGGATGGTCTCGCCATGCACCTTGTCGGCCGCGGTGCCATAGAACTCGAAGTAGCGCGCGAGCACGCGGATGTCGTTGCGTGCGGTCGCCATCGGCTTGCCGGTGTCGCGCGCCTCGAGCCGCGCGAGCTCGTCCTCGTTCGCGAGCACCGCCTCGCCGATCCGCACCAGCACGCGCCCGCGCTCGGTCGCGGTCATCCGCCCCCACGGTCCGTCGAGCGCGGCGCGCGCCGCGGCCACCGCGAGGTCGACCTCGTGCGCGCCGCCGCGCGGGATCCGCTCGAACGTCTCGCCGTCGGCCGGCGATACCACCGGGATCGTACGTTCGTCGCGGGCGCCGATCCAGCGGCCGCCGATGTACATCTGCTTCATGTCGGGATGCCCTCGTCTTCCAATCCGTGCAATGCCGTGGCACTGTAGGCAGTCGCCCCGTCGCGGGGAATTGGAAAACGGTCAACGGCGAGTTGCGCCCCGCGCAATGCGACCGGCCATCCCCCCCCCGCCCCACGCCATGCTGCCGGACATCGATTCGCTCGCGCTCTTCGTGCAGGCCGCCGAGCTGCGCAACCTGACCCGCGCGGCCGAGGTCAGTCACATCACCGTGCCCGCGGCGAGTCGCCGCCTGTCGCTGCTCGAGCACCAGTTCAAGGCGCGGCTGTTCGAGCGGCACTCGCGAGGGCTGCAGCTGACGCCGGCCGGCGAGCACCTGCTCAAGCTCGCCCGCGAGGTCATCGCCGGGATGCACCACATGCGCGCCGAGATGGCCAACTACGCGTCGGGCAGCCACGCGGTGCTGCGCGTGCACGGCAACACCTCGGCGATGACGCAGTTCCTGCCCGCCGACGTCGCCGACTTCAGCGCCAGCCACGAGCACGTGCGCATCGTGTTGGAGGAGTGCTGGAGCGAGGAGGCGGTGCGGCGCGTGAGGAGCGGCGAGGCCGACCTCGGGGTGGTCGTCGAAGGCTGCGACATCGCAGGCCTGTGGAGCCGCCCCTACCGGCACGATCGGCTGGCCGCGGTGCTGCGAGAAGACGACGCGCCCGAGGGCGACGCGGTCGCGTTCGCCGACCTGCTCGAGCGCGACCTCGTCGGCCTGGAGGGCAGCAGCACGCTCACGCGCCTGCTCACCGCCCAGGCCGCACAGCTGATGCGGCCGATGGCGCTGCGCGTGCAGGTGCGCAGCTTCGAGGCGGTGTGCCGCGCGGTCGAGGCGCGGCTCGGCATCGGCGTGCTGCCGCTCGCTGCTGCGCGCAGCTTCGCCCAGGCGATGCGGCTGCGGGTGATGCCGCTGTCGGACCCCTGGGCGCTGCGCCGCATGCAGCTCATCGCGCGCGCGCAGCCGCCCAGCCAGACACCGCTGGGCACGCTGCTCGCGCACCTCGAGGCCTGCGCCTCGGGCGACGACGCTCAGGACGCGATGTAGGGCTTCGTCCTCGCCAACGACGGCCGCGCACCCCAGGCCTCGGCGAGCGCCTTGAGCCGCGGCGTCGCCGGCAGCCACGCCTGGTCGGCGAAGCGCAGCTGCTGGTAGTCGAACAGCGTCACCGCGGCGATCGCGTCGAGCATCGGCGTGCCGCTCGTCGCGATCGCATCGGCCTGCGCCTCCAGCCGCTGCATGCCCTCGACCATCGAGCGACGCCGCCGCAGGCCGACCGGCGTCTCGTCGAAGAGCACCGGGGCGGTGACCTTGCGCGTGATGATGGTGATCGTCGACGCCTCGATCGCGCCGATCGCGATGCCCGTGCGCGACAGGATGCCCGCGATCGCGGCGCCCTGCCCCACGAGGCCCGGCCACTGCGGCGCGGGCCGGGTCGCTTCGAGCCACTGGACGATCAGCAGGCACTCCGACAGCGGCGTGCCGTCGTCGAGCACCAGCGTCGGCACGCGCGTGGCGGTGTTGGCCGTTCGCAGCCGCGCGTCGTCGGCCCACGGATCGACGATCGTCGGCTCGAGCTCGAGCCCCTTCTCGATCATCGCCGCGCGCGCGATCCGCACGAACGGCGAGGTGGTGTTGGCGAGCAGCTGCATCGCGCGCCTTCCCTCAGGCCTGCACGGCGCCGAGCTGCTTGAGCATGCCGAGGTTGTCGAGCAGCGCCCAGTGCTCGACCAACACGCCGTCGCGGATCTGGAACAGGTCGAGCACGCCGATGTCGATGCGCTTGCCGGTCGCGGCCATGTCGCCGAACGCGCCGGTGTGCGTGCCCTTCACGCGCAGGCGCACCAGCACCTTCTCGCCCTCGGCCACGAAGTCCTCGAGCGGCAGCTCCATGTCGGGGAACGCGGGCAGCAGGGCGTCGTGCAGCTGGGCCACGCCCTGCGGGCCGCGGACCTCGAACGGCAGGCCGGGGTCGTGGCGCACGAAGTCGGGCGAGATGTGGCGGGCCATCCACGCGGTGTCGCGTGCGAGGAAGGCCTTGAAGTAGTCGCGGCAGATCTGCTTGTTGGTGTCGAGGACGCTCATCGGGATCGCTCCGTTCGGGATCGGTGGGGTGTGTATGGGCTCAGGCGGCAACGACGTCGAAGCCGAGCCGCGGGAAGTGGATGTGCAGGTTCCCCGCGTCGGGGTCCCTGCGGTGGATCACGAGCTCGGCGTCGCCGGCGGCGACCAGCGTGCCCTCGACCGGCACACGCGCGTTGTCGTCGGGTGTGACGACCACGCGGGTGCCGGCCTTCAGGCCGCCCGGATCGCCGTCCGGCTCGAGGTGGGTGAGCGGCGCGGGCTCGGCCGCGCGCGCGATCGCGAAGGCCTCCTCTGCGGTGGCCGTCGTCGACGTGCCGTGGCCGATCGCCTTGATCCGCTCGTACCAGGGCACGATCGGCCCGAAGCCGATCAGCGCGTCGACCTCGGGCGGGCAGTTGGCACGCAGCAGGTGCACGGTCTGCCAGACCGCGAGGTCGGCCGCGCTCGGCGCGTCGCCGAACAGGAACGGCCTGGCGGCGAGCGCGCGCCGCAGCCAGGCGACCTGCGCCCGTACGAACCCGAGGTGCTGCGGGAACTGGGGCGCCATCGCTTCCTTGCTCATGTCGATCATCAGGTACCCCTCCTTGCGGTCCTTGATGAACTCGGGCGGGATATGCTCGCCGATGTAATGGACCAGCACGCCGATGACCGGGACCCACATCTGCCGCTCCCAGGCGAAGCCCAGGCCCTGCGCGACGCCCTCGCTGCCCGTCGGATACAGGCTCGGCGCGGCGGGCGCGAGGCGCTCGAGCGTCGGCAGGATCAGGTTGGTGTCGCAGTACACGTCGGCGCCGACCTGCATGACCGGCGCGCGCCGGTAGCCGCCGGCGAGCGGCGTCAGCAGGGGGCGCGGCGGCAGGCCGGCGATCTCCACCGAGCGCCACGCGAGGCGCTTCAGGCCGAGCGCGGTGCGCACCTTCTCGGAGAAGGTGGAGAACGGATAGTGGTGCAGGATGATGTCGTTCACGAGAGGTCTCCTCCGCTCAGGGCGGATCAGTACATGATGTGGCCGCCGTCGACCACGATGGTCTGCCCGGACACGAAGGCCGACAGGTCGGACATGAGGTACAGCGCGGTGCCGACCAGGTC
>JBIIPQ010000310.1:0-5376 GCA_044342535.1 Burkholderiaceae bacterium
CCGGCCGTTGCTCGCGCGAGATCGCACGCGCCTTCAGGAAGCTCTGCTGCCACTCGATCGGACGATTCCTCGTCGCGTCGGTGATCACGAAGCCGGGCGCGATCACGTTGACCCGCACGCCCATCGGCCCGCACTCCTTCGCGAGGCCCTTGGTCATCGACAGCACCGCGCCCTTGGTCGCGACGTAGTGCAGGTAGCCGGGCTGGCCGGCGACCGCGACGACCGACGCGATGTTGACGATCGCGCCCGAGCGTTGCTCGCGCATCGCCGGGATGACCGCCTTGCAGCACAGCCAGACGCCCTTGACGTTGACCGAGAAGATCCGGTCCCAGATCACCGGGTCGAGCTCCTCGAACGGCGTGAGCTTGACCTCGCGGAAGTAGGCGGCGTTGTTGACGAGGCCGTCGATGCGGCCGAATCGGTCGAGCGCGGCCTGGGCCATCGCCTGCACCGACGCGTCGTCCGACACGTCGACACGTACGGCGAGCGCACGGCCGCCGGCCGCCTCGATGGCGGCGACGGTCTCGTCGGCCGCGTTCATGTCGGCGACGACGACGTTCGCGCCCTGGGCGGCGGCACCGACGGCGAACGCCTGGCCGATTCCGGTGGCCGCGCCGGTGACGATCACGGTACGGCCGGCGAGCAGGTCATGGGTGGACATGGGTGGTCCTCGAGGAAGTGGGAGGGAAGGCGCGGCGCCAGGCAGCGGCGAGCCGATGGACGAAGGCCTCGTCGAGCAGGCCGCGGGGCCGCACGCGCAGGAAGACCGCGACCAGCCCGCCGAAGACAACCATCCGCCAGTCGCCGAACAGCTTCGACGTCTCGAGCAGGAACATGTCGAACGCGGCGCCGAGCAGCGGCCCGATCGGGGTGGCGAGGCCGCCGATCAGCGCGTAGCCGACCGCATGCACACCGAGCATCGGGTCGTAGGCGTTCGGGTCGATGAAGGTGAGGCGGTGCGCGTGCAGGCCGCCGCCGAGCGCGGCGAGCGCACCGGCGAGCGCGGCCGCCGCGACGCGCAGCCGCAGCACCGGCAGCCCCGAGGCCGCGGCGAGCCCGTCGTCGTGCCCGACCGCGGCCATCGCCGCGCCGGCCCGGGTGCGCCCGAGCCACACCAGCCCGACGAGCACCACCGCGAGCACCGCGAGCCCCATCGCGAGGAAGCGCTCGGGCGTCACCTGGTTCTCGAGCAGCCAGCGGATGTCGCGGAAGCCGTCGACGCCGTCGGGACCGACCCAGCTGCCGTCGGGCTCGCGGACACGCAGCCGCCAGGTCAGCAGCCCGAGCCGCGTCAGTTCGGCGAACGCGAGCGTCGCGACCGCGTAGTGCAGCCCGCCGAGGCGCGCGGTGGCGAGCGCGACGCCGGCCGAGGCCAGCGCGCCCGTCGCCATGCCCGCGGCGAGCGCGGGTGCGAGCGGCCAGTGCGCGAGCGTGGTCGCGATGCCGGCCGCGTAGGCGCCGATCCCGAAGAAGGCCTGCTGCCCGAGCGAGATGCGGCCGGTGCGCAGCACCAGCCACGCCGACAGCGCGAGCAGCGACAGGATCACGACGTCGGTGGCCAGCCCGACGCCGCCGTCGGCCACGCAGAACGCATCACGCATGGCTCGCCGCCGCGCCGGTCGGCCAGGTCCGCGCGCCGCGCCACAGCAGCACGGCCAGCAGCAGCGCCCAGGCGGTCGCGTCGCGGCCGATCGCGCCGAAGGCCGCCTGCGCGTGCGCCTCGACGACGCCGAGCACGACTGCACCGACGACCGCGCCACGCACCGAGCCGAGCCCGCCGATCATCGCGGCCACCAGCCCCTTGACCAGCATCCACATGCCGAACATCGGCGTGACCTGCCCCTCCATCGCGAGCACGATGCAGGCGGCGACGCCGGCGAGCGCGCAGGTGGCGAGGAACGCGACGCGCTGCAGCCGCGGCACCGCGAGGCCGACGAGCTCCGCGGCGACCCGGTGGTCGGAGGCGGCCCGCCATGCGAGCCCGCCGCGCGTGCGCTCGAGCGCCTGCGCGATGCCCCATGCGAGCGCCAGCGCGAACGCCAGCGCCGCGAGCCGGTCGGGCCTCAGGCCGAGCGGCCCGAGCGCCCACTCGCCGGTGACCGCGATCGACGGGAACGGGTTCAGGTGGCGCGGCAGCATCAGCACCGCGAGCTGCTCGAGCTGCATCCACAGCGCGAAGCTCGCCGCGAGCGCGACCACCTCGCGGCCGTCGGCGCCCGCGATCGTGCCGTGACCGCGCGAGGGGCCTGCCGCGTCGGCGCGCTCGGGGGGAAAGCACAGCCACTCGACGTACAGCCCTGCCAGCACGGTGACCGCGACCACCACGACCAGGACGCCCGCCGCGGGCACGCCATGGCGCGCGTACAGCCAGGCGCCGACGTAGGCGCCGAGCATCGCACCCGCGCCGTAGGCGAGGTTGACCCGCCGCAGCGTGCCGAAGCCGAGGGTCAGGCCGAGGGCGACCAGCGCGTACGGCCCCGCCTCGAGCAGACCGTCGAGCGTGCGCTGCGCGAGCAACAGGAGCAGCGCGCCGCCCTCGGTCATGTCATGCCGCCTGGCGCCGGCCGAGGTAGGCGCGCTGCACGACGTCGTCCTCGGCGAGCTGGCCGGGCGTGCCGGAGAAGGCGACGCGGCCTTGCTCCATCAGGTAGAAGTGTTGCGCGACCTTCAGCGCCATGCGCGCGTTCTGCTCGACGAGGAACACGGTCGTGCCCTCGGCGTGCAGCTGACGGATGATCGTGAAGATCTCGGCCACGACCTTCGGCGCGAGGCCGACCGAGGGCTCGTCCATCAGCAGCAGGCGCGGGCGCGACATCAGCGCGCGCGCCACCGCGAGCATCTGCTGCTCGCCGCCCGACAGCGTGCCGGCGAGCTGCCCGTCGCGCTCGGCGAGCCGCGGGAAGCGCGCCATCATCCGGTCGACGTCGGCCCGGATGCCGGCGCGGTCGCGCCGCCGGAACGCGCCCGCGTTGAGGTTCTCGCGCACGGTGAGCGCGGGGAACACCAGGCGGTTCTCAGGCACCAGCGCGAGACCGCGCGCGACGATCTCGGCGGGCGAGCGGCCGACCAGCTCCTCGCCCTCGAAGCGGATCGAGCCGCGCTGCGGCCGCAGGATGCCGGCGAGCGTCATCATCAGCGTGGTCTTGCCGGCGCCGTTGGGCCCGAGCAGGCAGGTCACCTCGCCGGCCTTCGCCTCGAGGCTCACGCCCTTCAGCGCCTCGATCTTGCCGTAGGCGGTGGCGAGCTCGCGGATCTCCAGCATCGTGCGTCTCCTCAGGCCGCGAGCGCAGCCGACATCAGCTCGTCGCCGTCGTCGGCACCGAGGTACGCCGCCTTGACCTGCGGATCGTCCTGCACCTCGGCCGGCGTGCCCTCGGCGATCTTGCGGCCGAAGTTCAGCACCACGACCCGGTCGCAGACGTTCATCACCAGGTCCATGTGGTGCTCGATCAGCAGGATCGTGCGGCCCTGCTCGCGCAGCGAGCGGATCCGCGCGTCGAGCTCGTCGATCTCCTCGGCATTCATGCCGGCGGCCGGCTCGTCGAGCAGCAGCAGCGGCGCGCCCGAGGCCGCGGCGCGCGCGAGCTCGAGGCGGCGCTGCTCGCCGAAGGCGAGGTTGCCGGCCAGCTGGTCGCGCTTGCCCGCGAGGCCGCTGAACTCGAGCAGCGACTCGGCCTGCTCGCGCGCGGCCGACGCACCGGCGAGCCACCGGGCCTTGAAGCCGGCCCAGCCGAGCTCGCGGACCACGGTCGCGGTCCAGACGTTCTGCCAGACGGTGAGCTGCGAGAACAGGCGGATGTTCTGGAAGGTACGCGCGATGCCGAGCTCGGCGCGCCGGTGCGGCGGCAGCGGCCCGATGTCGCGGCCCTCGAAGCGCAGCGCGCCGCGGGTGGGCGCATAGAGCCCCGCGATCAGGTTGACGGTGGTGCTCTTGCCCGAGCCGTTCGGGCCGATCAGGCCGAGGATCTCGCCGCGGCGGACCGTCAGGTCGAGCCCGTCGATCGCCTTGACGCCACCGAAGTGCCGGGACAGGTCGGTGAGCTCAAGCATGGCGGGCCTTCGTGTCGACGGCGCCCTTCGGACGCGAGGCGGCGCGCCGCGATGCCGACGGCTGCCACAGCGGCGAGGACAGCATGCCGCCCGGCCGCACCAGCATCACGACGACGATCAGCGCGCCGAACAGCAGGCTGCGCCAGTCGCCGAGGAAGCGCAGCCCCTCGATCAGCACGCCCTGGATGAACACCACCGCGAGCACCGTGCCCGCGAGGCTCTTCAGGCCGCCGAGGATCGGGTAGGCGATCGCGAAGGTGGCCAGCAGGATCGTGAAGTTCGAGTGCTCGATGTGCGTGGTGGTGTGGCTGAACAGGCCTCCGGAGAGCCCCGCGATCGCGCCACCGATGCCGAAGGCCGACACCTTGGCCGCGGTCAGGTCGACGCCCGCACTCTGCGCGGCGACCTCGTCCTCGCCGACGGCGCGCCACAGCGTGCCGATCCGCGATCGGTCGAGCCACCACAGCACGAGCATCACGCCCGCCACCAGCGACCAGATCAGCGCGAGCACGTCCCACGCGGTCCAGCCGTTGCTCTGGAAGTAGCGGATGCCGCCGAAGCCGAGGCCGCCGTCCGGGCCGACCGGACCGTCGGGTCCCTGCACGCGCCACTTGAAGTTGAAGAACACCAGCCGGACGATCTCGGCGAACGCAGTGGTCGCGACCACCAGCATCAGCCCCTTCACCCGCAGCGCCGGGAAGCCCACCGCGACCGCGACGGCCGCGGAGACCAGCGAGCCGACCGCGAGCGCCCACGGCAGCGGCCAGCCGGCCATCACCGTCAGCATGCCCGCCGCGTACGCGCCGATCGCGAAGAAGCCGCCCTGCGCGAGGCTCACCTGCCCGGTGTGCAGCACGCACCAGGCCGACAGGCCGAGCAGCGTGTGAACGCCGATGACCTGCGCGAGGCCGAGGTAGAAGTCCACGCTCAGTCCCTCCCGCCGGGCGCGGCGAACAGGCCGCCGGGACGGAACACCAGGAACGCGAACAGCAGCGCCATCACGTAGATGTCGCGCTCGCCGACGCCGCGCACGAACTGGAAGAAGTTCTCGAGTCCACCGACCAGCAGCCCCGCGACGATCGCACCGGGCACGCTGCCGAGCCCGCCGATCACGGTGACCACCAGCCCCTTGACGGTGAGCGGCAGCGTCAGCAGCGGCGACAGCATCCCGATCGCCGCGCCCGTCATCGCGCCGGCGGTGCCGCCGAGCAGCCCCGCGATCACGAAGGTGCTGGCGTTGGTGCGGTCCACGCTCATGCCGCACAGCCGCGCGGCGACCGGCTGCTGCGCGACCGCACGCGTGGCGAGCCCCAGGCGCGTGCGGGT
>JBIIPQ010000028.1:0-23479 GCA_044342535.1 Burkholderiaceae bacterium
CTCCGACTGACCCGAAACGGCACCGATCGTGACCGACCACCCTACAATCCAGCCCTACGCAGGGCCGGACCGGACAAGCCGGTCACGATCCCCGGATTCGCCGGTCATCTTCGCCGGAATACGCACCGGGGTCCTGTGCGCGCGTGAGCTCGATGCCGGCCTGCAGTTCGCCCAGCGTGACGGCCGCCAGGTGCAGGTCCGCGTCGTCGGTCGCCTGCATCCATCCGAGCACCGCGCCGTGCGGCCGGGGTCGCCGAAGCTCGGAGACCACGTTCGTGTCGAGCAGGAACATCGTCAGTCCCCGGCGATCGGCGGCCGGCGCCTGGCGCGGCCTCGTGCCGGGACCTTGAATTCCGTCCGGGCGTCTTCGGCCAGCAGCAAGGCCTTCAACGTTGGCCGCGCCTGCTCCTGGAGACGACGCCACTGGTCGATCGACACCAGCACCGCCGCCTCCGCGCCGCGCCGGGTGACGAGCTGCGGGCCCTCGGCCAGGCAGGTCTCGAGAAACTCGCTGAAGCGCGCCTTGGCGTCCTGGACGGGCCAGCTTTTCATCGTTGTTGGTGACTAGTCAGCAGACTGGTCATTATTGCGGAGCTCGTCGAGTTCTTGTGGAGGCTGTCGAACAGGCCACGAGCGGCCCCTACGGCGGCATGAGCCTGGTGGCGTCGTTTGCCCGCTCCCGCAAGAACCTCCGGGGATGTTCCGATGCGTCTGCAGGCACGGCATCAGGCATTATTTGATGCAATGTTTTGTGTCCATTCTTTGGGGGCCGAGGCATGCGAACCACGATCAACATCGATGACGAGTTGATGGCCAAGGCTGCGAAGCTGACGGGTCCGATGGATCGAACTGCCCTGTTGAGCGAGGCACTGAAGGCGCTCATCGAGCGCGAGAGCGCCAGGCGCCTCGCACGGTTGGGTGGCACGCAGCGCATGCTGAAGGTCGCGCCGCGTCGGCGCACCGGGAATCCGTCTTGATCCTGGTCGACACGTCCGTCTGGGTCGATCACCTCCGCCTTAGCGAGCCAGGGCTGATCGAGCTGCTGGAACGGTCGGCCGTTGTGATGCACCCGTTCGTGGTCGGCGAGATCGCGTGCGGAAGCCTGCGCGACCGCAGTTCGATCCTCGAGCTGCTGCAGGACCTGCCGGCCGCGGTGGTCGCCGAATCCGCCGAGGTGCTGCACTTCATCGAGCGCCACGCACTCCACGGCAAGGGCATCGGATACGTCGACGTTCATCTGCTCGCGTCGGCCGTGCTGACAGGCGGAGCAAGACTCTGGACCCGCGATCTGAAACTGCTTCGGGTCGCGGCTTCGCTCGGCTGTGCTCATCCGGAACCGGCGCACTGAGGCGGCGAGCGCGCGACAGACCGTATCGCGATCACGCCGCCACCGCCGCCTTCCTCACCTCCCGCACGTGCTTGCATTCCTCGCGATACTCGAACCCCGGGCAGGTGTCATCCCATATGTCCGGAGAAACGGTGGCAGCTCACCTGGAACGCCCGGCCGCTCCCTTGGGCGAGCCGGATGACGACACCGCGCCTCGTCTCGTCGCGGTCGCTATCAGCCACGCTACAGTCGCTCACCCGACGCACGCCCGACCACCTTTCCCGTGACCCTCCCCCGCGGCCTGTACGAGACCCTGCTGACCGAAGCGCTCGGCGCCCGCATCGAGCAGCTCGGCGCGGGCCATCTGCCGCTCCTGGCCGCACTGCCCGACGCCGACGCCGCCGACCGCCTGGCGATGCACGTCGCCCAGGTCGTCGAGCGCGCCGTGTCGGTGCTGCCCGAGGGCCAGCGGGCGCAGCGAGGCGTGCTGCTGGCCCGCGAGCTGATCGGCCACCTCGTCGATGCGCTCGGCCTCGCCGAGGCCGGCAACGACACCTCGCGCGACGCCCTGCGTGATGAACAACCCGTGCCGACCGCGCAGATGCTGGTCGCCGTCCGCACCCTGACCCCCGGCGGCGAGCCCGAGACCCTCAAGCCCCCGCTCATCCCGCTCCTCGACACCACCCTGCTGACCAACGCCCCCGGCGAGCCCAGCGTCGGGCGTCAGATCGTCGAGGAGATCGAGTCCGCCGACCGCGTCGACATCGTGATGGCCTTCATCCGCCGCAGCGGCATCCGCCCGCTGCTCGATGCGCTCGGCCGCTTCACCGCCTCCGGCCGCGCGCTGCGTGTGCTGACCACCACCTACACCGGCTCCACCGAGGCCGCCGCGCTCGACGCGCTGCAGGCCGTCGGCGCCCAGGTGCGCGTGTCGTACGAGCAGGGCGGCACGCGCCTGCACGCCAAGGCGTTCCTGTTCCATCGCGAGTCCGGCTTCTCGACCGCGTACATCGGCTCGTCCAACCTGACGCACACCGCGCAGGTGACGGGCCTGGAGTGGAACGTCCGGGTCTCGGGCGTACGCAACCGGAGCGTCGTCGACAAGGTCGCCGCCGTCTTCGACAGCTACTGGGACGGCCGCGACTTCGTGCCCTACGAGCGCGCCGAGTTCGACGAACGTCGCCCGCGCGTCGGGCCCTCGAGCGGCTGCATGCTGCCGCCCACCGAGCTGCGCCTCGAGCCCTTCCAGGAGCGGCTGCTCGAGCAGATCCAGCTCGCGCGGCTGCAGGGCCGCCACAGGAACCTGCTGGTGGCCGCCACCGGCACCGGCAAGACAGTGATGGCCGCCGCCTGGTACGCGCGCCTGCGCCAGGAGCTGCCGCGCGCGAGGCTGCTCTTCGTGGCACACCGCAAGGAGCTGCTCGAACAAGCGCTCTTGACCTTCCGCATCGCGCTGCGAGCCCCCGACTTTGGCGAACGATGGGTCGACGGCGAACGGCCCGAGCGCTACGAGCATGTGTTCGCGTCGATCCAGAGCCTGAGGGCCGGCCTATCGGGGGACCTGCAGCCCGACTGGTTCGACGTCGTCATCATCGACGAGTTCCATCACGCTGCCGCAAGCTCTTACGTCGCCTTGCTCGATCGCCTGCGTCCGCGCGAACTGCTCGGACTCACCGCGACGCCCGAGCGCACCGACAGCCGCTCCGTGCTCGACTGGTTCGACGGACGCATCGCCGCCGAGCTGCGCTTGTGGGATGCGATCGATCAGCGCCGCCTCGTGCCGTTCGCGTACTACGGCGTACACGATGGGCTCGATCTGAGGCAGGTGCCGTGGCAACGCGGCGTCGGCTACGACGTCACCGGGCTGACGAACCTGCTGACCGCGAACGACGCGTGGGCCCGGGGCGTGCTGCAGCAGCTCGTGCGCCGTACCGACGGGCCTGCGAGCGTGCGGGCGATCGGTTTCTGCGTGAGCGTCGAGCATGCGCGGTTCATGGCGCGGGTGTTCGTCGAGGCCGGCGTTGCCGCCGCCGCGGTGTGGGGCGAGACCGCCGCGGACGTCCGCAGCCAGGCGCTGCGCGACCTCGCCGATGGGCGCCTGAACGTGCTGTTCGCCGTCGACCTGTTCAACGAGGGCGTCGACGTGCCCGCCGTCGACACCGTGCTGCTGCTGCGCCCGACCGACAGCCCGACGCTCTTCCTCCAGCAGCTCGGCCGCGGCCTGCGCCTGTTTCTCGGCAAGGCGAGCTGCACGGTGCTTGACTTCGTCGGCCAGCATCGGCGCGAGTTCCGCTTCGATCGCAGGTTGAGGGCGCTGCTGGGTGGCAGCCGGGTCGGCGTGATCGAGCAGGTCGAGCGCGGGTTTCCGTTCCTGCCGGCGGGCTGCCACATGGAGCTCGATGCGGTCGCGCGAAGGGTGGTGCTCGACAACCTGAAGCAGGGGATCTCGGCCAGTCGGGCGCGACGGGTGGAGGCTCTGCGGGAGTGTGCGGCGGCGGGGGGCGAGGTGCGGCTGCGGGACTTTCTCGCGGCGACCGGGCTCGAGGTCGAAGATGTGTACGACGGGCGGCGCGGGTGGTCGGACCTATGTGCCGACGCGGAGTTGCCGCAGTTGCCAGCCGGCTCGCATGAAGAGGAGCTGCGCCGCGCCTGTGGGCGCCTGCTGCACGTCGACGACCCGCAGCGGCTCGGCGCGTGGTCGGCCATGCTCGCGCAGCCCACGGCGCCCGATCCCGATCTTCTGACGGAGCGCGACCGACGCCTGCTGCGGATGCTGGTCGCGTCGCTGCTGTACAAGTCGGTGCCGGTCGGGACGACGCTTGCAGACGGCGCACGGCTGATCTGGGCGCATCCGCAGGTGTTGCGCGAGCTGGGTGAGTTGTTCGATGTCCTTGCGGATCGCATCGCGCATGTGCCGATGGCCCTTCAGAACCAGCCCGACGTGCCGCTCCAGGTGCATGCGCGGTACACGCGCATCGAGATCCTCGCGGCGTTCGGAGTGGGCGAGGGCGCGCGGGTGCATTCGTGGCAGACGGGCGTCTATTGGGCTCCCGGCGCACAGGCCGATCTACTTGCGTTCACGCTGGACAAGTCGGCTGGGAGCTTCTCGCCGAACACTCGTTATCGCGACTATGCGATCGGGCCTTCGGTCATCCACTGGGAGAGCCAGTCCGTCACGCGTGCGGCGAGCCAAACCGGGGTGAGGTACCAGCAGCATGCGGCGCGTGGCTCCTCGGTGATGCTCTTCGGACGGCCGACCACCGACGAGCGAGCCTTTCACTTTCTCGGACCTGCGACGTTTATGGACCATCGCTCGGAGATGCCGATGGCGATTCGATGGCGGCTCGGGCATGCGCTGCCGGGTGATCTGTTTGCGCAGTACGCGGCGGCGGCGGCATGAGCGATTTCGGAGATTGAAGCGTTGATCGTCTACCAGAAACAGAAGCGCGATTTCCTTGCGGACGTGCACGGGCAGGACATCGAAGCGCTGATCCTCGCGGCGATGAAGCACCAGACCGGGCACGGCGTCGGGGTCGGAGAGATCAAGTCCTGGAAGGAGTCGCTCACTGCGGTCGCAAAGGTGCTCTACGACCCAGGTATTCCGGAGGATGCGGGCGTAGCCGTCGAATATTCGATCCCTCAGACCGCCAAGCGGATCGACGTCATCGTCAGCGGCCGCGACGAAGAAGGACGCGACAACGCAGTGGTGGTCGAGCTCAAGCAGTGGAGCTGGGCGCGCAAAACCGAGAAGGACGCGATCGTCGTCACACATCTGGGCAAGGGGGAGCGCGAGGTCAGTCACCCGTCATACCAGGCGTGGAGCTACGTATCGCTGCTGAACGCGTTCAACGAGGAAGTCCATACCGGCGGCATCTTGCTGCAGCCATGCGCGTATCTGCACAACTACCAGCGCGATGGCGTGCTCGACGACCCGTTCTACGCGACGCATCTGGAAGCGGCGCCGCTCTTCTTCGCAGGGGACGCAGAGCGCAACGACCTGCGCGGTTTTCTCCGCGCGCGGGTCCGGAGCGGTGATCGAGGCGAGACGATCTCGCGGATCGAGAAAGGACGGATCCGCCCCTCGAAGATGCTCGCGGACAGTATCGCGAGGATGCTCGATGGAAACCGAGAGTTCGTACTGATCGACGATCAGAAGGTCGTCTACGAGCGCGCGCTCGAGCTTGCCAGCGCCGCGCAGCGCGGTGGGCCGAAACAGGTTCTGATTGTCGAGGGCGGCCCGGGAACCGGCAAGACCGTTCTCGCCGTCAACCTGCTGTCGGCGTTGACGAACCAAAAAATCGGCGCCCGATACGTGTCGAAGAATGCGGCGCCGCGAGCGGTGTATCTGAAGAAGCTGGCCGGCACCAGGGCGAAGGGGGTCGTCAAGAACCTGTTCTCTGGCTCCGGTGCCTACCTGAACGCCGAGGTAGACGACTGGGGCACGCTGATCGTCGATGAGGCCCACCGCCTGAACGAGAAGTCAGGCTTGTACGGTGTCGACGGCGAGCACCAGGCGAAGGAGCTGATCCGCGCCTCGCGCAGTACGATCTTCTTCGTCGACGACGACCAGCGCGTCACCCTCAAGGACATCGGCGAACGCGCGGCGCTCAGGGAGTGGGCGATCGCCGAGGGGGCCGAGGTCAGCGACGCCAAGCTCGAATCGCAGTTCCGGTGCAGTGGATCGGACGGCTACCTCGCGTGGCTCGACAACACGCTGCAGATTCGCGATACCGCCAACACGCGTCTCGAAGCTTCCGAGTTCGACTTCCGGGTCTTCGATTCGCCGTCGGCACTGCACGACGCGATCACCGAGCGGAACGCAGTCGAAAACAAGGCCCGGGTTGTCGCGGGCTATTGCTGGAAGTGGCCGAGCAAGAAGGATCCGCAGCGGTTCGACATTGAGATTCCGGAGCACGGCTATCGCCGTCGGTGGAACTTGGGTAAGGACGGGAGTCTGTGGATCGTCGCTGACGGGAGCGTTGACGAAGTTGGATGCATCCACACCTGCCAAGGGTTGGAGGTGGACGTGATCGGGGTGATCGTCGGGCCGGACCTGATCGTCCGGGACGGGAAGGTCGTCACCGTGCCGGAGCGACGGGCGTCGTCGGATCAGTCGCTGAAGGGGTACAAGAAGATGGCAAAGGCGGAACCGGAAGTGGCCAAGCCTTTGGCGGATCGCATCGTCAAGAACACCTATCGGACGTTGATGACCCGGGGGATGAAGGGGTGTTGGGTTTACTGCACGGATCAGGAGACGGCCGAGTGGTTTCGTTCCCGGATCGGTTAAGGGAGTGACGCTCGTGGGGTGCTCTTGCTACCGCCGAATCGCCGCAGCGAAACCGCCGAATGACAAGTTTCGGAGCAATGCGGTCATTCGCTCGAGGTAACCGTACGCCCGCTTGAGACTGGGAGCGGTCAATCGAGGTGCAGTGCTGAGCGGCCGCCGTGGCTAGAAGCCGACATTTGCGTTCATTCATCGACGGGCAATGGTGCTTCGGGTGACGTCACCGAAAGGGCTGTCCGAAGCCTGCTGTATCCTGGTATTCATTGGCAACCTCTGCCAAAGGGTGCCGGAGAGAGCGCACTTCTATGCAGGACGAGATTCTTACCCTTCCAGAAGTTGCCCAACTGTTGAAGGTTGCGGAGAAAACCGTCTACACGTTGGCCCAGAGGGAACAGCTACCAGCGTTCAAGGTTGGGGGGCAGTGGCGATTCAAGCGTGTGGACCTTGACCAATGGATCGAGCGGCAGAAGGCTGCTCGTCACATCGGGAAGGAGCGCAAGTGACCGCGGCGGTAACAGAGCTCGATCTCGACCAGCTACTTAAACTGCGCCTCGTCGTCGCGTGCTTCGGGAAGGCAGATCTTTCGAAGTGGTGGAACACCATGGGCCAGCTTGGTCGCCTTGGCGCGGCCTCCAGCACTCGCCGCAGGCCATTCGCCGACGACGCCGAACAAGGCACCCGTGCTGCACCGGCCGCTGCGGAAGCCCTTGCGACCGAGCTACGCGAGTCTGCTGCGGAACTGGATCGGGTCATCCCGCTGTGGGCGCCGAGCGTCGATGACGGCGTCATCGCCAACACGGCTCCGTTCTTCCGCCTGCTGCCTCACTGGGACTCCCGAACCAAGGCGGAAGCGGTGTGGAAGGAACTCCGCGACGGTGACCTCGATTGGTTGCTACTGACAATGCGTTTCTGGCCCCAGCGCGTGACCTCGAAATGCACCAAGGACTGCAGCCTCGCCATCGCCCAGGGGCTTGAAGAGGTGTTCTGGGTCGAGGGCACCGACGGCAAGTGGGCCGACCGCAAGGCGCTCACCAAGAGCGTCGATGAGCTCGTGAAGGAGCGCACGTCGCCCGCCGTGAAGTCTGTGCTTAAGAGCCTGCTTGACGCACCCGCTGCCTTGGGTGCGGCGAAGAAAACCAGAAGGGGAAGCGGCAATGCTTGAATCCATTCACCTCAAGAACGTCGGTCCGGCGACCGAGATGCAGATGGATCTCGCGCCCCGGTTGAACCTCATCACGGGCGACAACGGCCTCGGCAAGAGCTTCCTGCTCGACGTGGCTTGGTGGGCGCTGACGCGCACTTGGGCGCGCGAGTCTGTGATCCCTAAGGCGGGCGCCAGGGCCGAGATCGCCTACCAGTACACGAAGAAGACGAGACCGTCATACGCGTTCAAGAGCTCGTACGATGCGGCGCGTGTGCGGTGGACTGTGAAGCAGAGCCGACCGCCTATTCCCGGGCTGATCCTTTACGCTCAGGTCGACGGCGGTTTCTCCGTCTGGGATCCAATGCGGAACTACTGGACGGAGGACGCCCCCGATCGGCCCAACGCGTTCCTGTTCACCCCCGAGCAGGTTTGGAAGGGCAACGAGTTCTGCAAAGGACTTCTCGATGACTGGGCACTTTGGCAGGCGGGCAACGACCAGTCATTTCAAGTCCTGAAGCAGGTCATCGAGACTCTGTCGCCGTCTGCGAAAGAGATGCTGGTTCCTGGCGACCTTCGAAAGCTCTCCGTGCGGGATCCACAGCGCTATCCGACCTTGCGCATGCCGTACGGTGAGGATGTCGCGGTCATTCATGCATCGGCCGGCATGCGGCGCGTCATCGCGCTCGCCTATCTGCTCACGTGGGCATGGCAGGAGCACGTTGAGAGTGCCAAGCTCCGCGCTGAACGTCCTACTCGCGAAATCATCTTTCTCGTCGACGAGATCGAAGGACACCTTCACCCTCAATGGCAGCGCCGTATCGTGCCCGCACTGCTCAAGGTGATGGACACCCTCACGGGCAAGCACGGTTCCACCGTGCAGCTTGTTGCCGCAACGCACTCTCCGCTGGTCCTCGCCTCGGTCGAGCCCTCCTTCGACGCGGACAAGGACGCGTGGTTCGACCTGGATTTCGAGCACAAGAACGTCGTTCTAAGGAAGCGTCCCTTCGTTCGCCATGGCGAAATCGGCAACTGGCTGGTGAGCGAAGCCTTTGACCTAAAGGAACCCCGTTCGCTGGAAGGCGAGCAGGCCATTGCGCAAGCGCAGGCAGTGCTCGAAGCGGCAGACCCGTCGGCTAGAGCGATCGAGAAGGCCGATCAAGGGCTTCGTCAGGCCGGGCTGCCCGACATCGATCCGTTCTGGGTCCAGTGGGGCTACTTCAAGGAGCGGAGCACAACGCCGCGCAAGATCGCGGTCAAGCGGGCAGCAAAGAAGGGACCGAAGTCGTGATCCCTGTCCCCCTCGCACCAGAGCCAAAGGGGTTCGACAAGAATATCCGCCAGCCAGGCCTCTCGGCGATCGACGAGCTTGTCGGGCGTGCGCCCCGAATCAAACGCCCCGGAAGGCGGCGCGCCGCCATCGCCGCCACGGAGTCAGGCATCCCGGCCGACAAGTTCCCGCCGTTCTGGCGCGATGCGCTCGACGACATGATGACGGCGTACGAGCAGCGTTGCGCGTACTTGGCGATGTTCATAGAAGAGACGGGGGGGCCTACCGTGGACCACGTCATCCCGAAGTCGTTTGCGTGGGATCGGGTGTATGAGTGGTCCAACTATCGTCTCTGCACTGGCGTCGTGAATGCCAAGAAGGGGGAGCTGCTTGGTCTGGTGGACCCAGTTGATGCAAAGACAGGCTGGTTTGAATTGGACCTCGTCAGCTACCGAGTCGTACAAGGCGGCTCGGCACCGCCGGAGCAGCGGGAAAGGATCGATGCGACGCTGCCCTTGCTCAACGTCCGCGACTGCTGTGCCCAGAGGAAGCGGTATGTCGAGGAGTACCGCCGCGGTCCGGGTGCCAAGGGTATCGACCTTTCCTACCTGGAACACCGCGCGCCGTTCATTGCTGCCGAGCTCCGCCGGCAGGGCCAGCTTAAGCGAGGGGACCTCTGAGGCACGCACTTCACGACTACGCGGCCAAACAGCTCGCCAACTCCTGTTTGCGCCGCTGAAGGGCAGGCTGCGGTAGGCGGCGCAAGGACCGGTCCCTGACAGGGGGTGTACGGTCGGCAGCCGAGACCGACCGTCCGCTCACGCTGCAAACTGGAAGCCGACCAAGTCCCGACAAACGACGTCTTTGGGCTCAAAGCAGACAACCGGGCAAGCCGTTGCCCGTGCTGACAATACTCATAAACCCGAGCTGACCCATTCGCTCACCGCGCAACGCTCAAACCGCCATCAACTCCCAAACGTCCGCCCCCGCGTCCTTCACAAACCGAACCTTAGCCCGTGGCGGCACCTCCCCACAGTACAGCCCACGTAGTACGCTGGTGATCAGGTTCGCCTCCCCCCGTTCATCGCTCGGCCGCGCCTTCAGCATATTCAACGCGACCTTCACGAACTTCCCGTAGTAGACCGTCTCGCCGACCCGAACCGGATGCCACCCCTCTGGCAGTCCAGACCGATCGTTCCCGAACATCACACATAGACCTCGCGCCTCACCCGTCTCGCCCGCACCGCCGCTGGGAATCACAGAGTAAACGAACCGCGAGGGCCCAGGCCGCTGCCAATACATCAGGAGCCGTGCTCTCGCGCGATCCCGCACGCCTTCGACGAACCGCGCCCGAGCTGCCGGATCGTCGCCCGCCCGCGGACCGATGTAGCGCAGCGTCTGCGCCGCCGCATCGTGCGCGAAGTACATCGAAGGTCGCGCAGTGTTCGCCCCAGTCCATGCCGCGATCGGATTCCTGACCAGGTAGCGGGTCCATTCGCCCTCGTCGACGGTATCGACCGCCTCGACGGACGTGCCGATCACATCGACCCGATGCGCGTCCTCGGAGAAGTAGCCGCGGAAGGCGCGTACCAACGCCGACATCGGCAGCGCCTCACGAAATCCATCGTCCGCACACATGGCCAGAAGCACGACCATCTTGAACGAGCGGGCCATCGCGCTCTTCTCGATCTCCACGAGGAAATCGCCCGCCAGTGCTTCGAGAGCGCGCGCCTCCTCGGTTATCAACCCGGCCGCCTCCAACACGGCGTGCCAGCGATCGACGCCGAGGGCGGTACGCGCCGTCGACAACGCATAGCGGCCGAGTCGCACCCATTCGGTCAGCGTCGGCGTACGCCCGAGCCGTTCCGCCAGCTCCTGTAGATCGTCGAGCACCAACTGCCGAAGCGGCGACGCGAGGCCGATCGACGCGCGTAGCGCCTCCGTGGCGATCGGCTCGATGCGGACTTCGATCCCTTCAGGCAGGTCGGCCGGACGGACCCCCTCGTCCTGCCACCGCTTCAGGGCCTTCAACGCGTTCGCGGCCCCCATGTCCTGGTCCAGATCGTGACCGACAAGAAACGGCAGCTTGAAGTGCGCATTACGGTAGTTCCCGATGAAGTCGAGAACGGTCAGCGACGCCTTGGACGGATGCAGCCGCAGTCCACGCCCGAGCTGCTGCATGAACACCGTCATCGACTCGGTGGGCCTGAGGAACATCACCAGGTCCACGGTCGGGATGTCGACGCCCTCGTTGAAGAGGTCGACGGTGAACAGCACGCGAAGCCGACCCTCGACCAGATCGCGCACGGCCTGAACCCGGTCGGTCGAGCCGGGCCCCGAGTGGACCGCAGCCGCCGGAATGCCCGCCGCGACGAAGCGTGCAGCCATGAACTCCGCATGCTCGATCGACACACAGAAGCCCAGCGCGGCCCGGCTGCCGTGATCGCCGAAGCGCTCGATGACGCGCGCGGCGCGCTCCGCCGTGTTGACCCGCTGCGTGAGCTTCACGGCGTCGTAGGTTCGGCGCGAGGTGAGCAGGGTGTCGTCGTAGGCCACGGTGTCGGCCACCCCGAAGTATCGGAACGGCACGAGCCAGCCCAGCCCGATGGCTTCGAACAGGCCAACCTGGTAGGCGAGGTTGCCGTCGCACAGTTCCAGCAGGTCGCGGTGGTCGCCCCGGAACGGTGTGGCGGTCAGGCCCAGCAGAAAGCGCGGGGACAGCGCGGCCAGCAGCCGCAGGTAGCTGTCGGCGGCGGCATGGTGGAACTCGTCGACGACCACGTAGTCGAAGCGCGACAGATCGTGCTGCGCGAGGAACGCGGCGCGCGACAGCGTCTGCACCGAGGCGAACACGGCGTCGCGGTCGAGCTCGGCGCGCCCGTCGACGACGTAGCCGATGCTGCGCGACGGGTACACCGCCGCGAATGCCGCAGCCGCCTGGCGCAGCAACTCTTCGCGATGGGCGACGAACAGCACTCGCGCGGCGTCGCGCGCATCGAAGGCGGCGAGGAAGGTCTTGCCCAGACCCGTTGCCGCGACGACGAGCGCCCGGCGATGCCCGTCCGCCCGCAGCCGCTCCAGTTCGCGCAGCGCCAGCATCTGGGCGGGGCGGGGCTCGACGCCTGGCTGCGGCTGGGGTGGTGCGTCGACGAACGGCCGCACTTGCCGGCGCGCACGGTAAGCCTCGATCCATGCCGGGGACAGCGGGTGCACGTCCGGGCCGTCCCAGAGCTCGTCGAAGCGCGTCCGAAGCTCGTGGAGCGGTTGGCCGGCATCGAAGTCCAGCACGGTCCAGGTCCACTCAACGCCGTCTCGCAGGCCACTGTGCGAGAGGTTCGCCGAGCCGACGAATGCGCGACCGGAGCCGTCCGCGCGCTCGAACAGATACGCCTTGGGATGGAAGCTGCGGCGCGGATGGCTATAGACGCGCGTCTCGAAGTGGCCGTGCAGCCCGAGCAGCGCATCGAGCGCGTCGGGCTCGGTCACGTCGAGGTAGTCGGTGGTGAGCAGGCGAACGTTGGCGCCGCGCAGCAAGGCTGCGCGCAATGCGCCGTCGAGCAGCTCGGTGCCGCTGCGCATCACGAACGCGACCGCGAGCCGCGCATGGGTGCAGCGCTGGAGTTCGGCGCGGATCGCATCCAGCAGGGAGGTCGCGCCGCCGACGTGCAATCGGGGGCGACGCACCGTCGGGTCACGAAGCACCAGGCCGGCGTCGAAGCCACCCCGCTTCGAGCGCTTCGCAGCCACGGCCGCATCGACCTCGGCTCCGGTGAAGCCCTTTCGTGTTGCGACTGCGTCGATCACGGTCCGCAGGTCGGCAAGCTCCTCGAGTACTTCGGTGCGTCGGCCGTCGACGAGCGCATCGAGCAGCTCGTGGGCCTCTTCGACGAGCTTCAGGCCGAGCAGCCGATCGAGTTCGTGATCGAGGGCGGTACGGGTGTCGAGCGCGCGGCCGTCCACTTTCGCCAGCGCAGGGATGCCGTCGCGGACGAGCTTCTCATGCATCAGGGCCGCCGTCCCGGTCGGGAGCGGACCAGTAGTCGGCCTTGTCCGGAACGATCCACCGTACGCCGCCGCGCGGATCGGCACGGTCGCCGTCGTACCGGGGAATCAGGTGGATGTGCAGGTGGGGCACGGTCTGGCCGGCGGCCGGGCCGTCGTTGATGCCGATGTTGTAGGCGGCGGGGGCGAATTCGGCGTCGAGATCGCGCTTGGCGTCGTCGAGCAGGGCGAGCAGCGCGGCGCGTTCGTCGGGCGTGGCTTCGAAGAAGGAGCCGACGTGGCGACGGGGGATGACGAGCGTATGCCCGGGCGACACGGGGAACGCGTCCCGCAGCACGATCGCGTGCGCGTTGCCGAGCACGATGCGATCCGAGGGGGCCGTGCAGAAGGGGCAGTGCATGTCGAGTCCGGGCGAAACACGAAGCGGAAGACGCTACCGGGAATTCTATCTGCCGGTCGAAGGCCGAACCGCTTGCTGCCGCCCCTTCTGGGCGATCGCCAAAGCTAGAATCGACCGAACACACCGCTCATCCGTCACGGCATGGCCTCGCAGTCCCAATCCTGGTCGGGTCTCGAAGTGGAGGCGGTCGTCGCCGACTACTTCCACATGCTCACCCTGGAGCTGTCGGGCCAGACGTACAACAAGACGGCGCACCGGAATCTCCTGAAGACCCGGCTCGAAGCGCGCTCGGACGGATCGATCGAGCGCAAGCACCAGAACATCAGCGCGATCCTCATCGAGTCCGGCTGCCCCTACATCGCGGGCTACAAGCCGCTGGGGAACTACCAGGCGCTGCTTCGCGACATCGTGACGGCGCGTCTGGAGGCGGATCGGGACTTCGATCGGTCTGCGATCAGCGCGGCGGAGCAGCCTGCCGCGGTGCCGGTTCAGGAGAGCTTCGCGGAGTTGCTCGTGCCGCCGCCGGAGTTGGTCCAGTCGGCGCGCGAAGTCGCTGAGCCGTATCGGGCGAAAACGGTTGGAGTCTTTCGCGACTATCTCGACCGCGAGGTTCGAAACCGTTCGCTCGGGCTGGCGGGCGAGGAGTTCGTGGTGAGCTACGAGCGGGAGCGCCTTCGCCAAGCCGGCGAGAAGCAGCTCGGTGACCGGGTGGAGCACGTCGCCGTGGCGAAGGGCGACGGGCTCGGCTACGACGTGCTGTCCTTCGACATCGGCGGTCGCGAGCGGTTCATCGAGGTGAAGACGACCTCGTTCGGCAAGCAGACGCCGTTCTTCGTGAGCCGCAACGAGCTGGAGTTCTCGGACGCCGCTCGGGACCAGTACCACCTGTACCGGCTCTTCGAGTTCCGCAGACAGCCCCGGATGTTCGATCTGGTCGGATCGGTCAGGGGCAACTGCAGGCTCGATCCGGTGACGTATCGAGCGAGCTTCGGATGAGTCTTCGCGTGTCGATCGGCCAGCGCCCCGCTGTGCCGCTACGATTCGGGCGGATCGTGGAAGCCGCTCACCAGCGCAAAGCAAAAGGCAGTGCCGCCATCAAGCCGGATCCAAAGGCTGAACCACCAGGCGAACGCCGAGCGCGGTGCAGACACGGTTGACGGTGTCGAAACGCGGCGCGCTGCCGGGCCGCAAGGCCTTGTAGAGCGCTTCCCTCGTGATGCCTGCCGCCTTGGCGATGTCGGTCATGCCACGCGCGCGGGCGATGTCGCCCAGCGCGGCGGACAGCAGTCCGGCATCGTTGGCCTGCAGGATGTCGGTGAGGTACGCGGCAATGGCCTCATCACTGTCGAGGTAGGGCGCGGCGTCGAATGCCGGCAGTTCATCAACCTTGATTCGTGCAGCCATCTTCGTTTCCTCTCTCAATCCAACAAGGCAGCCAGTGTCTTGGCGCGCCTGATATCGCTCTTCTGAGTGCGCTTGGATCCACCGGCCAGCAGCACGATCAGTTGACCGCCCCGCTGTGTGAAATAGATGCGCCATCCCGCACCGATGTGGATGCGAAGTTCGGAAACACCGTCGCCTACCGGTTCCACGTCGCCGAGAAGACCTCGCTCGAGCCGCTTGATCCGGGCGACCACGACGCCACGAATCGACGCGTCTTGAATGCGGTCGAGCCAGGAGGTGAACTCAGGGAGCGACTTGACGCTGAACACAGCTGATCGTAATCGAACGATTACACTCGGTCAACCGCGCTGGCCGCTGGCCGACCTGCCTGAAGACGGGGCTGTGAGGGCGCTGACCCGCCGAGCGGGCTGTCAGCCCTTCACCGAGCCACCGTCACCTCAACCCGCCTCGCCTCCCGATCCGGCCCACTCCCCTGCGTCTGCTGCGGCTTAGCCAAAACAATCCGATCCGCCGCAATCCCCTCCCGAATCAGCACCCGCCGCATCCCTTGCGCCCGCCGATTCGCCAGCGCCGCATTCTTCTCCACCGACCCGCGCCGGTCATGAAACCCGCTCACCAGCGCCTTCGTCGACGGCTCGGCCTTGAGCCGGGCGAGCACGGGAGCGAGCTTCGGGCCGACCTCGCCCGACGGCCAGGCCTGATCCGGTTCGAAGTAGATGCGGGCGACCGGGGCGCCAGGGATGGCGCGGGTGCTCGGCTCCGTGGGCGCGGGCGCCGACCCTGAACCGGCGGACGCCGAGCCGTTGCCTCCGGCGGGCGAAGCCGCAGCACCGCCCGACGCCACCGAGGGCGCAGCCGCCACCGCCTCGCTCGACTGCCGAGCCACCGCCCCCGACGCCTCACCCCCCGGCCGCACCGCACTCACCGGCGCCGTCACCGCCGCCACACCCGAACCCACACCCGAACCCACCCCCGAACCCACCGGCGCATCCCCCTCCCGCCCCGGCCCCATCCCAACCGACCACATCACCGCCAACACCGCCACCAGCACCCCCGTGCCGATCGCATACCTCTGGTTCAGCGTCTTCCACGCATCCTCCACGAGGCGGCGCGGGGCAGCCTGGACGGCGGTGGCTTCGAAGGTCGTCGCGGTCATGGTGGGCTCCGGGTGCTCAGTTGCGGCGGCCCGCGGTCAGCGAGTCCTGCAGGGACTTCAGTTCGTCCCAGCTGCCCTGGGCGGCGAGGCGGGCCTGCTCGGGCCAGGTGCTGGGGTCGGCGATGCGGTAGGCGGGGCCCTGGTCGTCGAGGATCTCGCGCAGGGTGCCGGGGGAGGCCTGGGCGAGCGCGTCGAACGAACCGAAGCCGCGGGCGCGCAGCACCTGGGCGATCTTGGGGCCGATGCCCTCGACGAGCTCGATGCCGTCGGACTCGCCGAGGTCGGCGCCGATCTGCGGCCTCGCGTGGGCCTCGGCGATGCGCTCGGCCTGCACGGCGGCCAGGGCCTCGAGGTGCTCGATGCGGGCGCGCAGCGCACGCACCGGCTCGGCGGACGCGGCGCCGCTGACGGTGGCCTCAGCCGCAGCGGCGGCGGGCACGACGGCGGCAGCCGGCGCCGGCACGGCCACGCGCCCGGCGAGTACGGCAGCCAGCGCCTCCAGATGCTCGACGCGCCTGCGCTGCACACCCAGCGCTGCCTCCCGCTCGGCGAGCGCGGCCACATCGGGCACCACCCGCTCCACCACCCGCTCGACGATCCGCTCCACCGGCTTCTCGACGATCTTCTCGACGATCCGGTCGACGGGCTTCTCGATCACGCGGTCGACGGTGCGGTTGACGATCTTCTCGACGACGCGCGGCGGGGCGGACTGGAGTTCGTCGATGCGGGCCTGCAGGGCGGGGATGGTGGCGGCCTGGCGCTCGAGGTCGGGGACGAGGGCGGCCTGGCTCTCGAGGGTGGCGATGCGCGCGACATGCTGGGGGTTGTCGACGCGCCGCTCGACGATCTGCAGCACGGGTTCGGCGAGCAGGCGCTGCGACGAGCGTCCGACCCACCACGCGGCCACCCAGCCCACCAGGGCGCCGAGCACGATCCACCACAGCACTCCGCCGACGAAGCTCATCTCGCTCTCCGTGCGCGACCGCGAGGGGCCGCGCAGTGTTGTCGATTCGGGTCGAGTCCGTGCCCAGGTCGGCACGCTCGAACGTCGGACGCGAGTATAGGCGTGGGCAGCAGGGGGGCGCGACACGCACCCGGGTGAGGGTCGGTCGAGATGGCCGCGGGCCGAGCGACCGGCGCGCGGCCGCGCTTCAGAAGTCGGTCGAGACCGTGGCCCGGGTGAACGCCTCGATGCTGTCGAGCAGCGCATCGAGCGCCTTGGCCGCGCGCATCGCGTCGCCGTCGGCGATGGCCTGCGCGGTGTCGGCATGCAGCCGCGCGGTCTCGGGCAGGTCGGCGGCCTGCCGGTAGTGCAGGTACCAGAAGCGGCGCGCGAGGCCGTGCATCAGGCTCATCGCGCCGGCGGCGAACTCGTTGCGCGCGGCAACGAGGCACAGGTCGTTGAAGCGCTTGTCGCCGCGCACGAAGCTCCTGGCATCGTTGCGCTCGGCGGCGCGGTACATCGACGCGGCGAGCTGCGCGAACTCCTCGCGCTCGGCGGGGGTGGCGCGGCGCGCGGCGCAGCGCACGATCAGCCGCTCGACCTCGCGCCGCACCTCGAGCAGCCGCAGCTGGCGCTTGACGTCGATCTCGGAGACGAGGATGCCCCGCTGCGGCAGCACGACGACGAGGTGCTCGCGCGCGAGCCGCTGCAGGGCCTCGCGGATCGGGGTGCGGCCGATGCCGAGCCGCTCCGACAGCATCGCCTCGGACACGGCGCTGCCGGGGGGCAGCTGCATCGTGACGATCTGCTCCTCGAGCTGGGCGTAGGCCTCGTCGGTCAGCGAGCGCCCCTCGCCCCGCGGGCGACGCACCGGGGCCGGGGCGGCCTCGGCCGGCGCCCGCGGGGTGGCGCGCCGCGCGGTCGGCGCGCGCAGGGAAACGGGGGCGGGCACGGGAGCAGGGACGGAAACGGGGGCGGTCGCGCGCTTCACTGCGTGGGATCGGAGGCGGACGGCGCGGCAGGCATGCGGTCGAGCATACCGGAGCCGCGCGCGCCCCCCCGATCGCTCAGGGCGAGGGCGCGAGCACGCGCCGCTCGTCGTCGGACAGCTGCGGCCCGTCGAGCGTCACGCGCGAGTCGTCGCGCTTGAAGCGCGCGATGATCGGCTTGAGGTCCTCGCGCAGGTGGCGGGTGTCCATGCCGTTGAGCAGCGTGCCGACCAGCCCGCGGTCGAGGTCGGAGGTCTTCATGAACCAGTCGGCCACGGGGAAGGTGAGGTTCATGTTGTAGTGCATCATGATCCCCTGATTGTGGTGGAAGGTGTGGTGCCGGCGGATCGTCGAGACGAACGGGAACCGGGTCACGAAGGCGTTGTCGTGCACGTGGCAGCAGTAGTGCATGAACTCGTAGACGAGGTAGTGGCCCACCATCGTCATGAACACGAACCAGCCGGCGTTCGGGTTCCAGAGCAGCGACGCGATCCAGCCGAACAGCGCGCCGAGCACACCGAGCACGCACAGCAGCCGCCAGGGGAAGAACACGATCCGGAACTCGCGGATCGTGTCGATGGTCCACTCGTTGTCGGTGAAGTACTGGTGGTGCTGCCGGGTGTGACGGTCGTAGATGGCACGCAGCGCGAACACGTCGATCTTGCGGTGCATCACGTACCGGTGCATGGCCCACTCGGCGAAGTTGCCGGCCAGCGCCACGGGGAGGATCACCAGCCACTCCCAGCCGACGTTCTCGAGGCTCAGCACGCCCCAGCCGATCGCGGCCAGGCCGACCGCGTAGATCACGCCGACGTGCACCAGGCCGTTGTACATCGGGCTGATGTTGGACCTGTACTGCTCGCGGAACCGGCGCTGGCGCTCGCTCATCGTCGTCATGGGACCCTCGCATGCGGCGGGTGGCCGCGGGTGTTGTCGACGACTAATATATCAGTATTGGCTTCGGCGGCGTGTGCGGGCCGGCGATGGTCGCCGACATCGCGCGCGCTCTCGTCGGCGACCCGGCACAGCAGGTTCACCAGCGCGAGGTCCTCGACGCTGTGGCAGCGGGCCTCGAGCAGCGCGGGGCTGGCGACGACGACGGCGAGGCACCGCGCCCGCGAGATGGCCACGTTCAGCCGGTTGCGGCTGTACAGGAAGGCCTTGGACCGCGGCAGGCAGGCCTCGCTGGAAGTGGTCATGGACACCAGCACGACCTCGGCCTCCTGGCCCTGGAACTTGTCGACTGTGCCGACGCGTGCGCCCCGCGGCAGGCGGGACTTCAGCAGCTCGACCTGCAGGTTGTACGGCGCGACGATGAGGATGTCGTCGAGGGTGAGCTTCCTCACGACGCCGTGCTCGTCGCGGCAGCGCTGCGCGAGGAGGCTGGCGAGGAGGCCGACGATCTCGTGGACCTCCTCGATGCTGCGGTGCGAGCAGTCGTTGTGGACGACGGGTCGGAAGCGCAGTCCGGCGGGGCGCAGCGTGGCGTGAGCGCGCACGTCGAGCACGAGCCGCCGGCCCTCGGTGCAGGGGGCGTGCACGAGCCGCCGGTCGTACACCGCCTCGGACACGAAGCGGCACAGCTCGGGGGCCATGCGCCAGGTGCGATCGAGGAAGATGCCGCGATCGGGCGCGATGGTGGCGGCGCCGTCGATCAGATGCTCGAGCGCGGACACGCCGGACTGTCCGGGATGCACGCCCTGGGTGGGCTGGCCGAGCTGCATCGGGTCGCCGAGCAGCACGAGGTTGGCGGCGCTGGTGCCCATGGCGACGAGGTTGGCGAGGGACACCTGGCCGGCCTCGTCGACGAACAGGTAATCCAGCCGCCGTTCGAGCGCGGGCTCGGCGAAGAGCCAGGCGGTGCCGGCGACGAGTGCGTAGCTGCCGGCGGCGATGTCGGCGGCCTTCGCATGGTTGTCGAAGCGGCGGCCCGCGAACTCGGTGTCGGGCGCATCGGCGCTGCACTTCTTCGCGCCGCGGAACGCGAGCCCGCGCTCGTCGGCGACGCGCTCGACGGCCTCGAGCAGGTTGTGGATCGCCTTGTGGCTGTTGGAGGCGACACCCACGGTGTGGCCACGCGCGATCAGCTCGGCGATGACGCGGGCGCCGGTCCAGGTCTTGCCGGCGCCGGGCGGGCCCTGGACGAAGACGACGCTGCGATCGAGCCGCGCGATGGTCTCGACGATCTGGGGCAGGGCGTCGCGCGCGGAGTCGACGATCGGCGCGCCGTCGGCATGCCCGGTGATGCGGGGCCGCTCGCGCCGCAGCAGCGACTCGATCGCCGGAAACACGCCGCCGCCGGCGAGCAGGGACTCGGCGACGCGGCGCAGCGCGGCCTCGAGCTTGTCATTGCCGAGGGGCCAGTCGGGGCCGAGCGCGGCGCGCGCGGGCGGCTCGCCACGCTTCGTCGCACGCTTCAGGCGCACGGTGCCGGCGACCTCGTCGAGCGCGTCGATCGTCACGCTGCTGCCGTCGGCGGCCAGCGTCGCCGTATCGCCCGCCCGCAGCTTGGTGTCCTGCTCGGGGAAGCGGTAGGTCCAGACGGTGGACTGCTTGACGACGACGGGCGCGATGGCCGGATCGAGCTCGAGCCCGCCGAGGCACTCGACGTCCTCGATCAGGGCCTCGTCGGTGGCGGTCATGCGCGCGTACATCGCCCAGAACGCGGGCTTGTGCTCGCGGCGGTGGAAGTCGAGGAGCCGGGCGACGAGGGCGTGCATCGCCTCGTCCTCGGTCCAGGTCGACGGATCCTCGGGCAGGCTGGCCTCGAGGCGCTCGCGCACCTGGCGCTGGGCGAGGCGGTGGGCGCCCTCGGGCTTGGCTTCGGCGGCGGCGGGCTCGGCGTCGAGGCCGCCCAGCGGGCGCCACGGCAGGCCGGCCGGACGCAGGCCGAGCAGCCACGCGTGCAGGCCCCGCGTGGACGCGACGTCGTCGCGGTTGTAGCGCTCGATGTCGTCGAGCAGGCGCTGCGCGCGGGTGGTCTTCCAGGCCTCGTACCAGACGATGCTCAGGCCGGCGTCGACGACCTCGCCGTCGCGGGCGCCGCGGTAGAAGCGCTCGACCTGCTTGATGGAGTAGCTCGGGGTGGACAGGCGCACGGCGCCGCGCACGACGGCGTACAGGTCGACGAGACGGTGCTCGCGGAACAGGCGGTCGACCTCGGCCTCGCGCGTGCCGTGGGCGCACATCAGGCGCTCGAGCGCGCTGCGCTCGTAGGCGGCGTAGTGGTAGACGTGGGCGCCGGGGTGCGCCGCGAGGTGGGCGGTGACGGCGTCGACGAAGGCCTCGAACGCCAGCCGCTCCTCGCGCCGGTCGTGGGCCCAGAACGCGCGGAACACGGGCTCGTTCGGCCGCGTGGGATCGATGCCGCGGCCGGCCACGCCGAACAGGTACTCGAGGCCGTCGGTCTCGAGCGGGTCGCCTTCCATGTCGAAGTACAGGTCGTGGGCGTCGGGGGCGGGCAGCAGGTGAAAGCCGAGACGCGCATCGGGGTCGGCGGGCAGCAGCGCGTGGCGCAGCATGCCGTCCTGCTTGCGCTGGTGCTGGAGCGCGGCCTGCGAGCGCAGGCGCTCGACGACCTGCGCGCCGACCTTCGGCACGACGGTGCCGGGTGCGAGACCGGCGAGCGCGGCCATCGTGGTGAGGCCGGCGGCCTCGAGGCGGCGGGTCTGCTGGGTGGTGATGCCGGCGACCTGGCTCAGGTGGTCGGCGGCGAGCCACTCGCCCGCGCAGCGCTCGCGCCACGGGCACAGCGCGCAGGCCTCGCAGGGCTCGGGTGTGCTCGGCGCCTGGGGGTCGGTGACACGCGCGAAGTAGCGGTGCAGCTGCCGGTCGACGTAGTGGCGGGCGTCGGCGACACGGAACGGATGCTCGGTGCGTGCGGCGTCGCCGGTGACGACCCAGGTGTGCACCGGCTCGACGCCCTGCACGCGGGCGAGCAGCCGCGAGTAGAAGGCGAGCTGCACCAGGAACTTCGCCTGCGGGCGGCGCGCGAGCTTGGTGTCGAGCACCTCGTAGTGCCAGTCGCCGAAGGCGGAGGCGCCGGGCACGCGGCGCAGGAAGTCGGCATGCCCGATGAGCTCGCCGTCGCGCAGCGTGGCCTGGTAGACGATGTCGACGCCGGCGCGCATCGCGGCCAGCGTCGCGTCGACCTGGTCGGCTAGGCGTGCGGCACCCCGCAGGCTGCGATCGGCCTCGATCCCGACGACGCGCGCATGGCGGGCCTCGAGCGTCGCGAGGAAGGCCCGCTCGTGGGCGATGCCCTTGTCCTGGATCAGGATCGCGTGCGCGTCGTCGGGCGTCTTGGGTCGGGGGGTGTCGAGGTGCAGCCGGTCGAGGGTGGTGCGGTGCGCGCAGCCGAGGAACTGCACGAGGTCCGATGCGGAATGGAGCACTTGCGGGTCGACGCGCTGCACGAGGGTTCGTTCTGCCGGACCTGGGGGCATACATGCTAGAGGTCCGGCCCGGCTGCGGCCTCATCCGTCTTGACTAACGGAATCGCTGCGGGCGGTGTCCGTCCGACGGGCGGGCGGTTGCGCCCCTCGGGTCGGTCGTTCGGCTGCGTTGTCCGGACGAGTCATCCGGAGGGTCCGCGGCAGCGGATGGGTCGCCGGACGACCCGGTCCCGCCGTTCGTCGGAACGGCCTGTCTGCCGACCGCCGCAGCGGGGAGTCTCGCGCGAGAAACATCTTTTGACGGTCCAGCGCCGCGCACCCATGCCCCCCGAGATCGTTCCGCTGCTGCAGCTCGCCGGCCTGGTGGCCGTCGGCCTGCTGCTGCGCAGCCGCGTGATGCTCGTGCTCGTCGCGGCGGTGATGGTGGGGCTGGTGGTGCTCGGCACCCATCCATCGGACCTCGCCGCGAGCACGCCCGAGCAGCTCGGGATGGCGTTCGGCGGCATCGCGGTCGGCCTGCTCGCAGGCCTCTGGGCGGTGGCGACCCGCCGCGAGCGCGTGGACGCGAAGCGCTGGGCCCGCGAGATCGAGGCGTCCTCGCCGCGCCTGCGGGGCGCGGCCGCGCCGGCGGGGCGCACGTCGGGTACCGCCTGGATCGTCGCGTCGCTGCTGGTCGCGGTGGCGGCGGTGGCGGGGCTGTATCTGGAAGGTGCGGCGGTGCCTGTCGTGCGCACGACGGTCGACGGCTGGCTCGCCTCGCCGACGTTGCGTGCATTCGGGTTGCCCGGGCTGCCGACGCAGGGCAGGCAGGTGGCGGCGCCCTCCGCGCCGACAGCGCCGGGGCGGGCCGCGGACACGCCTCGGGTCCGCCCTGCGGCGACGGGCGAGCGTCCGAGCGGAGACCTGCGTCACTGCCTGGATCAGGGCGGGGCCTCGGACGTGCTTCGCTGCGCGGAGCGGGGGCGCTAAGGGCAGCCCGGGGTCTACGCAGCCCGATCCAGTTCATGACTGGCAACGTACCTTCTGAAACCTGAATCGTCGGCGTATCCCAGCCACCGCCGATCGGGAGACGTCGCGGCAACGGTCAAGTGCCGGTAGGCGTGGTCGGGTTGTTCGTCTGTTTCCGAGTCGGGGGGCCGGGGCGCGCGGGCGGGCGGCCGGCCGAACCG
>JBIIPQ010000122.1:0-10772 GCA_044342535.1 Burkholderiaceae bacterium
CGCCTCACGCAGAGCGCGTGGTTCCGCCCGCACAACCGCAGCGAGGACGTCGAGGGGCTCTTCATGGTCGGCGCGGGCAACCACCCGGGCGCGGGCATTCCCGGTGTGCTGTCGTCGGCGAAGGCGCTCGAGAAGGTGCTGCCGGACGTAGCCGCCTTCGCGCGCTGAGCGGCGGGCACGGCGCCATGTCGCCGATCGTCTGGGAGCTCGGGCTGGTGGTGGGCGCGCTGGTGGTGTTCGTGGTCTGGCAGAAGGTCACGCTCGAGCGCGACATGCGGATCACGCGCGAGGCGCGGCTCAAGCGGGAGGCCGAGGAGGCCGCGGCTGCTGCCGGGCGCGAGGAAGCGGACTCCACGCGCGGTTGATGTCGATTTGCGTGGGTCGTGGGTCGTGGTCGTGTGCGTGCAGTCGACGGTCGGCACGGCCCGTGGCCGCCCGGGGGCGGGCCTCGGAGGAAGCGACGGCCTGAAGGGCAGCGGCGCCGCGCGCCAACCTTCGAGCGAGCTCCTCAACGCCGCCCGAATCAACCGCCCGAATCACCCCGTCCGCGGCATCCGCCAAGGCAGCATCAGCCGCACCACCGTCGATGCGAAGCGCGGCACGTTCAGCGTCTCGTGCATCGAGGTCACCCGCTCGCCGAGGAGTCCGCTCTCGAGCACCGAGCGCACGTAGAACGGCGTGTCCTCGAGCGTCTCGACGACACGCGCCGGCATGCCCGCGTCGGTGCGCATCGTGCGGCCGATCCGCCATGCGGTGCGCGGCAGCGCCTGGCGCGGTGGCGGCTCGAAGGACTCGACCTCGCCGTCGGGCCGGAAGCGCGCGGCGATCACGCGGTCCGAACCGGCCTTCTGACGCACGTCGTAGACCACAGCGACCGAACCGTCCTTCAGCGACGCGCGCGACCAGTCCCATTCGACGAAGGGCCGGTCGACCGGCTCGTCGCCCTCGTTCGAGTCGAGGTAGGCCGGCCCTGACCACGACAGCGACGGGTCCTGCATCGTCACCTCGACGCGCGACGACGGCGCGATCGGGCCCCAGCGGTGCCGGCCTGCGTCGTCGAGCGTCGTGGTCCAGCGGCACAGCGCGTCGGGCGTCACCGTCACGCGGCCGCGCACCCGCTGCCCGAAGGGCACCGCGCGCTCGTCGATGTCGATCGTGAGCCGCGTGCCGTCCCAGTGCACCGACGACGGGCCGATCGTGAAGCTCGACGCGTCGCGCGCGACACGCGATCGACCGCGCTCGGTCATCGTCCAGCGGCGCGCGCCCGGGCCGTAGAGACAAACATTGAGCGAGCAGTGGTCGTCGGGGTCGACGTCGCCGCGCGCATGCGCCCACGCGTAGTACGGCGAGAACACGCTGCCGACGAAGGCGATGATCGTCAGGCCGAAGCGGCCGTCGTCGCTCAGGGCGTCGACGTACCACCAGAGATAGCCACCGGGGACGACCGGCTGGTCGAAGCGAGGCTGGCCGTCAGGGCCGCGGCCGCCAGTCGGCCCGACATGGCCGCCATCGGCACGCCCGGTCCCGGATGCACGCTGCCCCCCGCCAGCCACAGGCCCGGCAGCCTGCTGCGCGAGGACGAGCGGCGAAATTGCGCCAGCCAGCCGTGCGAGGCCCGGCCGTAGAGCGCCCCGCCCGTCGCCGGGAACAGCCGCTCGAAGTCGGCGGGACTCGTCGTCACCGCGTCGTGGGGCCGGCGCTCGATCTGCAGGCCGCTGCGGGCCAGCAGGGAAAAGGCGCGTCGTTCGCACTGCTCGATCTCCGGAAGGTCGAAGGGCCGCGCGTCGCCGACGGCGGGCGCGTTCACCAGGCACAGCAGCCGCTCGGGCCCCGACACCTCGGTGTCGTCGCCGCGGTCCTGCGCGCAGACGTAGACGGTGGGCCTGGACGGCAGCCGGCCGTGGCCGAACACGTCCGAGAACTCGGACGCGTAGTCGTCGTCGAAGAACACGTTGTGGCGCGTCAGCGGGAAGCCGGACGTCGGCGCGCGCATCGACCAGGTCAGCGCCGACAGCGAGCGCGCCGCGGGCGCCACGGCCGCGGTGGCGCCGCGCGCGGGCGCCCCGAGCAGGCCCGAGGCGAGCGCGCCGACGTCGCCGTTGAAGACCACCGCGTCGGCATCGATGCGCTCGCCGCCGGCCAGCATCACGCCGCGGGCACGGCCGCCCTCGACGACGATGCGCTCGACCTGCGCGTTGCAGCGGATCGTCGCGCCGCGCCGGCGCGCCACGCGCGCCAGCATCCGTGCGAGCTCGACCATGCCGCCCTCGACCGACCAGACGCCGTCCATCTCGACCTGCGCGATCAGCACGAGCGTGGCCGGCGCGCGGAACGGCGAGGCACCGCAGTAGGTCGCGTAGCGGCCGAAGAGCTGCTGCATCCGCGGGTCGTGGAAGTGGCGTGCGAGCGAGCGCCACAGGTCGCGCATCGGTCCCAGGCCCCACAGCGCGGCGAGGCCGTCGACACCGAGCCCGCGCATGATCTGCAGCGGCCCGGGCCGCGGCGAGCGGATGTAGGGGCCCTCGAGCGCGCGATAGACGCGCCGTGCCTCGTCGCGGAAGGCGGCGAAGCGGCGCGCCTCGGCGGGCCCCGCGAATGCGGCGATCGCGTCGGTCGAGCGTGCGGCGTCGGCGAACAGGTCGAGCCGGCCGCCGTCGTGCCAGGCGTGGCGTGCGAGGACACCGAGCGGGGCGAGCGCGAGCTCGGCCTCGAGCGAGGTGCCGGCGTCGGCGAGCAGCGCGTCGAACACCCAGCGCATCGTGAAGACCGTCGGCCCGCTGTCGATGCCGGCGCCGTCGACGACGACCTGGCGCAGCTTGCCGCCGGGCTCGGCCGCGCGCTCGAGCACAGTCACCTCGATGCCGCGCGACGCGAGGTCGAGCGCCGCCGACAGGCCGGCGATGCCCGCGCCGACGACGACGACGCGGTGCTCAGGCAAGGCGGCGGCCCCGCCACGAGCCCTGCGCGTCCTCGGGCACGAAGCGCACGAACATCGACTCGGAGAAGAACGCGCCCTGCGCGGACGCGCGGATCGCGGCCAGGTGCGCGCCGGTGCGCGCATAGGCGTCCATCGAGGCGACGCCGTCCCAGAGCGTGAAGGTGGCCTGGCGCAGGTACGGCGCCTCGCCCACGCCGGTGGCGAGCAGGCAGCCGTGCGCGGCTTCGAGCTCGTGTTCGGCCTGCGGCTCCATCCGCCAGAAGCGCCGCGCCCGCGTCGGCCGGATCGAGGCACGGGTGAGCGCGGCGATCGGGCCGTCGACGGGCGCGGTGGCGCCGATCGCCGGACGCATGCCCGCCCAGCTGCCGCGCACCGAGTACGCCCGCAGCTTCACGGTGAAACATTCGCGAGCGCGTGCGCGCCACGCCTGGAACGGGCCGGTGGGCGACACGAAGGCGTCGGCCGAGGCCGCGTCGTCGAACACGCAGAACAGCCCCTGGATCGTCGCGCTCGGCGTGGTGCCGAACCCGCCGCCGCGGCCGCTGCCCAGCACCTTCACGAAGCGCAGCCCCGGCGCGCCGCGCACCGCGAGCCGACCGGTGACGAAGCGCAGCCAGCCCCAGCCGCGCGAGCGCGGCTCGAGGTCGACGAGCGCCAGCAGCGCGACCTGGGACGACAGCGCACCGGGGTCGGACGGGCGGACGTGTTCGGGAACCCGGGCCTGGAGGCCGGCCACGGCAGACGTACCGTCAGCGCTCGCCGGCAGCGGCGCCGGCGCCGTCGGGCGTGTAGTCGCCCAGGCCGTAGCGGCGCAGCTTCACGTACAGGCTCTGGCGCGACAGCCCGAGCATCTCGGCCGCCGCCGCACGGTTGTCGCGCGTGAGCTGCAGTGCGGCCTCGATGCACAGCTGCTCGATCATGTCGGTGGTCTCGCCGACGATGTCCTTGAGCGGCACGCGCCCGACCAGCTCGGTCAGCTGGCCGACGGTACGCGAGAGCCCGACCGAGCTGCGGCCCTCGGCCGGCAGGCGGCGGCCGACGTCGCGGACCGTGAAGCCCAGGCACGCATGGTCGCCCGGCACCGCGGTGGCCGAGATCTCCACCGTGGTCTCGCCGCCGAAGCGCCCGCGCATCACCGTCGGGAAGAGGCGCACCGCATCGTTCTGGCGCAGGGTCGCGATCAGCACGCCGAGGTCGACGCCGGCGCGGCCGAGCCAGCGGTCGAGCGGCTCGCCCTGCACCTGTTCGGCAGAGTCCATCTGCGCCATCGCGACGAAGCTCGCGTTGGCATAGAGGATGCGGCCGCCCGGATCGGTGACCACCAGCGCATCGGGCGCGCGGTCGACCGCGGCGAGCACCGCGCGACGCGTCGGCGCGGCCGAGACGTCGACGTCGCTCGCAGGCGGCGCGACGCGGACCAGGAACAGCGACACGCTGTCCTGGCGGAACAGCGACACCGAGACCGAGACCTGGCCGCCGGAGCCTGCGACTGCGAGCCGCGTGTCGTCGGCCTGGCGCGCGGCGCGTGCGAGGTCCAGCAGCGACTGCAGCCCCGGGCGGCTGCCCGCATCGAAGCATTCGGCCAGCACACGGCCGATCAGGCGGCGCGCCGCCTCGTCGAGCACGCGCGCGGCGGCGGGGTTCGCCTCGATGATCTTGAGTGTCGTCGCATCGACGATCAGCACACCCTCGGACACCGACTGGAAGAGCGCGCGATAGCGCGTCTCGAGCTGGCGCAGCCGCAGGTAGTCGCGCTCCATCGACTGCTGCGCGGAGATCAGGCGCTGCTGGATCGTCGCGAGCGGGCGCATGTCGCGGCCGATGGCGACCACCTGCTTGCCCGGGCCGGTCTGGATCGCCGAATACATCATCGGCACGTCCACGCCCTGCGCCGAAGGATGGTTCACATGCCGCCAGCGCTGCACCGGACCGCCGCCCGGATTGCTCAGCAGCGCCTCGACCTTCGGCCGGCTCTCGATGGTGACCGTCTCGGTCCAGCGCTTGCCGATCCAGTCGTCGTGCGGCAGCTCGGCCAGGTCGGCATTGCCGATCGAGACGTCGCGGATCACGCCGGTCTCGTCGACCAGCAGCGCGACGTCGGCCGCGGCCGCGATCAGCGAGGCGGTGCTTTCCGCACCGAGGGCGGAAAATGCGTGGAGGAAGGCTTCGGGTCGGTTCACGAAGGTCGTTGGCGTTGCGGCGGGCCTGCCGGCGGGTCCGGGCCGCACAGGGCGCCGGTCCATCAGGCTGTCCGCGCTCAGGATTGGAGGCTGCGCATGGCGACGAAGGCGTCGGCCCGCTCGACGGCCTGGCGGGCATCCGCGGCGGTGAAGTCGGCACCGACCTCGGAGACCAGCTGGGGCCGGTCCACGAGCAGCGGGCCGCCGACCATCACGCCCACATGCGGGTTACGGGAGGCACGACGCAGGGCGAAGATCACCGAGCGGACCGGCTGCAGGTGCAGGTCGGCGCCGATCGACAGCCCGACGAGGTCGAACCATTCGCTGCGCATCAGCGCGGCCAGGTCGCCCTCGCTGGCGCACGGATCGGACCACACGTCCCAGCCGGCACGGCGGAAGAACTCGGAGACCATCAGCAGCCCGAGCGTGTGCTGCGAGCCCGGCGCGGCCGCGAGCAGCGCGCGGCGCGGCTGTTCGGGGCGGGCGGTCCAGCCGTTCGGCAGCTGCGGGCTCAGGTCGAAGACGAGGTTCTGCAGCCGCCACAGCCCGAGCGTGACCTGGGCGAAGTCGCACTTGTCCTCCTCCCACATCACGCCCAGCCGGCGTGCGGCGGGCGCGATCAGGCCGAGATAGACACGCTCGAGCGCGACCTCGCGTTCGCGCAGGTCGGCGACGAAACCCGCCAGCGCGTCGGACTCGTCGCGCAGCACGAGGGCGGTGAAGGTCTCCACGTCCTCGCGGCTGATGGCATCGGAGCCGTCGATCGTGCCGTCCGGCACGGGCACCGCCGTGGCGCCGTGCGCGAGCATGAGCCGAGGGATGATCTCGGTCTCGATCGTGCGCTGCAGCCACTCGCGGGGCTCGTGGGAATCCGCCAGGGCGCGCGCACGGCTGGCGTGCTGCTGCGTATCCTGTGAATGCCGTGAGCCTGTGGAGCCTGCTTCTTCGGTGGACCGTTCCATGTGCCCTCGCCCTCGACCGGACGCCCTGCGGCGGGTCCGGCCTGCTTCGCTCGGCCGCGTCCTGGCTCTGCGAATGATCTGTCGGTGGGCGGAGCAGAGGCTCGATGGGCCGGTTGGCCGCCTCGGCACGGTACCCCGATAACGCGATGACAGTGTCTTGTCGGGGTTCGGCGACTGTCAAGGAGAACGGACGCCAACCCCGGCCAGGACTCGAATCTAGTGTCATGCGAGATGTACGTCAAGTTTGATTGACACATCTCCCGGCCAGGGCTAGATTGCCTCCATGGGCATCGAAACGGACGGATTGGCCGGGTCGTCGGGTCCCCGTCACTCCGGCGGGCGCACCCCTCTGTACACGGCCGAGCAGCGCAAGCGGCGCGACGCATCGGGCTGGACCTTGGTCCAGGGGATCCTCGCACCGCTGCAGTTCCTGGTCTTCCTGGTCAGCCTCGCGCTCGTGTTGCGGTTCCTGGCGACCGGCGAGGGGCACCTCGCGGCCACGGTCTCGGTGGTCGTCAAGACGCTGGTGCTCTACACGATCATGGTCACCGGCTGCCTCTGGGAGAAGGACGTCTACGGCGTGTACCTGTTCGCGCCGGCCTTCTACTGGGAAGACGTCTTCAGCATGGCCGTGCTGGCCCTGCACACCGCCTACCTGGTGGTGCTGGCCACCGGCTGGATCGATGCCCGGGGCCAGATGCTGCTGGCGCTCGCGGCCTACGCCACCTACGTCGTCAACGCCACGCAGTTCATCCTCAAGCTGCGCGCCGCGCGCCTCGACGCCGCCCGCAGCGCCACCCCGTCGACCGGAGTCGCCGCATGAACGGCGCGATCCCGATCCGCATCGAAGAGGCCGGCTGCGGCGCCACCGAGGTGCTGCGCCAGCGCGGCCAGCGCGAGGTGTTCTGCGGCCTGACCGGCATCGTCTGGCTGCACCGCCGGATCCAGGACGCGTTCTTCCTGGTGGTCGGCTCGCGCACCTGCGCGCACCTGATCCAGTCGGCCGCCGGGGTGATGATCTTCGCCGAGCCCCGCTTCGCGACCGCGATCATCGACGACCGCGACCTCGCCGGCATCGCCGACGCGCAGGACGAGCTCGACCGCGTGGTCGTGCGCCTGCTCGAGCGCCGGCCCGACATCCGGATGCTGTTCCTGGTCGGCTCGTGCCCGTCCGAGGTCATCAAGCTCGACCTGTCGCGCGCCGCCGCGCGGCTGTCGCAGCGCTTCTCGCCGGCCGTGCGCGTGCTGTCGTATTCGGGCAGCGGCATCGAGACCACCTTCACGCAGGGCGAGGACGCGTGCCTGGCCTCGCTGGTGCCGACGATGCCCGAGGCCGCGTCCGATTCGCCGCCCGCGCTGCTGGTGGCCGGCGCGATGGCCGACATCGTCGAGGACCAGTTCCGCCGCATCTTCGAGGAGCTGGGCATCGGCCCGGTCGCCTTCCTGCCGCCGCGCCGCGCGAACGAGCTGGCCAGCGTCGGCCCGAACACCCGCGTGCTGCTCGCGCAGCCGTTCCTGGCCGACACTGCGAAGGCGCTGGAGAACCGCGGCGCGACCGTGATGCCCGCACCTTTCCCGCTCGGCGAGGAGGGCACGACCGCCTGGCTGCGCACCGCTGCCGACGCCTGGGGCGTGCCCGCCGAACGCTTCGAGCAGGTGGTCGCCGCCCGCCGCGAGCGCGCCCGCCGCGCGCTGGGCGTGCACCGCGAGCGGCTCGCCGGCCGCAGCGTGTTCCTGTTCCCCGACTCGCAGCTCGAGCCGCCGCTGGCGCGTTTCCTGTCGCGCGAGCTGGGCATGACGCTGGTGGAGGTCGGCACGCCGTACCTGCACCGCCAGCACCTGGCGCCCGAGCTGGCGCTGCTGCCCGCGGGCACGCTGATCTCCGAGGGCCAGGACGTCGACCGCCAGCTCGACCGCTGCCGCGCCGCGCGCCCGGACCTGGTGGTCTGCGGCCTGGGCCTGGCCAATCCGCTCGAGGCCGAGGGCCTGACCACCAAGTGGTCCATCGAGCTGGTCTTCACCCCAGTGCAGGGCTACGAGCAGGCCGGCGACCTCGCCGAGCTGTTCGCGCGCCCGGTGCGCCGCCGCGGCCTGCTGGCCGCCTGACCGGAGCGCGGCGATGCAGCTCACGCTCTGGACCTACGAAGGACCGCCCCACGTCGGCGCGATGCGCGTGGCCACCGCGATGCGCTCGCTGCATTACGTGCTGCACGCGCCCCAGGGCGACACCTACGCCGACCTGCTGTTCACCATGATCGAGCGGCTGCCGCGCCGCCCGCCGGTCACCTACACGACCTTCCAGGCGCGCGACCTCGGCAGCGACACCGCGGAGCTCTTCAAGATCGCCGCGCGCGAGGCCTTCGAGCGCTATGCGCCCGAGGCGATGATCGTCGGCGCCTCGTGCACCGCCGAGCTGCTGCAGGACGACCCGGGCGGCCTCGCCGCAGCGCTGGCGCTGCCGGTGCCGGTGGTGCCGCTGGAGCTGCCCTCGTACCAGCGCAAGGAGAACTGGGGCGCCGCCGAGACCTTCCTGCAGCTGGTGCGCCGGCTGGTGCCGCCGGTGCGCCGCGCGCCGCGCGAGGCGGGCGTGCGGGCCCGCTGCAACGTGCTGGGCGGGACGGCCCTGGGCTTCCGGCACCGCGACGACCTGCGCGAGGTGCTCGGCCTGCTGTCAGGGCTCGGCATCGACGTCAACGTCGTCGCGCCCTGGGAGGCCACGCCCACCGACCTGACGCGACTGGGCGACGCCGACTTCAACGTCGTGCTCTACCCCGAGACCGCCGGCCTCGCCGCGCAGTGGCTCACGCGCTCGATCGGCCAGCCGGCGACCAAGGTCGTGCCGATCGGCCACGGCGCCACCGTCGACTTCGTCCGCGAGGTCGCCGCGCTCGCCGGCGTCGACCCCGAGCCCTTCCTCGCGGCCAACGGCTCGCGCGCCCCCTGGTACGCGAAGTCGGTCGACTCGACCTACCTGACCGGCAAGCGCGTCTTCGTCTTCGGCGACGCCACCCATGCGATCGCCGCGGCCCGCATCGCCTCGCGCGAGCTCGGCTTCGAGGTCGTCGGCCTGGGCACCTACTCGCGCGAGTTCGCCCGCGAGGTCCGCGAGGCCGCCAAGGGCTACGGCCTGGAGGCGCTGATCAGCGACGACTACCTCGAGATCGAGGAGCGCGTCGCCGAGCTGCAGCCCGAGCTGGTGCTCGGCACGCAGATGGAGCGCCACATCGCCAAGCGCCTCGGGCTGCCGTGCGCGGTCATCTCCGCGCCGGTGCACGTGCAGGACTTCCCCGCGCGGCACGCGCCGCAGATGGGCTTCGAAGGCGCGAACGTGCTGTTCGACACCTGGGTGCAGCCGCTGATGATGGGGCTGGAAGAGCACCTGCTGACGATGTTCCGCGGCGACTTCGAGTTCCACGAGAACGCCGCCGCCTCGCACCTCGGGCGCACCGCGCCCGCGGTGCCGTTCCCGGCAACACCCGCCCGAGCCGAACCCGAATCCGTACCTGCTGCCGCTGCAGCGCCGATCGCGCCGCCCGCGGCGCAGGTGCCGATCGCCCCGGCGGCGGCGCCGATCCAGACCCCGACCCCGACCCCGACGACGGCGCCGACGAGCGCCGCTGCCACGACCGCTGCCGCGTGGGCCGCCGATGCCGAACGCGAGCTGCAGAAGATCCCGTTCTTCGTCCGCGGCAAGGCCCGGCGCAACACCGAGCGCTTCGCGCTCGAGCGCGGCGTGGCGCTGATCACGGTGGAGACACTCTATGACGCCAAAGCGCACTTCAGCCGCTGACGCCACGCCGGTGAACGTCGTCCTCGTGACGATGGACACCCACCTGTCGGCCGCCATGGGGCGGGCGACGGCGCAGCTGCGCCGCGAGCTCCCCGGGCTCTCGATGCGCGTGCATGCCGCCTCCGAGTGGACCGACCGTCCGGACGCGCTCGAAGGCTGCATCGCCGACATCGCGACCGCCGACATCGTCATCGTCACCATGCTGTTCATGGAGGACCACTTCCTCCCGGTGCTGCCGGCGCTGCGCGCGCGCCGCGACGCCTGCGACGCGATGGTCTGCGCGATGTCCGCGCCCGAGGTCACCAAGCTCACCCGGCTCGGCCGCTTCACGATGGACGGCACCTCGGGCGGGCCGATGGCACTGCTGCGCAAGCTGCGCGGCAACGCGGGCAAGCCCACCGCCGGCCAGCCCTCCAGCGCCGGTGCGCAGCAGATGAAGATGCTGCGCCGGATCCCGCAGCTGCTGCGCTTCGTGCCCGGCACCGCGCAGGACGTGCGCCAGTACTTCCTCACGCTGCAGTACTGGCTCGGCGGCTCCGAGGAGAACGTCCTCAACATGGTCCGCGGCCTGGTCGACCGCTACGCCGACGGTCCGCGCCGCGGCCTGCGCGGCAAGGTCAAGGCGCAGCCGCCGGTCGACTACCCCGAGGTGGGTGTCTACCATCCGCGCATGAAGGGCCGGATCGCCCACGGCGCCGACGCGTTGCCCCGCCTCAAGGGCGAGGGCCTGCCGCGCGGCCGCGTGGGCCTGCTGCTGATGCGCTCGTACCTGCTCGCCGGCAACGCCGCCCACTACGACGGCGTGATCGCCGCGATGGAGGTCGAGGGCCTGGAGGTCGTGCCGGCCTTCGCCGCCGGCCTGGATTCGCGGCCCGCGATCGAGGCCTTCTTCATGAAGGACG
>JBIIPQ010000123.1:0-10770 GCA_044342535.1 Burkholderiaceae bacterium
CGCGGGCCGCAGGTCGCCCGTCATGTGCCAGCTGGTCAGCGGCATCCCGCCGCCCGAGGGCGGCTGCAAGCCGCCGAGCATCATCCCGGACACGGTGCCCAGCACGAAGGTCAGCGACAGGCCCCACAGCACGGACGTGCGCCATGCGCTGCCGCGGACGAGGCCGCCGTGCCGCGCGATCTGCCAGGCGATCACGGGCTGGGTCGCGGTCATCGCGATCGCGCCGACGGCCATCGCGGAGTAGAGCGCCGCATGCACCGGGTCGCCGACGTTGTAGTGCGACCCCGCGCCGAGCGCCGCCTGCAGCACGATGTAGGCGATCTCGAAGCTGCCCGCGGCGATCAGCGTCCAGACGGCCGCGCGCACCGGCCACGCGCGGCGCCGTGCTTCGGGCAGCAGCCCGATGAACCAGGCGGTGGTGAGCGAGAAGAGCCCGACCGAGGCGAGGAACTTCAGCGGCTTGAGCCAGATCGGCGCCTCGCGCAGCAGCCGCTCGTCGAGGCCGAGCGCGAGTGCGGCGGGGATCATCGCGAGCCACATCGCGATGCCGTAGCGCGCGAGGGTCGGCTCGCGGGCGATCAGTGCGGCGAGCGGGCCGCGCGCCGTGGGAGCGAAGGGGAGGGCGGAGGTGGTCATGGGTGGGTTCCCTGCTGCGGGCGCAGCGACGCGGGCCGCAGCGCCGCACGCAGCACGAAGAAGGCCAGCAGTCCTGCCGGCCCGAAGAGGAAGGTGAGCGCGAGCACCGGCACGATGGCGAGGTGCGGCAGGCCGAGGTCGCCCGCGCGTCGTGCGATCCAGGTGCCGACGAACAGGTCGAAGGCGAGGTAGTGGATCCAGCCGGCGGTGAGTGCATGGTCGACGGCGAACAGCGCACGGACCTCCGCGATGGAACCGAACCCGCCGCCGTTCGAGGGCGGGCTCGCGACCAGCATCGCCACGTAGGCGAGCGCGAACGCGAGCGGCAGCAGCCGGCCGGTGACGAGCCAGGTCCAGCGTGTCCAGCGGGCGCGCGGCGGCGACACCGCCAGCGCGATCCAGGCGGGCAGCGCCAGCCCGTTGGCCAGCGCGAAGACGGTGTCGGGCAGCGCCATGGCAGTCAGACCAGCGCGGTCATGACGGTGAGCGCCACGAGGCCGGCGACGGTCGCGACGGTGCCGAGGGCCGCGGCGACGGCCAGCAGCGGGCGGGCGTAGGGGCAGGTCGGGTCGAGGGAGAGGTCGTCCATGGGGCGCTCCGGTATCGGGGGGAGGGGCGTTTGGGGTAGACAGTGTCTAGCACACGGATTGCAGGTTAGGTGATAGAGTAGACAGTGTCAAGTGCCTGGCTGCGCCGACCCGCCCTGCGGTCGGCCGAGCGCCGCGCACCGCCCCGAGAGAACGACGATGACTGCTTCGATCCGCAGCGCCCGAAAGGCGCCCGACCCGGGCGCGCGGGCGACGACGCCCGCTTCGAGGTCCGCTGCGACGCCCGCTGCGACGCCCGCTGCGAGGTCCGCTGCGACGCCCGCTGCGAGGTCCGCTGCGAAGCCGCCCGCGAAGCCTGCTGCCAAGCCTGCCGAGACACGCGCCGCCAAGCCGCCCGCGCCCGACCTGCGCCAGCGGATCCTCGACGCGGCCGCGGACCTGCTGCGCGAGGAAGGCGTGGCCGCGCTCAGCATGCGCGAGGTCGCGCGCCGCGCCGGGGTCACGCACCAGGCGCCGTACCACCACTTCGCCGACCGCGAGTCGATCCTCGCCGAGCTGGTGACCGGCGGCTTCTCGATGCTGGCCGACCGGTTGGCCCGTGCGAACGACGGTGCCGCCCGACACGGCCCGCGGCGGGTGCTGTACGACGCGGGCCACGCCTACGTGGACTTCGCGCTCGAGCAGCCGGGGCGCTTCAGGATCATGTTCCGCCCGGAGCTGTGCGATCCGGCGCGGTTTCCCGCGGCCGCCGAAGCGGGCGATCGCGCGCACACCGAGCTGATGCGGATGGTGACCATCGTCCACGGCGCACCCGACGAGGCGCTGGCGACGCTCCATTGGTCGCAGGTGCACGGGCTGGCGAGCCTGATGGTCGACGGCGGCCTCGCCGACAAGATGCCGTCGGCGAGCGCGCGGCGCGCCCATGTCGATGCGGTGCTGCAGGCGTACGCGACGATGGCGTCGACCCCGTCCACCTGATCGACCTGATCGGCCGCCGCCGCCACTGCCGCCACTGCCGCCGCCGCCGCCGCCGCCGCCGCCGCCGCGCCGGTCCGGCGGCGCTAGAGCCCCGCCCCGCAGCCCCAGCACAGCTCGAAGCTCGCCGGGTTCTCCTCGCCGCAGGCGGGGCAGAAGCGGACCCCGTCGGCGCGCTGTGCGTCGGCCTCGTGTTCGGCCAGCACCGCGCGGGCCCGTTCGCGCTCGCGGGCGTCGTCGATCCAGACCTGCGCGAGCGCGGCCTCGGGCGGCAGCTCGCCGACGGCGCCCTGCACGTGCAGGTTCAGCAGCACCACGCGGATGCCGTGCCGCGCGAGGCGGTCGCGCAGCAGGTGCGCCTGGACGGCGGGAAGGCGGACGAGCAGCTCCATCCGTGCCAGCATACGCGGCGCCGCACCGGCGCCCTTCACCCCGTCGAGGAGACCGAATCCATGAGCGTCCAGTACATCGATCCGCCCGGCCTGTCGCGCGGCAGCTATTCGCACGTCGCGGTCGTCACCGGCGGCCGCACGATCCACGTCTCCGGCCAGGTGTCGATGGACGAGCAGGGCCGCGTGGTGGGCACGACCTTCGAGGCGCAGGCCGAGCGCGTGCTCGAGAACCTGAAGCTCGCGCTGGCCGCGGCCGGCGCCGAGCTGCGCCACGTGGTGAAGATGAACACCTACGTGCGCGACCTGACGAGCTCGCGCTTGAAGGCCTTCCGCGAGATCCGCGGCCGCCACTTCGGCGAGCACAAGCCGGCCAGCACGCTGGTGGGCACGCCGGCGCTGGTGCACGAGGACCTGATGATCGAGGTCGAGGTGGTCGCGGTGGTGGACTGAACGCCCGGCCCCTCAGGACCAGGGGTCGACCACCGCGACGTCCAGGTCGCGGAAATGCCGCAGGTTGCGCGTCGCGAGCGTCCCGCGCCTCGCGCACACGATGCCGGCGATCTGCGTGTCCCGCAGGTCCACCGGCCGTCCCGCCTTCTGGCGCGCCGCCACGAGGCGGGCGGCGTGCATCGCCGCCGAGGTGTCGAAGCCGAGCACACGGTGCTCGAGGTCCTCGGCGAGCAGCCGTTCGAGCGCGGCCTCGAGTGTCCGTCGGCGCCGTCCGGCGGGCAGCAGCCCGAGGCCGATCTGCACCTCGAACACCGTCACCGCGGTGGTCCAGACGGCATCGGGCGCCTGCAGGTCGAGCCAGCCGAGCACGGCGGCATCGGGCTCGGTGCGCATCAGCGCCGACAGCACGGTGGTGTCGAGGACGATCACTGGCCGAAGTCCGGCGGCCTGACCCGCTGGCCGCGCAGCTCGGGCACCGGTGCGTCCAGGCCAGTCCTGGCGAACCGGGCCGCGATCCGCGATCCGAGCCCGGCGCGCGGGGCGCCCTCGTCCTCCAGCGCCTGACGCAGGATGCGCCGCGCTTCCTCCTCCATGCTGAGGCCGTGCCGGGCGGCACGCCGCTTCAGGCGCGCCTTGAGGTCGTCGTCGAGCTGGCGGACGAGGCGTTGGGCCACGGTATCGGGTCTGCCGCCACTCTCCGGCACAACCGCGGGTCATCGCAGCACCGCCGTCCGGGTGCGCGTTCGGGAGCCGAGAACAGGGACGGACTGAGCCGTCGCTTCGTTCGTTGCATCTATTGCACTTGTTGCGTATGTGACGTACGCTTGGATTCGCGCGTACGCCGGGCAATGACTTGGCGGCCCCCCACGGACGAGGAGCAGTACATGTCGGTCGTTGAGCCACTTCCCGGGGCGGTCTTGCCCCCGGAGTCGAAGCGGGACCGGGAGATGGCCCGGACGGCACAGCAGTGCATCATGCGGTCGCTCGACCACTCGCGAGCGCCGGCCATCACCGTGCAGACGGATGGCGGGGAGGCCGCGAGCATCCAGGTACCTCCTCTGGCGCTCCGGCTCTTTGGCGAGATCCTCGGGGCCATGTCCGAAGGTCGGGCAGTCACGATCATGCCCGCCGATCGGGAGTTCACGACGGTCGAAGCCGCGAATTTCTTGCGGGTGTCCAGACCGTTCGTGATCAAGGAGATCGAGGAAGGACGCTTGCGGTGTCGGATGGTCGGCACCCACCGGCGCATCGCGCTCGAGGACCTCCAGGCGTACGCGGCGAAGGAACGAGAGGGGCAACGGGCCGCTCTCCGCGATCTAGCGGATGCCGACCGCGAGCTCGGGCTCGACTACTGATCGGCCGTGGCAGGGCACGCACACTACACAGCGGTTCTCGACGCGTGCGTGCTCTACCCGATCGCCTGCACTGACGCGCTGATCAGCATCGCGGCCGAGGGCATCTACGCCGCGAAATGGACCAGGCAGATCGAGAACGAGTGGATGGCGGCGCTCGAGCGAAACCGGCCTGATCTCGTGGGTCGCATGGAGAAGCGGCGCGATGCCATGCGGCGCGCGGTCCTCGATTCCCGCAAGGGCTCCTGGATCCGCTGCACATCCAGGTGATCGACCCGGATGTCTTCATCGTGAACCAGTGGGACCTTGAGCAGCTCTCGGTCATCGCAGCCTTCCGATCCGTTCGGGCGAACCGGAAGAAGCCAGCACAGACGCCGATGCAGTTCGCGGACTCGTTCGAAGCGGCAGGACTTCCGCTGACGGCAGCGCGACTTCGGAAGGTCGTGGATCTGCTCTAGACGTTCACGAGAACGACTTCCGCGACACCGCCGAGGACCACAGGCGATGAAGCGCATGGCGACTGGCCGCGCTCGGCATGGTCGCCGCGGCGCCAGTGTGGGGCCTGGTTGGAGCGCCAGGGATGTGGGTCCGTGCGACGGCCGTGCCCGCCCGCCGCCGCGCTCCCCCCGTCTGCGGTAACGCCCTTGCGGGATGGCCCGGCCTGCCCCGGGCGCCGACGATCGGTCCTTCGAGCCGCGCCGTTCGCGGCGACCCGAGGGAGCCTCATGACCACCGTATCGAGCCCGTTCAGGTCCGCGCGACCGTCACGCGCACTGCGTGCCCGGCGCCTGTCGTGCATCGTGCTGACGACCGCGCTCGCCGCCTGCGGCACCCAGCCCGACCGCGACATGAAGGCGCCCGCCTCGGACAGCCTGTCAGCCGCGCCGGCCGCCGCATCGTCGCCGGCCGCACCGATGCTCGCCGACCCCGGCTCCGAGAAGGCGATCGCCTCGGTGCTGGCCGCGCCGCGCGTCGCGCGCGCCTCGCCCTTCGTCGACACCGGTGCGGTGACGCGCCTCGGGCTCTACGCGAGCCCCGAGCAGGCCGCGCGCGTGCTCGCCGCACGCCCGGGCGCGGCCCTGCGCGTGAAGGTGGACCGCGGCGGCTCCGACGAGGCCGAGCTCGCGGTGCGCATCGTCTGGGGCGAGCAGGCCGCGGCCGACCTGCCGAACGCGGTGCCGGTCTTCGTCACCGGGCCGGACCTGCGACTCGCGGCCACGGTGGTCGACCGGCTGCAGGACAGCGGGCTGACCCGGGTGTTCCTGGTGGGCCCCGGCCCGGCGCAGGCCGGGGCGCAGGGCGCCGCCCCGAGCCCCGCCCGCTGAGCGCCGACTCAGGCGTTCGGCGCGATCAGCACCTTGCCGCCGCGGCCGGGCCGCGCCGCATGCGCGAGCGCCTCGGTCACCTTCGCGAGCGGATACACCGCCTCGACCTCGACCCGCAGCGCGCCATCGGCGATCGCGCCACCGAGCTGTCGGTACAGCGCGTGCTGCTGATCGAGCGGCGCGCTCGCGAACCAGCGCGCCAGCCAGAAGCCGCGCAGCGACACGTCGCGGAACACCACGTCGCCCGGCTCGAGCGCGCAGGCGTCGCCCGACAGCATCCCGTAGTTCACGACCACGCCGCCGTCGGCCATCGTGCTGCCGAGCCGGCGCGTCGCATCGCCCGCGACCGCATCGATGCCGAGCCGCGGCTTGGCGCCGCCCGTGGCCGCGTGCACGCGTGCGGCGAGCTCGGGGCCGTCGACCAGCACGACGTCGGCGCCCAGCGCACGCAGCGGCGCGACCTGCTCGTCGCGGCGCACGAGGCTCACGGTCTTCCAGCCGAGCCGTTTCGAGAACTGGATCACCGCCTGACCGACGCCCGAGTTGCCGGCGTTCTGGATCACCCAGTCGCCCGGCGCGAGCGACACGAAGTCGTGCAGCATCAGCCACGCGGTGGGCGGGTTCACGCCGAGCATCGCGAGCTGGTCGAGGTCGGCCTCGGGCAGCGCGAAGAGCCGTGCGGCCGACGCCTTCGTGCGCGGACGCCAGTTGCCGCGCGCGGCCAGCAGCGCGAGCACGCGGTCGCCCGCCTTCAGGTGCGCGACGCCTTCGCCCGTCTGCAGGACTCGCCCCACCGCCTCGCCGCCGGCCCACACCGGCAGCTTCGGCTGCACCGCGCCGTAGCGGCCCGCGAACTGCAGCAGGTCGGCGGGGTTGATCGAGGAGCGCTCGAGCTCGAGCAGCACTTCGCCGGGGCCGGGGGCGCCGGGCTCCTCGACGTCGACGAGTTCGGCGACTTCGTGGGCAGGGCCGAAGCGGGAGAAACGGACGGCTTTCATCGGTAGGACAGTCCTGGGTTCGGTTCGAACGGGGGGCGACGGAAGTCGGGAAGTACGGTCGTAGAAGCCGTGAAGAAACCGTAGCGAGCAGGCCCGAGCCGGCGTCGAGAAGCGCAGCCGTACGCGAGTACGGCGAGCATCGCAGGCGTCGGATCGGGACGCGCAGTAGGTTTATTCACGGCTTCAACGGAACACGGTCTCGTGTCGCGTCGTCAGCGGCCCGATGCGCGCCTGCACGGCCGCGATCACCTCGGCCTGCCGATCGGGCGCCACGCCCTCGACCGACACGGTGATCAGGCTCCCGTGCACCGGGTGCGCACCGACCTCGATGCGCAGCCCGGGCAGCGACAGGTCGGCGAGCATGCGCTGGGTCACGCGCTGCGCGGCGTCCCAGCGCAGCGCGGGCTTGAAGACCTTGCCGACGCCGGTCAGCGGCATCGGGTCGACGACGTGGACGGCCACCGGCACCGCGGCCCGCTCGGGCGAACGCTCGCGCACGAAGTCCACCAGCGCGTTCGCATCGGCCGAGACGCCGGGCTTGAGCTGCACGTAGGCGACCGGCAGCTCGCCCGCGTAGACGTCGGGCTGACCGACCATGGCCGCGAGCGCGACCGCCGGATGCGAGAACAGGATCTCCTCGATCGGCTGCGGGTCGATGTTGTGGCCGCCGCGGATCACCAGGTCCTTGGCGCGGCCGGTGATCCACAGGTAGCCGTCGGCGTCGAGCCGGCCGAGGTCGCCCGAGTTGACCCAGCCGGGCTCCACGAAGGCATCGCGGTTGTGCTTGTCGCTGCGGTAGCCGGAGAAGGCGCCGGGGCCGGCCATGGCCACCACGCCGATCTCGTCGGTCGCGCAGTCGCCCGCGGCCCGGCCCTGCGCGTCGAGCTTGACGATGCGCACGCGGCTGTAGGGGACGGGGTGCCCGACCGAGCCCAGGCGGATCGGCCGGTCGGCGAACGAGATGGTGTGCACACTCGAGGTCTCGGTCATGCCGTAGACCTCGAGCACCGGCCAGCCGAAGCGCTCGGTGTAGGCGCGGCCGACCGCCACCGGGATGGCCGAGCCACCGGCCGACACGCGCTTGACGCTCGAGACGTCGATGCCCTCCATCGGCGCGTTGAGCGCGGCGGTGAGCACCGTCGGCACACCGGAGAAGGTGGCCGGCCGGTACGTCTCGACGAGCTTCCAGACGTTGCGCTGCGCGGCCGCGCTGCGCCAGCCCGAGGCCGAGAGTACGGTGAGGCAGCCGCCGGCCGCCAGCCAGGCCAGGCCCTGCGTGAGCGCGCCGCCGACGTGGAAGAGCGGCAGTCCGAAGAGCACCGTCTCCTCGCGGCCGATGCGCAGCATCAGCCCGCAGACCCAGGCCTGGTAGACTTGGTTGGCGTGGGTGTGGCGCACGAGCTTGGGCGTGCCGGTGGTGCCGCCGGTGTGGAAGTAGGCGGCGGTGTCCTCGGACTCGATGCGCCGGCCACTGACGAGCGCGTCCGGGCGCTGCACCGCGAGCAGCGCGTCGAAGTCGTAGATCGGCGCCAGGCCGTCGGGCGAGACCAGGATCGGCTGGCCCGCGGCCACCGGCTGCGCGGTCGCGACCGAGGCACCGCCGACCACGACGATGGCCGCGAGCGAGGGCAGTTCGGCGCGGATGCGCTGCACCTTCTCCCAGATGTCGACGCCGGGCATCGGGCCGAGCGCGACCAGCACCTTGGTGTCCGCCGCGCGCAGGATCTCGACGAGCTGGTAGACCTCGAGCAGCGGGTTCACCGGATTGGCGATGCCCGCTGCCTCGGCGCCGTACAGCGTGAAGAACGCCTGCGGCACCAGCGGCAGCAGCAGGCTCGTCACGTCGTCGCGGCCGACGCCGATCGCGCCGAACGCGTTGGCCGCCTGCGTGACGCGGCCGAGGAACTGGGCGTGCCCGAAGACCACCGGCGCCTCGGCCGGATCGGCGTTCGGCAGGAAGCGGATCGCCGGCGCATCGGGGTTCACGCTCGCGCCGATGCGCAGCGCGTCGTAGGTGCTGCGGGCGGCAATGCGGTCGGCGTACGGGGTCGCCTCGAAGGCGCGCACGGCCTCGGGGCTGGACAGGTCCGGCCAGTCGGGACCGATGATCCGGTCGAGCAGGTGGGGGCGGTTCACGGCGGGTCTCCTCGCGCGGCGCTCGATGCGCCGTCATCATGCGCACGGATGCTCACCGGGCCGGGGGGGCGGAGTCAACCCGCGTAACATCGACCGCAGTCGAGCCGCGGGATGGACCGCGGACCCGCCGCGGGATGCGCTGCAGGCCTGCATCGTGCTGCATCCGGGCCACCACCCGATCGGGAGAGACCGTCGATGAACGTGAGCGCGAACAGGAATCTCGCCGATCGGCGACTGGCCGACCCGCGATCCGGGCCGCGATCCGAGCCATCGGCCGACCGGCCGCTGGCCGAGCGCTTCGCCGCGGTGCGCGCCGCCACCCTCGCGCTGGCCGAGCCGCTGTCGGAGGCCGATGCCCAGGTGCAGTCGATGCCCGACGCGAGCCCGGCCAAGTGGCACCTCGCGCATGTGACCTGGTTCCTCGAGACCTTCGTGCTCGAGCGCTTCGAGCCGGGCTTCGCGCCGTTCCATCCGGCCTATCGTGTGCTCTACAACAGCTACTACGAAGGGGTCGGTGCGCGCCATCCGCGGCCCGAGCGCGGGCTGGTGACGCGGCCCTCGCTCGCCGAGGTGCGTGCCTGGCGCGCCGACGTCGACGCGCGCATCGCGGCGCTGCTGCGCGACCCGCCGCCGGACGCGGCGGCGCTCGTCGAGCTCGGCCTGCAGCACGAGCAGCAGCATCAGGAGCTGCTGCTGACCGACCTGCTGCACGCGTTCTCGTGCAATCCGCTGGCGCCCGCCTATCGCGCGCGCGAGGCGGCCACGGCGGTGCGGGGCCGCGGGCTGCACGAGGTCGGACCGGCCGACCTCGCCGCAGGACCCGACGGCGTCGGCGCGACCGGGCCCCGCTGGCTCGGGTTCGACGGCGGCCTCGTGGAGATCGGCCACGACGGGGGGGGCTTCGCGTTCGACAACGAGTCGCCCCGGCACTCGGTGTTCCTGCGGCCCTATGCGCTCGCCGACCGTCCGGTCACGCAGCGCGAGTGGCTCGCCTTCGTCGAGGACGGCGGCTACCGCGATGCGCGCTGGTGGCAGTCGGCGGGGCTCGACACGGCGCGCACCCGCGGCTGGGTGGCGCCGTTGCACTGGCGGCGCGGCGAGGCGGGCTGGTCGGTGTTCACGCTGCGCGGCGAGGCGCCGCTCGAGCCCGACGCGCCGGTCTCGCACCTGAGCTGGTACGAGGCCGACGCCTATGCGCACTGGCTGGGCGCGCAGTCTCCGGGCGAGCCGCCGCCGCGCCTACCGCTCGAGAGCGAGTGGGAGCACGGCGTCGCGCGGCAGGGGCCGGCTGCGATCGCGGCCGGGCGCTTCGCGGAGGCCGGCGCGCTGCGGCCGCTGCCGGCGTCCGAGGGGGAGGGCGAGGGCCTGCTGCAGGCCTTCGGCGACGTCTGGCAGTGGACGCGCAGCGACTACGCGCCCTATCCGGGCTTCCGGCCGTGGGACGGCGCGATCGGCGAGTACAACGCCAAGTTCATGTCCGGGCAGTACGTGCTGCGCGGCGCGTCGTGCGCGACGCCGCGCACGCATGCCCGGCTCACCTATCGCAACTTCTTCCCGCCGGACGCACGCTGGCAGTTCAGCGGCCTGCGGCTGGCGCGCGACCTGGACTGAGCGAGGCCGCCGCCGCGCGCTCGAGCGTCTCGCGGTGCGCGGGGTCCGCGATCGCGATCAGCGCGCGGGCCCGCTCGACGAGCGACAGCCCGCGCAGGCGCGCTGCGCCGAACTCGGTGACCACGTGGTCGATGTCGCTGCGCGGCGTGGTGACCGGCCCGCTCAGGCTCGCCACGATCCGCGATCGCCGGGCCTCGCCCTGGGTCGCCGGCAGCGCGATCACCGACACGCCGCCCTCCGAGAGCCGCGTGCCGCGCACGAACTCGACCTGCCCGCCGATCGTGCCGATGTAGCGCCCGTTGTGGGCCTCGGCGTTGACCTGCCCCGAGAGGTCGACCTCGAGTGCC